>CAZZAX010000088.1:0-24669 GCA_964653075.1 uncultured Pirellulales bacterium
TGGTATGGCGGTCAATGGTAGATGGGAACTGAGATATTCTACAAAGTCTATCGCTTGTTGCCGGCACGTAGCGCCTATGCTTGAGAGAATCTGCCAGCGGTATCGGCCACGCTCGGTCTTGTTGCCGCACGAGACTTTGCGAGCGATTACCGCAGGCCGCAAACCGCACAAATCCTGTAAAACCCTGCATGTTTTACGCATCGTCAGACCATGAACCTTGTTAAGGCAAGCCGCCAATGCTAATGCTCGAGGGCCTAACTGGACCTTAGCGGCGCCCTGGCCGTAAGAGGTTTGCAGCGGATGATGTGTCTCGACCACGCCACAGCAGGGACACCGACCCCGGTATGTGATCAGTTTGACCACGTGCGGCCGAACAGGCGGTATCTCCTCGATTATTTGCTCCATACGCTCGATATCCGTTAGCGGTCCCGAGCACTTCGGACAGTTGTTCAACGGTAATTCTATTGTCTGATCTATGTGGCCGGGTTCCTTACGATAAGAGCCCGGATGGCCCGGTTTTCGCCCTGGAGGTTTATGTTCATCCGGAGGAATCTTTTTCCGTTCTTCTCGGCGAAAAGGAGCTGCCTGGCGAGCCGCCTGCTGCTGAGCTTTCTCCAGCTCTTCTCGCAGCCGGCGGTTCTCTTGTTCGAGTGATTCTATTCGCTTTTTGAGGCGTTCGACTTCAGCTCGCAATTCTTCTATAATTGCTTTTGTACGATCATCCATAACGTGCTCTGCATATCGTTGCTACTTATGTTATCGGATGTATCGCTACAAAAACTAAAGCACTTGGCTAAACACGTACATCGAAAAGTAAGACTCGGGTATGCATACGCGCTTCACGTACATGAATGTAACTGCATAAAAAGCAATTTGAACGGCATACAAAGGGCGGAATAAAACATGGAGCGTATATTGTGTATTGAGCCACGAATCAAGATACACTTACGCTTTGCAGAGTAGTAACCAACAAGTGAATTTTTTACGAATTTACCCTGAGCCACATCATTTTATCCTAACCCCCAATCTCAAAACATTTTTTACCGAGTTGTGCAAATCGTATGTTTCAAGTCAGAGCAGAAAGATGAATTCTGCGATTTTTTTGAAAAGGTGCCGGGAAAATAATTTATGTTTTTTACCCTTGACTTTTTTGCTCGGTTTGCATTACAATGATCGGACTTTTGGCTTGGGCACACATCTTGAAAGCCTTAAGTATTGTTTTCTGCCGCTGAGTAGGCTGCAGGAAGAGGCAACCATTTAAGGAGATTTTGTTAGCACTAACAAAAACGCAAAGATTTCTACTAAATTAAAGTTAGAGAGGCGAATATGGTGCAAAAACAGAAATTTACACGACGTGAACTCTTGAAGAGTTCGGCAGTATCTGCCGGAGCCCTAATGTTGGGCAGCGCGGCAGTACCTTTGGCGGAAGCGAGGGGCAGCGACACTATACGTGTCGGAGTAGTAGGCTGTGGCGGACGAGGGTCCGGTGCAGCGAATGACTGTGTTAAGTCCTCGCCCGGTGTGAAAATCGTCGCACTGGCCGATGCATTTGAGGACCGCCTTAACGGTTTGAAGAAACAATTTGAAGTTCCTGACAGACGCTGCTTCATCGGGCTCGATGCCTATAAGAAGCTAATGGCCCTGGAAGACGTGAACCTGGTAATTCTGGCGACGCCTCCCGGCTTTAGGCCGAAGCAGCTTACCGAGGCAATAAGGCAGGGCAAGAACGTCTTTATGGAAAAGCCTGTTGCTGTATGTCCGGCCGGAGTCAAAATGGTCATCGAGGCTTCGAGTAAAGCGGCGGAAAAAGGCCTTGCCATTGTTGCCGGCACGCAGCGCCGCCACCAGGCGAGGTATGTCGAGACATTGAAGCGTATCCACGACGGTGCGATAGGCGATATTGTCTCGGCCCAATGCTACTGGAACATGGGCGAACTCTGGGTCAGCAAGCGCCAACCCAATCAGAGCGATGTCGAGTGGCAAATACGCAACTGGCTTTACTTCACATGGCTTTCGGGCGACCATATATGCGAACAGCACGTGCATAATATCGACGTAATTAACTGGGCCTTCGATGCGCTTCCCGACCAGGTACATGGTTTGGGCGGCCGGCAGTACCGTACGGGTCCGGAGCACGGTAATATCTTCGACCATTTCGGCGTTGAATTTTTCTATCCCGGCGACGTGCGGACTATAAGTACCTGCCGACAGATTAAAGGTACCCAGAACCGGGTCAGCGAACGCGTGGTAGGCACGAAGGGTGTCAGCGATTGTGCAGGAATCATCCAGGGTGAGAACTCGTGGCGTTACAGAGGCCCCAATCCCAATCCATACGAGGTGGAGCATACCGATTTGATTAACAGCATTCGCAGCGGTAATCCGCTCAACGAGGGCAAGCGCATCGCCGAGAGCACGCTTTGTGCAATAATGGGCAGAGAATCTGCATATTCACGCCAGCAGTTTAACAGGTCGTGGTTTATGAGCAGGTGCACGCTGGATTTGTTACCGCCCGATGACCTTAAGCTCAAGTCTGTACTTCCGTTTGCAGTTCCCGGCAAGTATGAGTTGCCCGGCTTCGTGCCAAGAAAGAGGCGGCGGGGATAATAGAAGAATAAGTGCTTAATGCTTTTTGCCAAACGGCCTAAAGATAAAGAACAAAGGAGATTTTCAATATGACAGCGTCAAAGAAAGACAAAGGCATATCTAAGAAAAAAGCAGCCGCAGCCGCCGGTGCAGTGGCCCTGGCCGGCTCGGTTGCGCGTGTGGCCCACGCGCAAGGGTCGGGAAAAATTAAAGTAGGATTGCTCGGGTGTGGCGGACGCGGCAACGGCGCCCTGCGTCAATGCCTGCAGGCGGACCCGGGCGTTGAGGTTATCGCCCTGGCCGACCTGTTCGAAAGTCAAGTCAGGAGAACCCGGGACAGAATTATGAAGGACAGCAAGCTCGAAGGTCGGGTGAAAATCGATGACGATCACCTGTTCTGGGGTTTTGACTGCCATGAGAAGCTGGCCCGCTGCGAAGCGGACCTTTTGCTTATGGCGACGGCGCCGGCGTTTCGCGGAAGACAGATGATGGCGGCCGTGAATGCGGGCAAGCACATATTTACTGAAAAGCCAGTTGCTACGGATGTAACCGGCTGCCGAGAGGTTATGAAGGCCTCTAAAATCGCCGAACAGAAGGGCCTTGCAATCGTTTGCGGTACACAGAGAAGGCACGAATTCAGCCGGGTCGAACTCATGAAGCGCATTCATGACGGCCAGATCGGCGAGCTGGTTGGGGGCCAGTGCTATTGGTATGGCGGAGGCATCTGGTACAGAGGTTATCGGGAAGGTATGAGTGAGCTGGAGTGGCAATGCTATAACTGGTACCACTTCAACTGGCTTTCAGGCGACCAGATTTGCGAGCAGCACATCCATAATATCGATGTTATGAACTGGTGCTTCAACGGTCCACCGAAGAAATTCATGGCCGTGGGCGGCCGTGCATGGCGCAGCTATAACGACAGTCAGATCGGACCTGCCAAAGAGGTCTGCCGTAAGTACAACAACGACAGCGAGGCGGATTGGGAGAAGTATAACGGAGACATCTGGGACCATATATTTGCCGAGTTCGAGTATGCCAACGGCGCACGCTGCCTGAGCTTTAGCGGTCATAGCCCTGGAACAGGGCGCGGCGATGAGAAAATCGTAGGCACCAAAGGTACCAGCAACTGCAATAACCGCATAGCGGGTGAAAACCCATGGAGATATGAGGGTGAGAGTGTCAATGGAATGTTGCGAGAGCATATCGACCTTATCCAGAGTATCCGCAGCGGTAACCTGCTCAACGAGGGCCAACGAATTGCTGAGAGCACGCTTACAGCTATCGGCGCACGAACCGCCGCATATACGGGTAAAGACATAAGCTGGGACTGGCTGATGAACTCGAGCAAGCAGGATATTGTTCCGAAGAATCTCGGGCCTGGCCGCGGGGTCTTTTACCCCACCGCTACCGGCTGTGATGAGCCTGTGTAGGTTCCGGCTTGCTTGTTTTTTCATCTGTGAAAGGTTGACGGATTTATCGTTAGAGATTGTCTCTTTACGTGTATGCTCTGCGCCAATTCTCAAATAATCTTGTAAAACTGAGAATATCTATAGATTGGCGATTGAGCATATAAATCTATGATAATTATATTTTGAAGCTACTTAATTGCTTGGGATTGAATAATGAAATCACCAATTAATCGACGTAATTTTCTTCAGCAAAGTAGTCTAATCCTCGCCGGGGCGTCATTGGCGACTATGCTTGACCGGTCTTCTTTTGCCGATTCAGAATCTTCCAAAGGTCGCTACAGGAAGGCACTCGGCTTTACGATGATAAAAGAGGATTTGTCTGTAGAAGACAAACTGAAATTGGTCAAAGATGTCGGATTCGAGGGCATCGAAACCCCTACACAGCTTCTAAACAAGGAAACCCCGGAGCCAAAAGTCTTGGCACGGGCAAGCGAAAAAGTGGGAGTCCCAGTGCACGGTGTAGTCAACTCAAGCCATCCCGACCTCAAAAAGGCCATCGATGAAGCCGAGCTGTACGGGGCCACATCGGTGCTTTGCGTTGTTCGCCCGAATCCTGAGGGTTCGTTCATGGAGAATTACCGAAGCACACAGGAGATAATTCGTAAGGCCATTCCATACGCCGAGAAGAAACGCATCTTCATTTTAATCGAGAATATCTGGAACACATTTCTTATTGAACCTATGACAATGGCACGGTACATCGATGAACTCGACAGCCCATACGTCAAGGCGTATTTCGATATTGGTAATGTGGTGCGCTGGGGCTGGCCTCAACACTGGATCGAAGTTCTTGGTCAGCGAATCGTTAAGATACACATCAAGGAGTACAACTTAAAGGTTGCGATGAGTGAAGGTATGGTCAAGGGCTTTGCTTTCGGTCTTGGGCAAGGAAGTATCGACTGGAAGAGGGTACGGGAGGAATTGAAGAAAATCGGCTATCGGGGCTGGGCGACCGCTGAAGTGAGCGGCGGCAATCGTGAGCGATTAGCCGAAATATCTCAACAAATGGATCGAGTTCTTGCTCTTTGAATAAGGATTATTAAGTAAACGATTATTTCGTACAAAGCTTCCGATACCTGCCGTATAAAATACTGCAATATTGCACTTTTTTCTTCAAAACACAAACCCGTCAAATTTTTTTGTTACCATCCTTCAAGTTGCTGCCTTTTATATGTAGAAGAGAATTTTATGGCAATTTTATCTGAGTTTTGAATAAAGTGAGGCAGTTAAAATGAAAGTTTTGCGACATATAAATAAATGGCTGCATAAATTTTGGGACCCGAAAATGAATATGTCAGCGGTAATTGATTCACACAAATGGGACAGCAAAATCGAGATTTTGGGATGTTTGTCGAGCAGGTCTCATCAAATAGTCGGGCACAAGGGCGCAGATTCATAATGGCCCACAATATTTCAAGACCTTATTCAAAACACGAATAATTCATAATGCGACCTGACCAATATCCCTGCTGTTTTATCCAGCCTATTATCATTTAACATCCGGTTATACCGAGAAGCCCAATCTATATCTTAGTCCAGGCTGAAGATAAGGAGGTCAGTCGAATTCAGGGAACCTGCGTCTTGTCAGATTTAGTATGTTACCGCGTGTCTTTGCATATGGCATAATACGAAATCGATAGTGGTAAGGTTTTGCCGGGAGGGTATATTCAGGATGTGTACGCGCACCCCAGCTATCATCGCCACCGACGCCCATTTGCTTATAGTCGAGATTGACTGTTATAGTCTCGCCCAGAGGAGGTTCGTGAATGTGTTTTGCTTCTTCAAGGGCCTGCATTGTAAACGGCCAGGCACTAATGTCGATTGTGGGCATACCCACGGCGACAATACCTACACTATTCGGGTCGGTCAAAGCCATCCACCGGACATCAGATCTATTGCCGTGTTCCTGAGGCCTGACGTAGCGGTGGATTAGCTGGTTGACATTTCCCGCATAGAGTCCGAGAGCGGCGCCGGTTTTTCTGTCCCAGTAGTTTTCATGTGGACCTCGGCCGAACCATGTGAGTTTGTTGAACCGGGCGGGTACTGCCATCTGCATGCCAAACCGAGGCAGCTTAGGCAGGTTGTCACTGCCCGGGGCGAAGTTGGAATCGATGATGATATCACCGCTGCCATAAACAGTATAGACATTTGTGAAGGTGGAGTTTGTTCCAACGGGGATGGCTGCTTCTGTGGTGATACGAACAACCTGATGCTTGAGCTGTTCGGCCTTGACGATATTAACTGTCCGATCAGGTCCGGCGTTACACCAAATGCCGAGGCGCTGGGACATTTTATTGCCCTCATCGTTATCTATTGGCACTCGCCAGAAATTAGGAACCGGGGCCGAAGCGATAAGCTGCTTTTCATTGAATACGTAGGATTCGAGCGCGCCGGATTCTGCTGCGAACATAAGTTCGAAATCGTCACCTGTGACGGTGATATTTTGTGCGTTTTCTTTCAGTGTAAGTGACGGCAGAGTGTTCGGGTCAATAACCGGTGCCGGCGGGACATCAAAAGGAACCTTAAACTGGTCCCATGCGACGATGTGGCCGCGCCTGGCCCAGGAGGTATTATCGGCGAGGATGAAGAATATCTTAAGCCAGTATTCGGTACCGGGCTGAAGGTTTGGCTCTTTAAAGTTAAGCTGCAGCTCTCTTTTAGCGCCGGAAGCGAGTGATAGTTTCGGTAATGTACCCTTTTGGATTACCCGGCCGTCGGCAGTAAGCTCACAATTTATATCGGTGAAATCAAGGTTGAGAAAATCATATTCGTTGTAGATGTGAAACTGTCCGGCCAGAATATCGACAGGCAGGACGTGTATTCGCTGATAAACCTTTTTGACTTCATAAAGTGATGGATTGGGTTTTCGATTGGGTTGGACCAGGCCGTTGCAGCAGAAGTTTCCGTCGTTCGGGTCATCTCCGAAGTCACCACCATAGGCCCAGAATTCTTTTCCATCGGGACTCTTTTTACGTAATCCCTGGTCCGCCCAGTCCCAGATAAAGCCGCCGATGAGGCGTTTATGAGTGCGGATAGCGTCCCAGTATTCCTTAAGGTTACCGACAGAATTGCCCATCGCGTGGGCGTATTCGCAGAGAACCATCGGCCTATCATCGTTCGGGTAGTTGGCCAGCCTAATGATTTCCGGAATTCTGGCATACATTCGGCTAATCATATCAACGTAGGGGTAGTCAACAGGATTCCCTGCAGCCCCTTCATAGTGTATGGGACGGGTGGGATCGTATTGTTTTATCCATGCCGACATAGCGGCGTGATTCGGCCCGCAGCCTGTTTCATTGCCGAGCGACCAAAAAATGACGGACGGATGATTCTTGTCACGTTCAACCATACGTATGGCCCGTTCCACAAAGGCATTGTGCCAGCCGGGGATGTTTGAAAGGTAGCCCTTCAGGCCGTGCGATTCAAGGTTCGCCTCGTCGATAAGATAAATTCCGTACTCGTCGCACAGGTCGTACCAGGCTGGGTCGTCAGGGTAGTGTGAGGTGCGGACGGCGTTGATATTATTTTGCTTGAGCAGCTTGATATCCTGTATCATTCGGCCGACGGGGATGGCTCGGCCATGGTCCGGGTCATGCTCATGCCGGTTCACGCCGAACAGTTTAATCGACCGGCCGTTCACTAATAATTGACCTTCTTTTATCTCGACCTCACGAAAACCTATCCGGCAGCTTTCAACCTCAATAGTATTGTCTTCGAAATCTTTGAGACTGAAGACCAGTGTGTAGAGGTTTGGAAACTCGGCGGACCATTTCTTCGGATTGCTGATCTTTTGTTCTAAAAGTGCGAATTTGACATTGTCTCTTTGCGGATATTTCTCGTTGATAATGGATGAGACAGTTCTGGTCAAAGGTTCGGTCAGCACAGGCTCTTTATTTGGGTCGTAGAGCTGAGCTTCAACAGTCCACCCCTCGACGCTCTGGTCGGTGTAGCTGGTAATCCTGGGACGAATCATCAAAGTGGCATCGGTGTAGCTATCATCAAGGTCCGTTCGGACAAAGAAATCGCGGATGTGCACTTGCGGTGCAGCGAATAGATAGACGTTTCTATATATGCCGCTGAGCCTCCACATGTCCTGGTCTTCGAGGTAACTGCCGTCGGACCAGCGATAAACTTCCACGGCAATGAAGTTTTCACCGGATTTGAGATATTGTGTGATGTTGAATTCAGCGGGTGTCATGCTGTCCTGACTGTAGCCGACCTTTTGGCCGTTAATCCATAGATAAAAGGCACTTTTGACGCCGTCGAAGTGGAGGAAAATCCGGCGGTCTTTCCAATCCTCGGGTATTGTGAAATTTCTTCTGTAGGAACCTACTGGATTATAGTCGTGAGGGATATAGGGCGGATTCGGTGGAAAGGGGTATGGGACATTGAGGTAAATGGGAATTCCGTAGCCGTGCATTTGCCAATTGGAAGGTACGGGAATTAGCTTCCATGTGCTGACGTCATAATCGGGTTTATAAAAATCGAGCGGTCTGTCAGCGGGTTTATTGACCCAGTGGAACTTCCAATTTCCATTGAGAGATCTGTAAAATGGTGAGTTCTTGCGGTCGGCCTTCAGGGCTGTTTCAACATCTGAGTATGGGATGAGAGTGCAATGTCCCGGTTCTTTGTTTATACCGACAACGTCGGGGTTTTCCCAGTCCGGTTTCATTAGATACGTCTCGGCGGTTTGTTTTTGAAGTGGATTACATCCGATAATAGATATTAAGGTTATAAGAATCAGAAAAGGCAACGCTGCGTGTAAAATACAGGTCCGGTTCAACATCGATAAACTCCTTTCATTATCGAAACAGGTCATTCTGTTAAAAATGTGAGTTTATCTTAAGGTGAACATCTAAGCAAGTTTTTTTGTGATATTTCAATTGTTGAAAGGCCGGGTATATAAAGTGGTGGTAAAAAACTCCAGACAGCAGCAGGATTTTTTTGGATTAGATTACAGGATGTATCTTATAAATACCTGTGTACATAACTGCCATATTTTGACATTATCGAACATAAAAAAATTATTTGTTACTTCCGAGCTTGATCCACTTTCTGAGCTTGGCTTTACACTGCTCTAATTTTCCATCTTCGGATTGTCTTTGTCCGTTCTGGAAGTTATATTGATCTACAGCCTGCCTGACAATCTTTTCGAAGTTTGTCCCTCCGAGTTTCCACGGCTTCATAATTAACCTGAAAATCTCTCCCTGATCAACAGCATTTTGTAAATCAGTGTCCTGTTCATATCCTGAAAGTACTATCCCGATGATATCGGAATGTTCTTTTCTGGCGGTTCTAAGAAGATCGAGCCCGGTCATCTCAGGCATGCACATATCGGTTACTATTACATGTACTTCTTCTTGCTGGAGGATTTCATGTGCTTCTTTGCAGGTCTTGGCGAAAAATTTATTGTATGATTCATCCAGCAGACCCCTTTCCAGGGACTGCAGGACTATTACGTCGTCATCAACGAATAATACGGTTCTCTTTTCCATTGTTATCTTCCTCACTTTCACTTTTTGCTTCTTTCTGAATATATATTTGGTGTTATTGCTAAAGTTCAAATAACTGCCTATGTCTTTTTCATTGTCTTCTTCCGGTTGTTTTGTTGCTCTTCTGATTCGGTCCAATTCGGTTGTGACAGAAATGATTTCAGTTTATCAAATTCTGTCCGTATGTCGGCAAAAAGTACCTCAGCGCCTTCCAGTTCTGCCTCTCTGGCTTTGGTCTCAAGAGGATATAACATATCGGACAATTTCCTGGCGGCAACGTGTCTGGCTAAACCTCTTAGCTTATGGGCATACATTTTTACATTCTTGGAATCTCCGGCTGTTATTGCCTCGGCAAGAAGCTCTACGGTCTGAGGGGCATCTTCAAGAAAAACCTTTACGGTCTCTCTAAGTATTTCTTCATCGTCATAAATCTTTTTAATTGTTGCAAAGTCAACCGGGAACTCGCCATATTGTTCATCCACTGGTTCTGTCCGCGAAGTCTCAGAGGATGCAGTCTCGGAACAAAGCTGGTTGAGCTGTTCAATATCGGATTTTACGGAATTGATTCGCCGGTCCATATTTCCATCTCCTATTGATAAGTATTTACCAAGGATATTAAGAAGTTTCTTATGCTCGATTGGTTTGCTTATATAGTCATCGCATCCGGCCGCAAAACATTTTTCGTCGTCGCCCTTCATAGCATAAGCGGTCAGAGCTATTATTGGTGTTTTCAATCCTTCTTTTCTAATCGCCTTTGCGGCCTCGTAGCCATTCATATTTGGCATCTCGATGTCCATAAATATCAAGTCGAATTGTTTGCTCATAGCTTCCTGCACTGCCTTGTTACCGTCTTCTGCAATGGTTACCTGCAGACCGAGCCGTTTCAGCAGCGATTTGATAAGCACTTGATTAGTTCTTGCATCTTCGGCAACTAATATATTGCCTGAAAATTCAACTTGCCTTGATTGGCCATTACCGGTCACTATGTGGCCTGTGATATTTTGCCTGTCCAAAAACGGCTGTTTTGTTACATCAACACCGGCAGGTATAATAAGCGAAAACACCGAGCCTTTTTCTGCTTTGCTGGTCATAGTAAGTTGTCCGCCCAGAAGCTCCGCCAGCCGTTTCGAGATAGCAAGACCCAGACCCGTACCTCCAAACTCACGAGAGTTACTGTTGTCAGCCTGGACAAATGTCTCGAATATTTCCTCCTGTTTGTCTTTAGGGATGCCAATGCCGGTATCTTCCACATCGAAACGAATGAATGGGGCATTTTCGATTTCCTGTAAAGAAATCCTTAAATAGATGTATCCCTGGCGGGTGAACTTTATGGCGTTACCCACAAGATTGATAAGGCATTGACGCACACGAGTTACGTCTGTTCGTATTTGTGCCGGCAGCCCACCTTCTTCGATGATTTTAAAATTAAGTCCTTCAATTTTTGCCCTTGGCAGCATCAGCGATTCAACGGAGTTGAGTAACTGCCCTAATGAACACTCAGCAATATCAACATCGACTTTTCTGGCCTCGATTTTGGACAGGTCAAGTATATCGTCTATTAGCCTGAGCAGATTATGACTTGAAATTTTGACAAGATTAAGATGCTCTTTTTGCTCGTCGGTTAGTTCTGATTCCGCTAATAAATTGGTGAAACCTATTATAGCATTCATGGGTGTACGGATTTCATGGCTCATCGTGGCCAGGAACTGGCTCTTGGCGGCATTGGCCATCCTGGCTTGTGCTGCCATATCGTTTGCCCGTGAGGTAATCTTAATAAGCTCCTTGTTGGCATCTTCAGCTTCTTTTCTGGCACACTCGATGTCGGTCATTATGTTTAGTGTTGCCTGCTGTGTCTGCTCCAGTTCAAGCATATTTTTGTTTAGTTGTTTTTCAATCAATGAACGTTCTTTGATTTCCTTCTTCAATTTTGTCTCGGCACGTTTGAGATTAGCGGTCTCCCTTGAAAGCTGCTCGTTAAGCACATTCAGCTCGTCTGCGGACTGGGCTTTTATCGTCAGCTTGACTTTCTCGCGTTGATTTCTAAAGAACCACGTCCCTCCCAGAATAAGCTGTACTATCAATAATCCCACTGCCATATTGACGTTTCTCGAATGGGTTTTTACCGGAGCCGATATTCTGTCGTATTCTGATGTTACGCATATTGACCATTTTGTCTCTCCAATTCTGACAGGGCTCCATGCCATAACAACTTTTTCGTTAGAGAGTAAATCGAACACGAGACAACAGATTCCGCTGTTGCCGGCCAATATCTCGGAGACTACTTCTTTTTCATTTACTTCCTCGCCACCAACTTTTTCTTCTTGAAGTGAAAACAGATTTTGCCCAATAAAAGAGTTATCCGTATGGCTTATTATGGTTCCTTTGTTATCCACAATCCAGGTATAACCACCATTGTCTTGATTGCTTTCATTGAGACGATTGCGTATTGTGCTCAAATGTATTACCGCACGTAGTATTCCGATGAATTGCTCGCCTTCAAACACAGGTTGACAAACAGAAATACTTTCAGTTCCTGAAATTGATGTGAATATCGGGCTGATACAAGGTTTGTGGTCTTTAATTACCTTGCTGATACCGGGTTTTTTTGAATAATCGGTCCCAGCCTTGTTTTCCTTCCATGGTATCCTGCATTGGATGATTCCTTTTGCATCTACCCGGTATAATGAATTCACTATACCTTTGAGGTTATCAACAATAAGTTTTTCCGGGTAATAACTGTCAACAACCGGGCCCTGTGTGTCCGTCCAGCCGTTCACTAACGCCTTCTTGACCTTTGGATTATTAGCCAACACGCTTAATTCATTGTGAGTATGAACAAATAGTTTTTCGATGTTAACGGCCTCTGTAGCAGCAATGGAAGATAGATGTTTCTGCACTTCAGCAATGATGGCGGTCTCAAAGTTTCTGCTGCTCTTTCGAGCCAGCATTGTTACAACTGCCACGGTGAGTATGGCAATTATCACTACAATGCAAAATCTTCTGTTGACGGTTTGTATATTCATATTCTTGTTCGAAGAAGCCCCTCTTTTTTCTTTATCACGTTATAACTTATAATTCATACTCACCAGGCGGTACGTTTAGTTACATCTTTTTGCTATAGCCTGCCTGACATAATATCGGAAGGTATGTTCATTATTACCCCCAATTTCTTAGAATTTAAAATCAAGGAAATTTAATCAAATTCATATCGGCCAAAATTACATATGTATAAACCGCGTTTTTCGCGTCTCTGAGACATTATTGGGCAAATCGGCATTCTTGCATTTTTGGCAGTCCAAAGGGACTGACAAAAAATAAAGGACATAACAATCGACCGATAATGTTTGACAAAGAAACTGCAAAACTCTGAAAAATAAAGAGAGTGCTGATAAAGATATCGTATAGGAAAAATAAGATTCTTCTCTATTATCTCATCAGGTCAAAGATGAGCTGATGAACTAACAAAAAAGGCTGCTGTGTCCGGCAAAACTTCCCGATGGAGCCTTCCGCATTAGGCTACGACTCGGAGGAAATTGGCTCGTTGGAACCGGTCCGTCGAGTGTCGATTTTTTTATTAAGGTCGGCAATATGCCTGTTTAGATAGAAGAGGTATCCGAACAGCATTACCAGGAGAACAGAATAGGACATACATAGGTATAACATTGAACAAGCTCCATCAATTATTCGGCTTCAAGCCTTGATTTGATTTTCAGTATATCGGTTTTTGTCCAAATCAGCATTGCAGCTACCAGCATTGTTGAGACTATGCCCATAATAAATGCCACTCTTTGCCAGAGGTTGTCAAAAGTAAAGCTCGGCTGGTGTATGTCGGGCATGTAACGGGCACTGATATAGACCATTGGTACGTCGAGAAATGCTATGATAGCAAATACGGCGCAAACTCTGGCTCTGCGTTGTTTTGAGCCGGGCAAAGAAGACCGCAGGATTAGGTAAACTATATAGAGAAACCACAGAACTGCGGATGAAACAAGCCTTGGGCTTGCACTCCACCATGGCCCCCATTCGGCACGCGAGAAAATCGAGCCTGTCGCGTTCAATACTGTGGCAAAAATTAAGCCGACTTCGGCAGTAGCTGCCGACACGCGGTCCCAGGATTCATTTGAAGTGCTCAGGTAACCTATGCTGGTCACGAGCAGCACGACAAAACAAAACAGTGAGCAGATTGAGCTGGGGACATGAGCGTAAATGATATTTCGAACGGGCGAGTCGGGATTTGCAGAAGGTCCTTCTATCCGCCCTTTCGTCAGGGCCATCCAGGTTGAGGCCAACAATAGTATCAAAGTAATAAACAACAAAATGTTTCGCATTTCTTACTCCTTTATTGCAAAGCCGAATAAAAGCCAGCATGCAACCACAAATATGGCGTCGAAGGCAATCATATAACCTACAGCCGAGCCGAATGTGCCTACAAATGCAAGTGCCCCGGTGCCTGTCATTTCCGGCGGGATTGCGCCGAAAACAAGCAGAAGGGCAAAAGTGGCCGGTATCATCATCGGCATAAGTATGACGAGAACTAAAATGCTGAGCAATGCCCCTCGTGCCCTGCTTAGCTGAACAATCGCTGAAAACAATGTTCCCACGCTCGATATGGCAATATTCCCCAGTAATAATACACCAATCAAAGCAGGCCAGTTGTTGATGTTGAGTCTGAATGCGACAACGACTACCGGAACGATTATTATCTCAAAGATGCAGAGCAATACTACATTGACAAAAAGTTTTGCCAGGTAAATTGTTCCTTCGTCAACAGGAGCCAGCATCAAGGCGTAAATGCAGTCCTGCTGCTGTTCGGTTGCAAAAGATCTTTCCTGTACCAGAAGGCCGGCGAACAGAAATGCTATCCACAATGCGACCGGGCCGATGACAGCCTCACTTTGCAGTACCGCTTCCGAAGCCATTCGCAGAACCCAGACTATCAACATGCCAAGGACTATCATCGTAGGCAGTACCTGCTTTGCGCGTAGCTCTGTGACAATATCTTTGATAAAAATGGCCTTAAAGCTGAACCAGAAATATCTCATGTCTCGCTCCTGGCATAGCTTATATAATCTTTCAAAAACCTTGCCTTATCGATATCGCTGGTCCCGGCGTCAAATATCAGGTTCGACTTGTCCAAAACCACTACGCGATTGCAGCACTGCAGGCCGACATCTATGTCATGGGTTGTCATAATGATTGTACCGCCGTTATTCGTAAATTCGGTTAAAACAGTGATAAGATGATGGCAGGCTTTGGCATCCAGACCGGTAAAAGGCTCATCCGCCAGCAACAAAGCTGGCCGATGCACCAAAGCTCGTGCAATAGCTAAACGTTGAAGCAGCCCACGGGAAAGGATACTAGCAGTATCGTACCTGTAGGAGGAAAGCCCGACATCCTGAAGTAATTCTGTTATGTAGGTTTCACTGTCTTTTACGCCGTAAAGAATCGCAAAAAAAGAAAGATTTTCGAGAACTGTCAGTTCGGGATAAACCATGCTTTTGTGGGAAATCATTCCAAATTGTGATTTGGCTTTTTCCGGGTCTTTTCGGATATTGTATCCGCAAAGCTCAACAGAGCCCTGGTCAGGCTGCAGGAGGCCAGCTATGATACGAAGCAGCGTGGTTTTACCCGCCCCGTTGATACCGCATATAAGAACCGCCTGCGCCTTACCTATGTCAATAGCAATATCCCTCAATACTCTCCGCGTATCAAAAGCTTTGCTGACCGACTTAACATTTATAACCGTCTCATTCATATCTTGCAGAAACACAGGCTTTTTCAGGTAAAATCATCACAAAATGATTTATATTTTCATAAAATCCCAATTAGCTCTTTTGGCTGCGCAATCGCCAAATCACCAACAAAGCTATAAGAGCAAATACCACACTCAAAGTTATCACAACATTACTATTTGATTTTTTGACTTGGAATCCGACAACCTGGAATTTTATCTGATCCCCGGCATTAAGTTCCTGGGAACTAAAATACTCGGCTGAACTGCCATCAGCCAGTTTTACTTCTCCTTTTGAATCACCGAGACCTTTTAATCGCCCTTTGTCTAATAGTGAAAAAACCATAAATTCAGATGTGGGCAGACTTATCTTTTTTGCGATGTCAATGGTTTCTGAATCAATCTCCAGACTGTAAGAGAAATCAGCATCATACTGCCCGGGGGGAATTGCCATAGTATCGTAGAAACCATCTTTCGTGATAACCAGGGCATTTTTTTGAAAATACCTCGAACAGGCAAGATTCTTAAATCCTTCCGGAAGCATTACTTCTACAACTATACTTTTATCATTATCATCTTTCTCTTTGGAAGTTATTGCCATATCTGAACTGTTATCAAGCTGCATATATTCTGTTATTCGAAGAGAATCAGCTTCGACCTTAATAATAAAATGGTGTATAGCGACAGATAGTTTTGATTTGTCGGTTGAAACCTCAAAAACTTCTACATGGCCGTAAAAAGCGGTTTGTCCTGTCTTAAGAGCAATAGGGTGTCCGTTAAACATCATGTTCTGGTGTTGTACTCTTGGCAAGGCTGTTATATTGTTACCTGTTGGAACATTCTCAAAAACAGCTTTACCTTCAGAATCAACGTTGCCTTTTAGAGTTTGAGTCAGTTTTCCCTGCTCGAATATGGTTACCAAAACTTCATCATTCACAGTGGCCGTACCGTTGGCCGTGCTGTTTGTTACATGTATAGTAAGCGATACTTGTTTTTCTGTATCGAAGGTCTGGCCGGCAAGATATGACGCAGCGAATAACGAAGACATTATTGATATCATAAGGAAATATTTCACAATGTTTTACCGTTTCTTTTCTGTGTTATCGGTTCGTTTTTGAAGCAGAGGCAGGATTACAAACAGCACACATGCCCCTAAAAGTATCCATTTTAAGTAGTCCATTGAAGGTCCTTCTAATTGTCTTCTGCTAATATTGCTTTTCGCTTAAGTGACGAAATCAAGACAGCTAAAGTGCCCAAAACCATAACAAAACTTCCAATCCATATCCAGTTTATTAATGGCTTTATCATTATATGAAGATTTATCAGCTTCTGGCTGTTGTCAACTTCCGTTAGAGCCAAGTAAAGGTCACCTGCAAGTGTTCTTCTAATATCGATTTCGCTGACGTTTTTTCCACTTGCGTTGTAAAACGCCTTTGCCGGTTTTAATTGGGCAATCAATTCATCGCCCTGGTGGACTGATATATCTGCCGCCACGGCGATAAAGTTCCGGCCGTGTTCTATCTTGAGGTCATCAAAGGTCAATTCGTATTGGGCTATATTTGTTTTTTCGCCGGGTCTAAGTGCGGCTTTCTTCTCCATAGCATAGCCGCCTGAACCTGCAATACCGATAAACATTACTGCGACTCCCAGATGGACAATCCTTGCACCGTACCATCGAAGATTTCGGGATGAGGCCGCACTATTTCTATTTTGAGGTGATTTCTTCATTTTGTTACCGACAAAATCAGCCATGAGATTCACCAGCACAAAGCCGCTTACAATAAAACATGGTATCGCGGGCGACCCGCTCAAGAGCCATTTTCCCCACCATCCGATGGCTTCGGATATGTCGCTCGGACGTGCGGTCTCCAGTGAACATGTGAACAGCCATACTGTCAATGCTCCGGCGATTGCAATTATCCCTAAAACAATACGCCAGCTTTTGTTAAAGCCGCGTCTTAAAAGATGCGGGCAAAGGCCAATGAACAGAAGTAAAAGCAATCCGCCGGGGGCTGTAATCTTTGTGAAGAATTCGGGAGCAAGGATGACCGGGGCTCTTGGCGGTCTGGCTTGTGAAGATAAGCTCTCAATAATTTTTATAAACACCTTGCTTAAAAACGGAAATAGTGTTCCTACGAATATGACCAGTACCAGAAGCAGTAACAGCCAGTTGTTGAGAATGACAAATCGGTGGCTGGGTATTCTGGTATGAGGCGTCTCTTTTTTCCTGCGTATATAATTACACATCATGAGTACCCCTGCTATTACCCACATATGTATCAGCAATACGATGTGTAAAATACCGAGGCCGGGAGTTGGAAATGCATGAACACTGGAAACCAATCCGTATTTTGTAAGAAATCTGCCGAAAACACATAAACTGAAAGTGATGATACTAAGAAAAGTCGTCCATGTCGCAATTGAAGAGCGCGAGTTGTAAACTCTGAAGCAATGAAGTAATGCGGTTGCTGTAAGCCAGGGTAACAGCGAAGAATTTTCGACGGGATCCCATGCCCAATAGCCTCCCCAGCCAAGCTCTTCATACGCCCACCAGGCGCCTAATACGATGCCCCCTGTTAAAAACAGCCATGAGAACAATGTCCACCTCCGGGCCTGTTTAAGAAGTGGCATAGTGTTATCATCGTCGGCCGTTTTTAGCCGGCCAAAAGCCCATGCACAAGTTATCAAAAAACCTGCATAGCCGATAAAAAGAATCGGGGGATGCAAAACCATCGCCGGATGCTGCAATAAAGGATTAAGACCTGTACCATCAGCGGGAGGAGCTGTTGATAATTCAAAGGGGTTTTTATCTATGTTCAAAATAATAAGAAAGAAAACGCTGACAAGATTAGCTATCATACGTGCATTTGCAGAAAAACTTCTGTGTTTAGATTCAGATTTGCAATATACCAAAACCAGGAATCCGACCTGGAACCATAACCACAGCAGTAACGAACCGGCAGAACCAGCCCATAATGCGCTTATTTTGTAGGGAGTCGGTAGCGCCCTGGAAGTGTGTTCTGCAACGTAAATGACTGAGAAATCACTCTTGACCAACAGAATCCACAGAGCAATCATAGTGACACTCAGGCAGCCCAGGGAAGCAACAGTTGCATTGCGTGCACTTTTAATCAAACCGGAATCTCTTCGCCAAGAACCTAAGAAGTCAATTGCAACGGCATAGCCGCTTAAAAAAAGCGCAAGTAAGAGGGCGAAATTTCCAAGTCCTGACATAATTTACTCCACTTTTGCCTTGTATTTCGATTCGCATTTTGTCATAAGGGTTTTGGCCTTAAAGGATTTGTTTTCATCCAGCCTGCCTTCAACTACCACTTCAATGTCCTCGGTAAAATTGTCCGGAACAGTGCCTTCATAAAATACAGGTATCTCCGTTTTGGTACCGGCCAGAGTAAAGGTCAGGTTCATTTTCTGTAAATCACGATTCACGCTTCCGGGCTTGACTCTGCCGGCAATTCTGAATGAATAGTTATTCATATCGGAAATATTAGCTGAGAACTCGTCCACGGAATAATAATAAGACCACGATGACTGCATGGCCTGGAACGTGAAATAACCCAGGCCGCCCCCGATAACAGTTACACCTATCAGAATCTTAAAAATCATTTTTGTTTTCATTATTTCACCTGTAATATAAGTTTTTCACACTATTTACGAAATAAAGTTGTAAATCAAGCTAAGATTTATATTTTTTACTATTTTGTTTTTTAGAAATGGGCTCAATATTGTTTCGATGAAATGTTTTCATTATGACGGGTCAGATGACACTGACCACTAAATATCCCCGGAATTATAAATTGCAGGCGTCTGGTCAGCAAAATCTAATATAAGCCCCTTATCATTACTTGAGAACATTAATATTCAACTACCTGCCAAAGACCAGTGTCAATGCCCTATAATATGTAAGCATCGCTTTTTCCACTTCTCCCTTATCCTGATAAACTTGGCCTAATTCAAAAAACACCCTGCCGGATTTTGGATTCAGCTTTGTAGCTTCAAGAAGTAACTTTTCTGCTTCTTCAAAATTGCTCATTTGTCGCTTTGCCCAGCCGGTTATGATTAACATCTTTGATTTCTCGATATTTCCTCTGGCCTCTATCCCTTCAAGTATTTCCAAAGCGGATTTACCCTGGCCTATCGAACATAAAAGCTCGCTGATTTCCAGAACCAGCTCGACAGAATTAGGATCGAGCTCTCTGGCTTTTTTCATTTGGGTGATAGCCGATTCAACTCGTCCTTTCTCCTGCAACATCTTTGCCATTTGAAGGTGTCTTTTAATGCGTGCTGCAACTGTGGCGTTTTTTACGGTTCTTACCCGGCCCGCTTCGTTAGGGTCTATCTGCTGAGCTATCCCGAGTGCCTGATTCAATCGAGCCTGCACAACAGGAGCGAAATCGTATCCGTGGCCGGCTTTCACCCAGAGTGCGGTGTCGTTGGTATCTGAAATTATCACTGTTGGAGTTGCGATTATACCAAACTTCCCCCATAGCTTGTGTTCTGTATCAGCAACTACATTAACAACAACGCCGGATTTATTAGATTCTGAATCGTTCGGATCTGGCCGAACAAAGGTCTGATTATTCGGGTCATCTACAGCAACTACAGCATTGAGGCGGTGTGCCTGGCCTCTCAGTTTGCTTAGGATTCTTTTAATATCTGTTACTGCCTGAGCCGATTGCTTTTGTTGGGAATATAAGAACACCGCTATCAGAACTTTTCCGCTACCGTATTTGTAATCGAAGAGCTTGCCAGAGACATCTGAAGCCGAGAACTCCGGAATTTTATTTCCAATGCCGATTCTGTGTCTATCACTGTTGGCTGTCCGAACCGGTAGAATCGAACATATCAGTAGAACAAAAAAAACAGAAAATGGTGTTTTACACTTCATTATTGTCAAAATTTTAACGGCTTTCTATGTGCCGTAACTCTGTTGTCTGGACTCTTCTGCTTACTGGGCGGAATAATCCACGGCTTTTTCTCTATCATAATCCTTCGATAAATGACAACCGGATTTGCAACTGCCGCCTGTTGCGGTCTTCGTGAAACCAACCGGCAACTCCCACATCCCGTACGATACACTCTCGCGAATATGTTTTGGCAGGTCGCCTGCGTGTGTCTGATGGCAGGCCCGACATGTGCGTCCGCGGTGCTCCTTGTTCACGTGTAAAAAGTGAAGGTTCATATTTCCGTTTCTAAAATCGGTAAGGTTTTCTGTCTCTGGTGTCAAAACAAGGTCTTTGGAATGGCAACTGAAACAAAGCTCATAGTTCTGTTCAGAAAATGGAGCGTAAAAGATCGGAGGATATTCTTTAGCCAGGAGTCTGAAATACTTGCTGCCGTGGGTGACGTGGCATCCGCTGCAATCATTGTCCTGGACGGGACCGTGAAGAAATTTCTTATCTTTAATCTGGTCGGTGAAAGCAGGCAGAACTTCATCTTTGGTTATTCCCAGGGGCTTATCATGACAGGTCATGCAAATCGTAGTCGGCTCGCTTTTCAATATGAATTTGACTGACGAGGCATGTGGAGTATGACATTTCAGACAGCCGTCTATATCAGAGACAACGCTGTGCTGGTACATGGAGTTTTCAGCGGCATTCTGTATATCCTTATGACAAGTGTAGCAAAGGTAGGGCGCAAATTCTTTAACCATCTTTGAGTTACTGGCGCCATGAGGATTATGACAGCCGATGCAGTTGTTCTTCGCCGGCTCGTGAACAAACTCATATTTCTTTAATTCATCTTGTGTTACAACATGGCAGGAAAAACATAGTTCGGAGTGTTCTGCAACCAGTAAACTTTTATGGTCGGCACTGTGAGATTCGTGACAAATTGTACATTCACCGACCGCTGTTGGCCCGTGGAGAAATTGAAAGCCTTCGGTAACTTTGTGACAGTTGCTGCAGAGGGAAGTCACGGTTTTTTCTGGAAGCAGGAATTTATTATCACTGCTGTGAGGGTCATGGCATTGCATACAGTCACCTGTCTTAAGGGGCTCATGAACAACCTTTTTGCCTGTTTGTTCCAAATGACAATATTCGCAAAGGTCTCTGCCTTTCCGCACAAACTCATAGGTGTGTTCTTCCGGTTTCAGGGGCTTGTGGCATGATTTACAGTCGCCAAGGCCGACAGGCCCGTGTACGAAAGCTTTTTTGCCGTAGTCGGCATGGCATTCTCCTGTAACGCATGTTTGTTGCGGCGTGGTTGGTTTTTCAACTGCAAGTACGTTGGTAACTAATACACAACTTAACACAAAAATTAACTTCTTGCCGAATTTGCAAAACATTATCTCACCATCCAAATTTTTATCAATTCACGTTGAAGCAGCCTCGTTATGCCACACATCAGTACCTAAGGCCGGACAAATGGCCTTTAGGATATTATCTGTTATTGTTCGAATATTTTTCCGTTTCACAACTCTCAAAAAATCACCTTAATTGGCTGCTCTGGAACTCGATGCTTCACGCCTGTAAAGAAGAACCATTGTCCCCGAAGCGGACCGATGGTGATTGGGTTTGTTGAATTCCAAAACTAACTGGCTGCTGGTTTTGTTTTCCTCAATGCTTGCGATAATAGCTGGAGCGAGCAGCTCTTCGGAGCCCTTCTTCCATGTATTTTTAATATATGCACTATTTGCAAATTCCTCAATACTGAAAGTGTATGCCTTCTGTGTAAAAGGATATTCATGTTTTAGTTTGACTTGTTCGGCATGCTTTCGGCCGTCTTTGATATAAAATAACCACGGTTCAGAGCCTTCTTTGGCCACAAGAATGTAATTGCCCGGTGTGGTGCCAATATCAAAATCGGTAAAGTGAATCCGAATCGGAAGGTCCTTTTTCATATGTGGAGATGACGGAAACTTCGACCAAAGCCACTGGTCATAATTATTCTCGCCGTTATCAAGATTAATCTTAACCGCCGGATTGACAGGTCTATTTGACTGATTAGTTACTTTTCTTGTTGTGGTATCGACAGAAAAATGCGGCACATATTCCAGTATCTTCAGTTTATAATCGCTTATAGGTAAGCTTATTGTTTCACCTGTATTAATGACATATTCAAGCGGCTTATTCGGGTCCTTGTTCCAGACTGATACAATACCGATTGACTTGCGAGAGGTCAGTTCTCGCATTATCTTTTCAATTCCTTTGGAACTATGGAGTTTTACTATTTTAATACCACCGACTTGAGACGATATCGACTGCTTGGCGGTATCTGCAGAGCTCAGCCAGATATCCTGATTGAGGTTCACGCCCTTGGCTTTTATTTGTACTGCTGCTCCACCTTTAGGATCTTCAACTATGGAAGTCTCCCACTTCAGTTCTGGTAAATACTGCATGAGCCGGATTTTAATTGGCGAACCCATCATAGGCAGAACTTGATCGAGCATTGTTGCTTTATTCTCGTCGGCGACTTTTACCGGAAAACGCATCATAGACCCGTCCATACCCATCTGGACGACTATCTCCCATGGCCCGCCTAACATTGCTCGACGCATTTCCGGTGAATACCCGTAAGCCGGTCTGGAAAAAAATGGGAGTCCTGCAATTACTAGGATAAAAATGCTGATAACGCTTAAATATACTCTTGATTTAATAACACTTTTCATAATAGGT
Source organism: uncultured Pirellulales bacterium (assembly GCA_964653075.1). Taxonomy (GTDB): domain Bacteria; phylum Planctomycetota; class Phycisphaerae; order Sedimentisphaerales; family Anaerobacaceae; genus NIOZ-UU13. The sequence continues at coordinate 22,910 of CAZZAX010000088.1, forward strand.
CCTATTGTGTTGCACTGATTATTTCATTTGCTTTAAGCAGTATTGATTCGGTGTATTTGAAATTGTGAACACCCCAACTGCCATCGGCTTCAACCGAATCGACAAGCTCTTTTGCCGATGCAAGCTTCTCTTTTAATTCACTGATTTTCTTTTCATTGGTCTCATAATCTAAGCTGTTCAGTATTTTTTCCAGTCTGTTGTTGACCTGGTCGTATAATTTTTTGATTTTCCTTTGCCAAAAGGGGATATATTGCTGCCCGGTTCCCGGCTCATGGCATTTGTCGCAGGCTTGAGGTACTGCTTTGGCAACTTTTCCAAAGCTGTCTAAAGCTCCGGGTCTTTTTTGTGCCTGCTCGATGTGACATCCGGTACATTCCACGTGCGTAAGAAACATGGGGCTGAGAACGCGATCTGTCGTTGTATTTTGCATTGTATGCTGGGTTGCATAGATGGTGCGTTGGACCTCGTGAGTATCGCTGTGGCAACTCTGGCAATCCAGCATATCTGCAACTGATGTCACATCCGTCTGGCCATGCAATATTTTTCCATGGCATGCAAAACACTCGACCTTATGACTTTTAGTATGGGCTTTATGAAGTTCTACACTGTCAATCTGATGTTCCGTCACTTCGCTTGCCCTCTTGCGAGCCAGGAGAATCTTTTCGGCGTCTGTGTAGTTATGGCAGTTCAAACATGCCCTGTCATCTATTTGGCTCGTCTTCTGTATTTCTTTTTTGTGGCAGGATTCTTCACAGCTTGCTTTGTAGGAAACAAACTCAGAATGGTTAATTGTAACCAATCCTCGCTGAATAACCTTTTTTGGTACTTCATGGCAGCTTGTACAGCTTGTTTGTACAAGCTGCTCGTCGGTCTCAGTGTCCCTGAGGAAATGGCAAGTGAAACATACGTCTTTGTTAACGCTGAAATGTTCATCTCCCTCAAAGTGACTGTGACAAATACCGCACGTGATATTGATTCCATCGACAACTTGTTTCATATGGTTCTTGTGAGTGAACTTGATGCCGTTGAAGTCGATATCCTTCGTCAGAAGCTCTTCCGTGCTGTGACATTCCGACCTCAGACAGGATTCGTCTAAAATAGTGGCGCTTGGTTTTGTACCCACTCTGCCGACCATGCAATCGATTGCCTGGGACAGGCCGTTTATCTTGCCTTTGACGTGCCCCATAAAGCCGGGCTGGAGATGACATTCAAGACAATTTATCTCGTTGTGGGTTGATGTCTTCCAGTTGTCGTAATAGGTGTTCATAATATGACAGGAATTGCAAAATCCCGGCTGCTCGGAAACAACTATTGCACCCGAACTAACTACTAAAACTACTACAGCTAATAATAATATTTTCACTTTCCAGTTTAGCTGTTTAATTTTGCTTATTAATGACTTCAAGCTTGTGTATGTCGCCTAAATCTTTTTTGTTCGTAAAAAGTTCTTGATCGAATCGGTTTTTTGTGTAGTTTGGGATTGCTGAGAATCTTTCGGTAATATGCTCCAAAACTTGGTTCCGGTATCCTTGATACTGTCAATCCATATTTTCCCGCCGTGTCGCTCCACTATATATTTTGCTATCGATAGCCCCAGGCTGGTGCTGTCTTTTTACAGTATTGGTAGCTTCCGTTATTAGATTATCTTTAAAATTCGTCGTAAAAGATGTCATCCGGGCTAATTCCTTTTTCCTTAAGCACTCTTGTAACGGCCTCGATCATCAGGGGCGGGCCGCACAGAAACGCCTGCCTTCGAATAT
>CAZZAX010000089.1:0-24410 GCA_964653075.1 uncultured Pirellulales bacterium
CCGAATTTTCGTATCAAACGTGCAGGTACGTCTAATTATAGAGGGACTGTTTTTTTCCCTCCCTGAGCTTTCCCCTTAGGGGCTTGTCCCTTAGGGGCTTGTCCTCGAAGGTCGTAATCGGGGATCCACAATTTGAGATCTGAAATATGAAATCTAAAATCCACGAAATCCTTGAAATCCGTGGTTAAAAAATGGAAAAAACAACGAAAAGCATAAGAAATCTGGTGTTCTCAAAGGGGAAAAGTACGAAAAGTCTGACAACTTTTCGTAAAAACAAAGCCAATTTATCTGAGGTTAAATTTGGTTTAAAGCATTTTTCTACAAGGATTTACGAAAGATTTCACCCGCTGCCTAAGCGGAAAAACAAACCCAATCAAACCCAATACAAACCCAATTCAAACCCAATTACCGAACGGCCAAAAATGAACGTAAAAAATGCTATAACAATGAATTACATAAAATTTCTCTGCCTAACGGGTCAAAAAAACAAAGCCAAAACAAACCCAAAACAAACCCAATTTCAAAAATCATTAATTATTCCGGTTATGTGCGGCCGAGAGTTGCCAATTTTAGATGGATTTGTTAATCTGATAAAATCAGCGAACATTCTGTTAAGCTGTTCTCACAACAAGGAGATATAAATAATGAATTTACAATCGATAATCCTTGCTGTTCTGTCGGGTTTTCTTGTTTTTACCTATGAGCCACCCCGGCCGCCAGTATTAGACCCTGATACAGTGCCTTTTCATTACGACCCTAATTTATGCCAAAGTAAACCGCTGGGCTATGCCGTAATTATCGCCGGAACAACTTATAAAAATAACTTTAAGGTCACCGAACCGGAAGGCAGCCCGGTAAATATTGCCATAACTACCGGCCAGAACATAGTCATCGAGCCCAAACCATACGTTAATCTTTTCGACCCAAATGATTCACAGGGTAAATGCAAAATTTATCGCTATCGATGGAACTGGGCAACAACAGCGAATGATATCGGGCTGCATTATGTAAACGTTCGGGTAACAGACGCCGGCGGTGCGTACGATGAAAGAACATTTCTTGTTTTAGTAAAGGAAAATCAGCCGCCGGAGGGAATTATGGGATGCCAAAGGAGATAAAAAACGACAGGGATCTATTTCGGCAGAAGTATTTCAGATTTTAATGTAACGCTCTAACATACGGATTTATCAAACACTCAACCACTCAAAACTGAGGCGGAGCGGAAAGTCATAGAAAAATATGTCCTTAGAATTACAAATCTTAATTTATCTGTCTCTTCCGGAAGCGTCACGAAGGGCCTTCAGAAAATCTGGTGGAATTTGATAGTCCATACTTCGGGCTTTATGAACATCTCCCCAGGCCTTATCATATTCCTGCTTTTGGTAATATGCGGCTGCACGATTGTAGTGGACTTCAACAAGCTTTGGATTTATCTCAAGGGATTTAGTGAAATCCAGAATGGCCTGTTCATATTCGCCTTTCTCATAATAACAAGTACCCCGATTGCAATAGGCCGGGGCAAACTTTGGCTTTATCTTAACCATCTTGTCGAAACATACGATAGCCTGGTCATATTCTCCCCTGGTCATATAATCCGAGCCGCGTTTATAATAAGAGATCCATACATATCTGAACGCTATCCAGGCTACTACGGCCAAAAAGATTACCGTTATGGCTATCATCAACTTTTTCATTGAATCGTGCCGCCCTTTAATGATTATGAAATTTGCGCCAAATGAACTTTATTAGCACTATATTATTAATCTTATTTGTTTTCCTCAACAATCAATTGGTAATTGGTAATCAAATAAAACAAATTCAGTTGATTTTGGACAACCTGCACTTTATTATATAGTCATTATATCCGGATAATAAGACGACTTGCCGAAATCCAGTGAAAATGGAATAACTATTTCCTATATTAGAGAAATATGAGATGATGCGGATTACTCTTTTCAATTTCTCATTTACGAAACATCTTATGTTCGTGGGCATAGGTCTCCCATTCATCCGAAATACTGATGTAATTCATATATTTGCATATCAACACGGGAGACCAGAAGGCGGAGGAAGCTGAGATGGAAGCAAAATTAAGAAAAACTTCAATCGAGGTTGTAGGTAATGTTCCCTGGGGAACACACTTCTGTCAGTTCTACCAGACGAAAGAGGATTTGATCGACACTTTGGTTCCTTATTTCAAGGCGGGCCTGGAAGATAATGAGTTCTGCATGTGGATTACTTCAAAGCCCCTAAATGCCGCCGAAGCACGCAAAGCATTACAGAAGAAAGTAAGAAACCTGGATGACTACATTAAAAAGGGTCAGATAGAAATACTCGACTACAATCAATGGTACACAAAGCAGGGGCATTTTGATTCCGATGAAGTCCTGCAGGGCTGGGTTGAGAAAGAGGAGTATGCTCGAAAAAAAGGATTTGATGGACTTCGCTTTACCGGAAACGTTTGTTGGCTAAAGAAAAGTGACTGGGACAAGTTCGCTAATTATGAAGAAGCTGCAAACAGCGTTATAGCCAGGTATCGAATGCTGGCTGTTTGTACCTATTGCCTTGATGACTGCAGCCCTTCAGAAATCATTGATGTGGTGAGTAACCATCAATTTGCAATCATCAAGCGGGAAAATGAGTGGAAAACCATCCGAAGCTCTGATCGCAAGAAGGCGGATGAGGCGCGGCAGAAGAGTGAACACAGGTATCGAACTCTTGTCGAAGCCAATCCTTATGGAATTCAGGAAATCGATACATCCGGCAACATTACCTATACTAATCCCGCCTATCAGAAGATGCTCGGTCATTCTGAGCAGGAACTGTCAGGAAAATCTATTCTGGATTTACTCGAGACCGAGTCAAAGCGTGACGAACTACGCGACTATTTATCCATACTGGTGAAGGAACAACCGCAGCCAACAACCTATTATGAGAAAAACCATACGAAGGACAACAGGATTATCGATATTATGGTTGACTGGAACTACAAACGGGATAATGAAGGGCGAGTAACCGGATTCACATCCGTAATCACCGACGTCACCGAGCGCAAGAAGGCTCAGGAGGAATTGAAAAGGTCGAAGGAATTCATAACTAATATCATTAATACTCTGGATGACCCTTTCTTCGTAAAAGACCAGGAGCACAGGTGGTTTATGCTGAACGACGCGGCCTGTAAGGTCATGGGCCGCCCCAGAGAAGAGCTTATCGGAAAAAGTGACTATGACCTTTTCCCGAAGGAACAGGCTGACAAGTTCTGGGAAAGAGACAGTTTTGTTTTAGAAAGTGGGCAAACAAACCTAAACGAAGAAGAAATTACATGGCACGGCAAATTACATACGATATCAACCAAAAAATCACTATTTACAGATTCTATAACCGGGCACAAGTTCATAATCGGTACGATTAGAGATATAACTGAACAGAAGACATTCGAAAAGAAATTGAAGCGAAGCGAAGAGACAGCACGAGCATTCTTGAATGCAACCACAGATTCGGGTATGTTGATTGATCGAGAGGGATTTATCATCGACCTAAATGACAGGATGGCGAGAAACCTCGGAAGAACTCGCAGTGATATGATAGGTACAATCGTTTATGACTACTTGCCCCCTGTGTTGGCAGAGCAGAGAAAAGCGAAAGGCTTAGAAGCAGCAAGCAAACGAGAGCCGATTCGCTTCGAAGATCAGCGTGAGAATCGTTGGTTAGAAAATAGTGTTTATCCGATTCTTGATTCCAAAGGAGAAGCAGGTCGATTTGCCGTTTTTTCCCGCGATATTACGGAGCGCAAGCGAGCGGAGGAGGCCTTATTTAAGGAGAAGAAATTCACTGAGGATGCCATTAATGCTCAGATGGACACCTTCTTCCTTTTTGAGCCGGGAACTGGTAAGGCCATTCGCTGGAACAAGACCTTCACGGACATATCCGGTTACACCGACGGGGAGATAGCCAGGATGCCCGCTCCAGCCTCATACTATAGTCCCGAAGATTTGGAACGAGCTGCGGCCTTCACTCAGAAGGTTCTGAAGGAGGGAGTCGGGACGATAGAGCTGGAACTTATATGTAAGGACGGACGCAAAGTTCCCACCGAATACCGGGTCTCGATCATCAACGATGATCAGGGAGAACCAAAGTATATCATCTCCATCGGTCGTGACATCACCGAACGCAAGAAAGCGGAAGAAGAGCTAAAACTTCATGAGATAAGACTTCAGGCCCTGCTGGACCTCAATAAAATGACGGGAGACTCCGAGCAAAATATTCTGGAATTTGTGCGCGAAGAAGTGATTAAGGTCACTCAAAGCCAATTCGCGTTTATAGGCTTTATGAACGACGACGAGTCGGTAATGACTACGGAAAACTGGTCAAAGAATACGATGGCGCAATGTGCTGTTGCCGACAAGCCAATGAGATTTACCATAGCAAACGCAGGTTTATGGGGTGAGCCGGTCCGGCAAAGAAAGCCTGTCATCATAAATGATTACAATGCACCTCACCCTATGAAAAAAGGCTTTCCCGCGGGCCACGTACCAATTGAGAGGTTTTTAGGTATCCCTGTCTTCGACGGAGAGCATATCGCGGCAATGGCCGCCGTTGCGAATAAGGTTAATGATTATGACGAATCGGATATTCGCGCGATTGAATCCATGATGAATGATACATGGAGGCTCATCAGACGCAAACGTGCCGAGGAGGCACTTCAGAAATCCGAAGCCAACTACAGGACAATCTTCGACAGCGCTAATGATGCTATATTTGTTCATGACATCGAAAGTGCAAAGATACTCAGCGCAAACAAAAAAGCATGCCAAATGTATGGTTATACCAAGGGAGAATTCGAAAAACTCTATGTGGAGGACATCAGCACAGGTGTACCTCCGTACACACAGAAAGACGGGCTGCGATGGATTAAGAAAGCGGCTAAGGAGGGATCGCAGCTTGTTGAATGGGTATGCAAAGATAAAACCGGCAGACATTTCTGGGTTGAGGTGAATCTAAAGTTAGTCGTTATCGAGGGTCAGAAGCGTATGTTAGCCATAGTTCGCGACATCACGGAGCGCAAAGACACAGAGGCACAGCAGAAATTAGCCGGGCAAATCCTGGAGCGTCTGAATCGGAAAAGTATTGGTATGGATTTAACTCATGATATTCTCAAACTTATAAAAACGGCCACCGAACTTGATGCTGTGGGGCTTCGCCAGCAAGTGGATGGTGATTTTCCATATTTTGAAGTAAATGGTTTTCCGGATGATTTTGTAAAAGCGGAGAATTACCTCTGTAGTCACAACGAAGCTGGTGAGTTAATCTTAGATTCTAAAGGGCGTCCTGCCCTGGAGTGTATGTGCGGCGTTGTTTTGTCAGGACGTGCCGATCCGACTTTGCCATTTTTTACCGAAGGTGGAAGTTTCTGGACTAACAGCACTACAGAATTACTAACATGTACACCACAGGAAGATCTTCAAGGTCCCACAAGAAACCGGTGTAATGAGGCAGGCTATGAATCAGTAGCCCTGATTCCGCTGCGTTCTGGAGACGAGATAGTCGGATTGTTACAGCTTAATGATACCCGGAAGGGGCGTTTTACGCCCGAGATGGTTCAATTTTTCGAGAAAGTCGGCGCTACTATCGGCATAGCTCTGGCAAGAACCCGGGCCGAGCAAGAGGTAAAGAACCTGGCAAAATTTCCCTCTGAGAATCCTTATCCTATTCTGCGTATCGCAAAAGACGGCATGATCATTTATGCCAACGCCGCCGGTTCTGAACTAATAGATAACTGGGGCTGCAAAGTTGGTGAGCAGGCACCTGAACATTGGCACGAGCACATTTTGAAGATACTTACCTCGGGCTTCAGTGAACAACTTGAAGTCGTTTGCGAAGACAGAATCTTTTCTTTAGTAATAACACCGGTTGTTGACGCCGGATATACCAATGTGTATGGTATTGATATTACAGAACGAAAATACGCCGAAGAAAGTCTGCGTAAATATCAGCAACAACTGGAAGGTCTGGTCCAGATTCGCACGGCGGAATTGACAGAAACAAACAAGAAGCTGCTGCTGGAAATCGAAGGTCGCAAACGCCTGGAAAAGGAGATTTTGAATATCAGCGAGCGCGAGCAGACGCGAATAGGACAAGAGCTTCACGACAGTATCGGTCAGCAATTTACGGGTATTGCTTTTATGACGAAGGTATTAGAGCAAAAACTCACTGAAAAATTGCCTGATGAGGCGACCGATGCCGCAGAGATAAAGAAACTTGTTAACCAGGCGATGGACCAGATGCGAAGTCTTGCCCGGGGTCTTCATCCTATAGATCTGGATGCGTGCAGTTTAACTTCATCTCTGCAGGAGCTTGCAGCAACCACAGAGAACCTGTTTGGTATCCGCTGCACTTTCAAATGTGATAAGCCCATTCCGATAGACGATGCCGAAGTGGCAACGCACCTTTATCGTATTACTCAGGAGGCCATTACTAATGCAATCAAACACGGCAAAACAAAGAATATCCTGGTAGAGTTAGCCCGTGAGAGAGACAAATACGTCCTTAAAGTCAAGAACGACGGGCTGGATTTTCCGGAAGAATTCGAGGCAAGGGGGACAGGCATGGGACTTCAAATTATGGATCATCGTGCCGATATAATCGGCGCTTCATTCGACATTCATAAGGCCGCCGAAGGCGGGACAATTTTAACCTGTTCTTTTTCAAATAAGACACACTAACCTCAATGCAGGAATAAATTATGGCTCGAACAAAACAACCGGACAAAGCGGACGAGAACAAAACTAATATTCTTATAGTTGATGACCATCCCATCGTCAGGCAGGGACTTGCCGAGCTTGTCAATCACGAAGACGACCTTTTGGTTTGCGGACAAGCTGAGGACGCCCATCAGGCAATGAAAGCCGTTAAGGAGCTAAAACCAGATATGGTTATTGTCGATATTTCCCTTAAAGAGACAAGCGGTATGGAGCTGATAAAGGATATTAATGTGCATTATCCCAACCTGCCGGTCCTTGCCCTTTCCATGCATGACGAGTCTTTATATGCAGAGCGTGCCCTTCGAGCAGGTGCCAAGGGTTATATTATGAAGGCCGAAGCTACAGAACGGGTGATTATGGCAATTCGTAAAATCCTGAGCGGCGAGATATACGTCAGTGATAAAATGGCTTCAAAAATGATGTGGAAATTAGTCGGAAGCAACATTGAAATAAACGCCTCTCCGGTGGAACGATTGAGCGACCGTGAGCTGGAAGTATTTCAATTGATCGGCAAAGGCATCGGAACCCGCCAGATATCAGAGCGGCTGTACCTGAGTATAAAGACAATCGAGACATACCGGGCACACATCAAGGAAAAGTTGAATCTTGCTGATGCTGCCGAGCTGCTGCAGTATGCTATTCAATGGGTAAACAGCCGCAACGACGTGTAATTGCTTTCGGATTTTGAAAATCTACTTCGTTCTGTTTTCTCGATTCCTGCCTAAAATACGGACTTTTCCGATTTTTTTTATCTCATTTCCGTTATAGGGGATTGCCCCGATACACATCAGGGTAGTTAGCCTGATAGCAAAAACAGGCTCTGCTCTGATTTACAATAACGAACCGGCTGTTATCATCATGGTATGCAACTAAGTGATACCAAATAAGAACAAAAAATCGCCATTTAAGGGCGGTTAAATGTGGCTACTGACAGACTTATTGGGAAACTTGTCACAAAGAGGATGGAGGAAAATGAAGTCGAAAGCACAACATGACAGCGGCAAAAATAAAAACAGGATTTTGGTTGTTGATGACCATGCTATCGTACGCCAAGGTTTGATAAAGTTAATCGAAACGGAATTTGACCTTATGGTCTGTTTTGAAGCCGAGAATGCCAACCAAGCCCTGGAAGCTATGAGCAGGCAGGAGTTTGACCTGGCCATTGTGGATATTTCGCTGGAAGGCATAAACGGGCTTGAACTTACTGAAATAATGAAATTACGCCGTCCAAACATGATTGTCCTGATACTTTCGATATACGATGGTTTTTTTTACGCCCAACGTGCCCTTAGAGCCGGGGCTTCAGGATATGTAGCAAAATACGAAGCGGCTGAAAAGATAATAACGGCAATCCACCGGGTGCTAAACGGTAAAATTTATATCAGCGACAGCAAGGCGGTGAAAAACGACGTCTGAGAAAGATTTCAAAAACAGCATAAAAGACCAACAAAGTAATCGGAAAAGTTGAAAGAAGTAAACAGATGATAAAGGCAGTTACAAAAGCAAAACTAAAGCCGGTCATAGACTCAGCGGCAAAGCTGGAAAACATCAAAGACACCACAGTCAGGATGGAAACTGCCGAGCAGTTCGGAAAGATTGTTATAGAAGTTTTCAGATAAATGAACTTAATTCAAATAGAAGGAGTTTTTTATGGCTGTTACAGCTTCAGAAATGCTTCAATTGGGAACATCGGCGCCTGGTTTTTATTTGCCCGATACGACAGGCAAAATGGTGTCCTTAAATAACTTCATGGAAGCGAAGGCTTTTTTAGTTATCTTTATGTGTAACCATTGCCCTTTTGTAAAACATATTTTGGACCCGATGATTGAACTCATCAAAGGGTATCAAGCAAAGGGGGTCACAGTCGTTGGAATAAACTCAAATGATGTTGTTAATTATCCTGATGACAGCCCAAAAATGATGACCAGGCTGACAAAAGAAGCTGGTTTTACTTTTCCCTATCTTTATGACGAGACCCAGAAAGTCGCGAAGGCTTATCGTGCCGCCTGCACGCCGGATTTCTTTTTGTTCGACAGTAACAAAACGCTTGTTTATCGAGGTCAGATGGACGGCAGCCGACCGGGCAACGGGATACCCGTCACCGGAGCCGACCTTACAGCGGCAATTGATGCTGTTCTTGAAGGAAAGCAGGTTTCCGAAGATCAGAAACCGAGCATAGGCTGCAACATAAAGTGGAAACAGGGAAAAGAGACGGTTTAGTTCTTAAGGCGACTAATTTTAAGGCAGTTGCGGACGCATTATCGTCGGATAAGAAACTCGCAAACCTTTTAAGCTGAGAAAGGAAAGAATTATGAGCAGGCTTTTATATATCCAGGCTTCTCCAAGAGGCCAAAGGTCACATTCTGTCGCCGTTACCGATGCCTTTATTGAAGCATACGAACAAAAGCATCCGGACGATGAGATTGAGATTTTGAACGTGTTCGACCCATCGATTCCCAATTTCGACGGGCTGGCGGTTCAGGCCAAATATACAATTCTGCACGGCAAGTCGCATTCGCAAATCGAACAGCAGGCATGGAAAGATGTCGAGCAGGTGATTGAGCAGTTTACCTCGGCAGACAAATACGTCCTCGCTGTACCGATGTGGAATTTCAGTATTCCCTATCGGCTCAAGCAGTATATCGACCTTTTAGTTCAGCCCGGCTATACGTTCAGTTACAGTCCGGACGCCGGATACCAGGGGCTTGTATCCGGAAAACCAATGTTGGCTGTGTTCGCCCGTGGTGGCAAATATCCCCCGGGCAGCGGGTCCGAAGGATTTGATCTGCAAACAAAGTATATCGAACTAATATTCGGATTTATTGGTTTTAAGGACATTCGTTCCGTGGTCGTCGAACCAACCTTGCAGGGCGGCCCGGATGTCGCCGGAGTCAAACGCCAGAGAGCTATCGAAAAGGTAAAAGAAATAGCCGAAGTTTTCTGAGCACATCATCAAAATGATACGAAAGTTTGTTAATCGGATTCTCGCTGCTATTTTTGTGGTGGGTCTTATTGTTATAGTGAGCTATAAGGTGACGGGAGAAAAATATATGTCCGCAACAACGGACGTACATAAATATACCAACAGACTTATTAACGAGACCAGTCCCTATCTGCTGCAACACGCTCATAATCCTGTTGATTGGTATCCCTGGGGCGAGGAGGCCTTCGAGCAGGCAAAAAAAGAGAACAAACCCGTATTTCTTTCAATCGGCTATTCCACCTGTCACTGGTGTCATGTGATGGAAAGAGAGAGTTTTGAAAACGAACAAATTGCCGGGATAATGAACCGGTATTTCATAAGCATAAAGGTAGATAGAGAACAGCATCCGGATGTTGACGGTATATATATGAATGCCGTCCAGATGATTACGGGCTCGGGCGGCTGGCCTCTATCGGTTTTTCTTACACCTGACGGCAAGCCCTTTTACGGCGGAACGTATTTCCCGCCGAAAGATATATATGGCCGGCCTGGTTTTGAGCGGGTGCTGTTGTCTATTGCTGATGCATGGAAAAACAGGCGGCGGGAACTGGTCGATTCTTCACATAAAATAAGTGAAGTTCTGGCAAGCCTGACCGGTCCGGCTGAAAAAGAGGCTCTGTCACCTGATATGCTTCAAGCCGGATTCGATTATTTCAGAACTGCTTTCGATGCCGCCAACGGCGGCTTCAGGCCTGCCCCGAAATTCCCGCAACCGACCAACCTTTCAATGCTGCTTTCTTACTGGCATCGAACAAATGATACGCAGGCCCTTCAAATGGTTGAAAAGACTCTCGATGCGATGGCCATTCCCGCTTGGAATCTTTTATATAGATCCTGACAAAAGAACTTTTGAAGAAAATATCGGTATATATAAAGAAAATCAAAAACCTTTATACGAGCGAAAGCCGGATATCGGAAAATTAAAAAGTCTGATTGAAACATTCACAATAGCTGAGTAGTGAATGCTCATTGTTAGTTTCTCCATTGAAGTTAGCTTTGTGCCGCCTAAACGGTATTTTCCTATGTGATGCTTCATTACATCCAGAAGTAGTACGATTTCTGCTTTTCCTCAACAGGTAGAATTGCTATCCTTACCGAATAAATAAATATAGCAGGATTGCTATGATGGTAATTCTCTGCTCAAATAAATGGCCATTATACACATTATAGCCAGAACAAATTATTTTTCGGGTAAAAAATATGAACTCTAATACACATAAGAATCCTGTTTGTTTGTTAATAATCCTTCTGGTGAGTTTCATAAGTGCTTCATCCTGTACTGCTCTTGAACGGGTAAAGTATAACAATCCCGGCCTGATTGTGGATTTAGGGGTAGGGCTTTGGGCCTGGCCGCTGCCTATGGATTATGACAGTGACGGTGACTACGACATAGTTGTTTCCTGTCCCGACAAGCCGTACAACGGAATATATTTCTTCGAGAATACCAGCGGGAATATAAAAATGCCGGTATTTAAGCCGGCTGTTCGGGTTGGCACCGGATACAGTAATATTCGCCCGAGCTATATTAATGGTAAAGTCCGCTTACTGCTGCCGACTAAGGAAATTATTGACTTCCACAAACCGGATAATCAGTTCAAAAAAACCCGGACAATTTATCCTTCAGCCAACGTGCACAGCTCAAAAGGACGCATCCGTGCCAACCAGTGGCAGTATTGCGACTATGACGGGAATGGAACCCTTGACTTGATAGCAGGCGTTGGTGACTGGAGCGACTATGGATGGGATAACGCATTCGACAAACAGGGCCGCTGGACACGCGGCCCATTACATGGATATGTGTATCTTATGCACAATACGGGAAGCAATGATAATCCGCAATACGAAAGTGCAAAAAAAATACTGGCCGGCAATAAACCGGTGGACGTATATGGTATGCCTTCCCCAAATTTTGCCGATTTCGACGGAGACGGTGACCTGGACCTGATATGTGGTGAGTTCGTTGACAAATTCACCTGGTTCGAAAATATAGGAACACGAAAGCATCCCAGATATGCCGCAGGCCGACAACTGACATGGATGGGAAAGCCGCTTCAGATAGATTTGTGTATGATTGTTCCGGTAGCTCTGGACTGGGACAAGGATGGAGACGTGGACCTGATTGTGGGCCAGGAAGACGGGCGTGTGGCTTTGGTGGAAAATACCGGTGAAGTGATTAACAGAAGCCCTGAGTTTTTGCCGCCGCGTTTTTTTCAACAACAGGCAGACGACCTAAAATTCGGTGTACTTGTTACTCCGTATAGTTTTGACTGGGACAACGATGGAGACGAGGATTTAATCTGCGGCAACAGTGCCGGCTATGTCGGATTTATCGAGAACCTCAACGGAGCTAATCCGCCAAAATGGGCCGCTCCGGTATATCTCAAGGCCGACGGCAAAATCATCCGCATTATGGCCGGCCCGAACGGCTCAATCCAGGGACCATGCGAAGCCAAATGGGGTTATACGACACTGAATGTTGCGGACTGGAACCATGATGGCCTGCCGGACATTATCATCAATTCCATTTGGGGAAAAGTCCTCTGGTACAGAAACATCGGAACACCACAAAAACCTCAACTGACGGCAGCACAACCTATTGAAATCGAGTGGCCCGGCAAACCTCCTAAACCGGCCTGGAACTGGTGGCAGCCGGATGGCAAAAGCCTCGCTGCCCAGTGGCGAACCACACCGGTTGTTATCGACTATGACTCAGATGGTTTGAATGATTTGATAGTGCTGGACCATGAGGGATACCCGGCTATATTTCAGCGTGCCCAAAAGGACGGGGAGCTAATCCTGCTGCCGGGCAAGCGCTTATTTGCCTGTGAAGATATATCGGCATTTGATTCGATACACCGAGCCAAAAACAAAACCAATGGTCTGCTGAGAATGAATGACGGCATCGCAGGCAGAAGCGGCCGGCGCAAGTTCTGTTTCGCGGACTGGGACCTTGACGGACTACCGGACCTGCTGGTGAATAGTCGAAATATAAACTTTCTTCGAAATATTTCCAAAGACCAAAACAGGCATCTTTTCAGTGACCAGGGAATGGTCAATAGCCGCATCCTGGCCGGCCATACAACCAGCCCTACTGTTGTGGACTGGGACAAAGATGATATTCCTGATCTTTTGGTGGGTGCCGAAGACGGATTTTTTTACTATATGAAGAATCCCCATCGTAAGACCATACAATAAAAAAATATCATTTACTTGAGAAGGTGGATAGATAATGAATATTGTTGTATTAGACGGCTACACACTAAATCCGGGAGATTTAACATGGAAAGACCTGGAGTCTCTGGGCAGGTGCACAGTTTATGACCGTTCCGCCCCCGAGGAAGTAGTACCGCGCGCAAAAGATGCTGAAATCGTGTTAACGAACAAAACCATATTATCATCCGAAACAATTAAACAACTTCCAAAAATGAAATATATCGGAGTGCTGGCTACCGGCTATAACATAGTAGATATAGAAACAGCCCATGACAAAGATATCCCGGTAACCAACGTCCCAACGTATGGCACTCAATCCGTTGTGCAAATGGTCTTTGCTCATCTTCTAAATCTTACTCAGCACGCTGCTCACCATGCCCAAACCGTAAGGTCCGGACGGTGGACTTCCAATCCCGACTTCTGCTATTGGGACACGCCTTTGATTGAATTAGCAGGATTGACCATGGGTATAATCGGCTTTGGAAGAATCGGAAAGGCTACCGCAAAGCTGGCTCTTGCTTTCGGAATGAATGTCATCTTTTATGATATCGCCAAACCATCAAGTACACCGGAAGGATGTCAACCCGCAAGGCAGGATGATATTTTTCGGACAAGTGATGTTATCAGCCTGCACTGCCCGCTTACATCCGATACAAAAAAGATAATCAACACAGAGCGTCTGGAAATGATGAAAAAGACCGCTTATCTAATCAATACCAGTCGCGGGCCTTTGGTAGATGAGCAGGCTTTGGCTGATGCATTGAATAACGAGATGATTGCAGGTGCCGGCCTGGATGTGCTGTCAGAGGAGCCGCCCAGTGAGATTAATCCCCTTTTGAAAGCAAGGAACTGCTACATTACTCCGCATATTGCATGGGCGACGATTGCAGCCCGGAAAAGACTACTCCAGATAGCCGTCGATAATGTGGCCTCATTCCTCACAGGCAAACCTCAGAATGTGGTCAATGGGGTAAAAACAAAAGACTTCAGATAATGTCCTTATAATCACCTGCAAATCCGGACCGGGTATCCTCAGGCAAAAAACTATTTCGGATGAAATCAAATGAATGACATAGCCGGGAGTTTCGGAAAAGTGAATTACGCAGTTGTAGTGGCCTATCTGGCAGTATTAGTTGCCATGGGTTTTTACTTCGCCAGGCGTGAAAAAACAACCGACGATTTCTTTTTAGCCGGCAGGCGAATTCCCTGGTGGGCGGCGGGCCTGAGTATTTTCGGCACCCAATTAAGCGCAATCACTTACTTAGCTATGCCCGCAAGAGCCTATGCCACCGACTGGGCACTGTTGATATTGAATATCGGCATATTTGCTATAGCACCTTTCGTCATCTACTTATATCTGCCCTTCTTCAGGCGGCTCAATATCACAACCGCGTACGAGTATCTCGAAAAGCGTTTTCACGTAAGCATTCGACTGTTCGGCAGCCTTTCGTTTGTGGCATTTCAATTGGGACGAATGGGAATCGTTGTTCTGCTGCCGGCCCTGGCCCTCTCAGCAGTGACAGGTTTGAATGTCTTTGTATGTATTGCCCTGATGGGTATTTTGAGCACAGTCTATACCGTCCTCGGCGGCATCGAAGCCGTAATCTGGACGGACGTCTTGCAGGCATTCGTCCTGATAGGCGGAGCTTTTGTCGCACTGGGGATTATCGTAGGGGATTTGGACGGAGGTTTAAGACAATTTGTCTCCGTTGCCGCCGAGAACGAAAAATTCAATATCGCACATCTAAACTGGGATTGGACTTCAGATGCTTTAATCGTAGTTATTCTCGGTGCCGTCTTCACTAATTCCCTGGTACCGTACACAACCGATCAGGCGGTCATCCAGCGTTACCTGACTACGCCGGACGAGAGACAGGCAGCCAAAGCCATCTGGCTTAACGGATTTCTGGCCATCTTCGCAGGCGCACTGTTCTTGTTAGTCGGTACGGGATTATTTGTCTTCTATGAAGCCAATCCACAGCGTTTGGTTGCCCTCGAAAAGACCGACCAGATATTCGCCTTGTTCATTGCCCGGCAGATGCCCGACGGTTTAGCCGGGCTTGTTATTGCCGGCGTTTTTGCAGCCGCCATGTCAACAATCGACAGCAGCATGCACTCGATTTCAACCGCGGTAACAACAGACTTTGTTCGTAGATTTATTCCACACTTGTCTGAAAGTCAATATCTTCTTTTTGCGAGATGTTTGACTATAGCTCTGGGCATATCCGGTACGGCAACTGCTATGTTGCTGGCTACTATTGAAATCCAGTATCTCTGGGACTTTTTCCTGGGAATAATGGGACTGCTCGGAGGGACCCTCGCCGGTTTGTTTATGCTCGGCATCTTCACGCAAAGGGTCGGTACCGCTCATGCCTGGATTGGGGCTGTAGCGAGTATAGGTATGCTGCTGTATGTGAAATTGGCCACGGAGCTTAACAGCCTGTTATACGGTGCTATAGGCGCGATAACTTGTTTCGCTGTTGCATTTCTTTCCAGTATTATAATACCAGCAAGGATTGAACATCGAACCGGATTAAATATCTATAACGTTCCTAAAGCCATACACGAAAGACAGAATCAACCTTAAACTGATATTAATATCAATAAAGAAAAGTCCTGATAGTTGGTTTTATTTCCGCATCGTACTTTTTATGCCGGAATGGTTTAATTCAAAATGCCGTGAGGAATATTTGAACAGCTATTTGAAATACTCCTCTGAAATCATCTCGACGGCACGCTCGACAGCTTTGCTTACAGGTTCCGAAAGCCCCGGATTGACCATGTCACATGCTCCGGCCACCTGGCAGGCGACTACGATGATTTCTATGCCGCAAAGGTCACGAAGCTCGCGAAGCAAATTCGATGTGGGTACCTGGTGCACGGAAAAGTCGTCGAGCTTAGCCTTCGGGAAAGAATCGATGTCCGGGGAAAAGAGTTCTCCCGGTTCGAGACCACAATCCATCGCATCTACTATGACGATTTTTGACGGCTTCTTGTCGGCAAGTATGGTATCAAAGAGTATCTCTCGAACCGAAGTTCCTGTATCCAGAACACAGACATCGGAGGGAATTGTGAAGTTGTGCTGTAGCTGCTGAGCAACAGCCGGCCCAAATCCGTCATCCTCAATCAGTACATTGCCGCATCCTAATATAAGAATAGATTTATCGTACCACTCTGGTCCCATTGAAAATAATCCTTATTATTTTAAAAAACCAAAAAAAAGTCATTTTCGAAGAATATCATACCGTATCAGTCATTCGTGCTTTTCGCACTTAAAAGCTTGGCCACTTTGTTTCGTAAAACATCAAAATCAACAGGCTTTTCCAGAAAATCAGTTACCGGCATCCAACTGTCGTCGATATCCTTCGGGCCAAAGCCGAGCGGGAATTTGGTGTTTATAGCAGTCAGCATCAAAATCGGAATATCCCTGAGCTTTTCTTTTTCATGGCGCATTAAGCGTGCCAATCCAAATCCGGCAGAGGCGTCCTCGGGAAACATAACATCTAAAATCGCCAAATCCGGAGGTTTGTTTTCCATACTTTTCACTGCACTATCAATGTCCAGCTCAACCTGAACTTCGTATCCTTCTGTACGCAGGACCGTAGCTGTAGTACTGGCGAAATCTTCGTCATCATCAACAATCAAGAGATAGGCCATTTCGTTTCTCCTTTCATATTATCGCCCGGACTTTCGTTCGAGGACGGAAATTTAAGCTCAAACTTTGTTCCGGAACCGAAACGGCTTTCCACCCGGATACGGATGCCGTACAATTCGGCTATGTTCTTAACAATAGCCAAACCCAGCCCGGAAGACTCTTTGTTATGCTGCACGGCCTCATTGGTTCGGTAATGCTCCTCAAAAATATGAGGAAGTTTATCCGGTTGTATGCCTATTCCATTGTCGGCAATAGTAACAACAGGCTCCGAATCCGGGCCTTTATAACAGCAGATATGTACCAGTCCATTTCTTTGGGAATATATTACTGCATTGGACAGGAGATTGACAAACAACATTTTAAAGTGATCTTCAGTGCCCACCATGGCTACCGGTCGAATATTTACTTTGAACGTAATGCCACGTTCACGAGCTATTGGGTCGACCTGGGACTTGCACCACAACAGTAATTCCGTTGAATTCATCCTGTTCCGCGGAAGAGACTGTTGGCTGGTTGAGCTTAGATTTGCCAACTGGAGCATCTCCTGGATTTCCGTAGTCAGTCGCCGGGATCTCGACGTTATCCGCTGTATCACCTGCAACGCTTCGTCGGGGATATCACCGCAATAACCCTGCAGCAGCAGTTGAGCATTGGAATAGATCGCGGCAAAGGGTGCTTTTAACTGATGGGTTGTGGCAAGCATATGCCGGGCTCGTTCTTCCTGGGCAGCCACAAGGCGGAGGTTGGTTGAAGTAAGCTCGAAATCCCTCCGGCGAACTATCGAAGATAAGTGTGAAGCAAGATACCATACGACCAGCCATATTCCAATAGCGAAAAAGAAGTCTACAGTCAATGTTGCCAATACCGGAGAATGATTCTGTTCATGAAACGGCTCGTTGAAAATACTCATCGGAGGCAGTACCTTCAGTATATATTCTGCGGTAATACACACCGCAAACATCACGATTGCCATGATAGTCACAATCAAACTCTGCCTGCGTGAGAAGAACATGCAAGATAAAACGATATGAAAAAGATACGTAAACGCTATATTCGTCTCAAGGCTGCCGATAAAGTAAACGACCCCGGTGAGGATAACCAAATCCACAATAATCTGACCCCACAGGTTAAAAATGATTTTGGACGGAAAGGTCCTGGCCCGGGCAAGAAACAGAAAAACAAGATTGAAAAACGTCAAAATCCCTGCTATTACAAAAGGCCACGTCCCCGGAGAACGTATTTGGAAGTAGTCAATCGAACGGGGAAACAGACCCAGTACACCATAGCAGACAAGAGTTGCAATCACCAACCATCTGACCCGGCAGAACCACAAAGCATTACGCATGAGCAGAGATTCCGGCAGAGGTCTTTCCGAGCCTTTGATCTCAGCATCTACGGGCAACTCCTGTGGAAGCGGCAGCTCATATACAGCCGGCTGAATACTCTCGTCTGAAGCCATTAGAAATAGTCTTTGTCCTTAATTCTCCATCTTCTCAGTTATTCACATGCGCCTTTTGCTCGCAAGTCGATGGTTCGTACAATCTCCGCCCATAAAAGAAATCCTGCGATGCCGATGATATTACCAAAGACTCGGCGCGCACACTAAGACATATCCCAAAATCCATCTCAGAATTTTTAGACTGCAACCATCTCCCCACTATAGCATCAATATATTCATCCGGCAAGTCGTTTTGTATTCGCAAAATAGAAGGCCAAAGCAGTCTCAATATCTTTACTGCCCCAAGGCCTTATCAACTTACCAATTTGTTATAGTGTCGATTACTTTCCCACGAGCATCCCGAATCTCAAGCTTCACAGCAATACTGCCGTCCAGTTTGTGCGTTGCGCAAGACAGGCACGGATCATAGGCCCTTATGGCCATTTCGACCCTGTTGAGGATTCCCTGGTCGTAATTTCCGTCCTTTATCAGAGCCTTCGCCGTCTGCTTAACGGACATGTTGATTGGCGCATTGTTATGGGTGGTACCGACAATCAGATTGACGTTGGTAATCAGGCCGTTCTCATCGGTCTCATAATCGTGGATCAAGGTCCCTCTGGGTGCCTCAACGCAACCCACACCCCTTGCCGCTCGTGGAGTGACAGGGACGCGTGTCTCTTTTCCGGTGATCTCCGGGTCGTTCAGGAGCTCGACGACATGCTCGGCGTTGTAAACCAGTTCGATCAGTCTCGCGTAGTTGTAGAGCAGTGTTTGCTGGGCGGGCCGACCAAAATTCTCCCTGAATTCTTCAAGCTCCGCCTGTGCCAACGGCGTTGCCATCTTGTCGCAGACATTAATACGAGCAAGCGTGTTCGTGCGATAGATCCCCGACGGATTATCGATGTCCATCGAAAAGTCGCCCCATTTTTTGGCATAAGGGAACTTGAGATACGTCCAGGGCTCGATATGTTCGCTAATGTGGTCCGTATAATCGCTATACTCGAATTCTTCATACGAACCATCAGGTTTCATCAAACGGGCCTTGCCGTCATATAGTTCGAGCGTTCCATCGTCAGCTACGGTCCCCAGAAAACCCGTCTCAATCACGCCCAAGGTCTTAATGGCGTCGAGATATTTGGGGAAAATGTTCTCCTTGGCGAATGCTATGGCAAACTTGGCAAACTCTAGAACTTCACGGGCCATGGGAACAAGTTTTTCCCGTTCGGCCTCCGTCAGAGGTTTGCTGAATCCGCCGGGCACAGCCGTCACAGGATGGATCGACTTGCCCGATGCGATGAGCAACATCTGTGTGCCGAGGTGCCTGTTGCGAATGACTTTCTTTCCTATTTCAGGGTTTGCCTGGGCTATCCCTATAACGTTCCTCACAGAATAGTCACTATCCGGGCCCATCACAAAATCCGGGCCGGCCAGGATGAAGAAGTGGAGTATCTTGTCCGAGCAGAAGGCGATGCTCTGGCAGAGATCCCTGAGCTTTTTCCCTGTAGGCGGCGGTGTTACTCCGAAGACGGCGTCGTTGGCCTTGGCCGATGCCAGGTGATGGTGCCACGGGCACACCCCGCAGATACTCGTTACAATACGCGGGAGCTCCTCTGCAGGCCTTCCAATACAGAACTTCTCGAAACCGCGAAGCTCCACCACGTTAACAAAAGTATCGGCCACATTACCGGTGTCATCAAGGTTTATAGTCACCTTGGCATGACCTTCTATTCTGGTTACCGGAGCAATTGTTATTGTTTTCATATTTACACATCCTTTCTACTTTGGACGCACAGGCAGCGGCCTGAGTCTGTTTTGACCACCAATATACCTGTTGAGCAGTGCACGTCTGTCGGGGACCTGTTTTGCGTCCAGCCCTATAGATGAAATCGCGGTCATCATGTCAACCAAAGGATTTGCGCCTTTACGAATCGGACCGAAGCATCCCCGGCACGGCATATATCCTTTGATACAACGCGGGACTGTTACACCGTCGCCGTTTCCTTCTTTTTGGCCACAGCCCGCCAGGGTGACCGGCCCCAGACATAAATAGCCCTGCTCCATATAGCACCTGGTTTGGTCCCAGGGCTTGCTCTGGTCGAATTCCATAGACTCAAGTGTTCTTTTAATCTGGCCGCCCGAAGCCTTCTTTTCCCGCTTCAGCGGACATTCGTCGCAGACACTTCTCTCTTCAAGCTTGAACTCTTTGCCTTCTAAAAGTGCGGTGAGGGCCTTGACAATAATATCAGGATTCGTAGGACAACCTGGAATATATAAATCCACAGGCACAACCTCATCTACTGCGTACACCCTGTCCAATAGAGGGGGAAGATTCTCGCTCGGTGTATCAGCGGCATCAGTAGTCTTCGATTCTCTGTAAACCTTGTCATACAGGGCTTCAAGAGGAAACATATTCGCCAGGGCGGGGATTCCGCCATAGCATGCACATGAGCCAAGGGCAATGAGGGTTTTGCACTTTTTCCTCATTTCCTCGGCAACGTGCTTTTCCTTCTCGTTCCGTACACCTCCTGAGATTATCCCCACATCCGCTTCGGGGATCTCCATCTCTTCCTTTTCTCCTGTTTGACCAAAATACTTATGGTCCATCAACACAGGCATGTGGACAAAATTGAGCTCAGGCAGCAAGTCAAGGAGCGGCTCGCCTATGTCCAGTATTGTGACCTCACATCCTCCACAGATGTTCAGCCATTCTTCTGCTACTTTTACAGCCACGGTATTACCTCCTTTCTAAAGAGACTTAAAATTTCCTATAGTATTTCATTATCAATTAGTGTCACGTCATTCTATTCTTACAATAATGGGCGTTTAAGCTTTTATTTGTATCAATACACTTCCTAACAGACGACTTTTACCTTCACATTCAGCTACTGCTTTTTTTGGCAAGCTGCTGCTCAACCTTCTCCAGAAGAAGGTGCGGCTCAATGCCTTTCTCTATATATTCATCAACCGGCAGGAACCTGGAATGTTTACTTTCACCGGGAAAATTAAATCCGGTCTGCTCGGACATCGATGTTATCATCAATATAGGCATCTGGTCAAACCGGGCATCCTTCCTTATCTTCCTTGCGAAAACAAATCCCTCTGCACCTTTTCCCATCATGACATCAAGGATGAGGGCATCCGGTATTTCCTCATCCAGTTTGGTAAATCCCTCTTCCGGGTCATAGGCGAACCGAACGTTGTATTGCTTTGTCTCGAGGATCGCTTTAGTGACCATCACGAAATCCGGGTCGTCATCGATAATCAATATGGTTGGAGCACTCATATTTTCTCCTTTCGCAACGACAATGTTACGGTAATCCATGTCCCCATTTCACTCCTCGAGTATGATCCCTGCGTATACATATCGAAAACATAAATGGTTTTTTACCGTAAAGAGTACCATATACATCCATTCCCTTCAGAGAAGCCTGCCTAAAGCGGCTCTAATCGGTATTAATCCAGCACAATCTCGGTGACAACGCGCCGTGTGTAAAGTAATACCTTGCCATTCTCACGACACGCTCGAACCTCGAAGCCCTTTTCGGCGTACTCTTTCTGCACTGAGCTGGCTTTTTCTTCGTCGCCGTACTCTTCTCCGTCCCACATAAATTTTTTGCCTTCAAAAAAACGTGCTTTTGGCATATCTTAAAGTCCTACATACAGTGTTAAACTAATTCATGGTACTCCGGCCGAACAAATATTCTCAAACCTTATACATGCTGGGACCCAGCGCACGAACAGCCTCGGTCATTTCCCGTACCACCTCGGCAAATCTGGGCCCTTCGGATGCAGATACCCATTCGAGCCTGAATCGTTCAGGCTCTATGCCGAAATCTTCCAACAAGAGCTCTATCGCTTCCTTTCGGTTCTCGGCTTTAACATTACCGTCGAGGTAGTGACAGTCTCCGATATGGCAGCCGCAAATCAGAACTCCATCTGCGCCTTTTGTTAAAGCATCTATGATCAGGTTCGGGTGCACCATTCCCGAGCACATAACCCGAATAATCCGGAGGTTCGGAGGATACTGCTGCCGGGAAACACCGGCGAGATCGGCCCCTGCATACGAGCACCAGTTGCAGCAGAAACCGATAATTATCGGTTCGAAAATTTCTTCATCTGCCATATTAAACAAACTCCTCTATTAGCCTGCTTCCAGCGCGGCTTCAACCATTGCACTTAGTTGTTCAAGCTTGAAACTGCGAATAAATATTCCCTTCTTAGGGCACGTGGCCTGACACACACCGCAGCCTTTGCACAATGCCGCGTCTCTTTCAACGGTTTTCTTAATATCACCTTTGAGCATATATTCAATCAGCGTCAATGCGTGATATGGACACGGATCGATGCAGTATGCACACCCATCACAATTATCGTCCACAATCTCTGATATTGTAGCTTCCAGCTCGATTTCGTCTTTGGAAAGGATGGTTGCGGCACGACCTGCGGCCGCGTCCGCCTGGGCGATGCTTTCTTCGATGGATTTGGGACAGTGCGCCAAACCACACATGAAAACGCCATCGGTGGCAAAATCGACCGGCCTTAGTTTCATGTGAGCCTCGAGGAAGAACTTGTCCTGATTGAGCGACAACTTATACAACTGGCCGATCTCGCTAAGGGTCTGGCCCGGCACTATCCCCGCAGCAAGCACAACCAAATCAGAGCTTATCATAACTGGCGCATTGAGAACGGGGTCAAAACAGGTAACTGAGAAGCTGCCGTTACTGGCTGAGACTTCAGGTTTCTTGTCCTCTTCATAGCGAATGAAACGTACACCTATGCTTCGTGCCTCTCTGTAGTATTCTTCGAGCAGGCCGTATGTTCTAACGTCACGATACAAAATGTAAACATCGGTCTCAGGCTGCTTTTTCTTAATGACAATCGCATTCTTGACCGCCTCCGAACAGCAGACTCGGCTGCAGTATGGGTGGTTCTCATCCCGTGAACCAACGCACTGAATCATAACAATGGATTTTACATCCTTAAGCTCGGCTTTATCCTCTGACATCCACTGCTCAAAAGTTCGCTGGGTAAGTACCCGGGAGTTTTTGCCGTAGAGATACTCGGTCGGTTCGTATTGCTCGGCTCCGGTGGCGACGATAACGACACCGTGAGAGACCTGTTTCCCATCTCCATTATGCTTGATTGTGGACTTGAAGTTGCCAACAGAACCCTCAACCGCAGATACAATACTTTTCAGATGCACCTCTATATTAGGATGGGCGTTGACCTTCTCAATCACACTTTTAAGTTTTTGCTGAGGGTCGTCGCCGGTGAGCAGGCTGTGTATATGATTAAGGTTACCGCCCAATTGTTCCTGGTTTTCAACGAGATGCACCTTAAATCCCTGATCGGCCAGGTTGAGAGCTGCTGTCATCCCGGCGATACCGCCGCCGATTACCAGAGCATTGTTGTTGACCTTTAGAGTTCCCTTTTGCAGTGGTTCGAGCATCCTTGCCTTGGCAATGGCCATCCTGACAAGGTCTTTTGATTTTTGGGTGGCCATCTCCGGCTGATGCATGTGCACCCAGGTACACTGGTCACGGATATTGGCCATTTCAAACAGGTATTCATTAAGCCTTGCCTCTCGACAGGTGTTGCGGAATAGCGGTTCGTGGGTTCTCGGACTGCACGAGGCCACGATTACGCGATTCAGGTCGTGCTCGGCAATCATTTCTTTTATCTTCTCCTGAGTATCTGTCGAGCAGGTATAGAGATTATGCTCTGCATAGACGACATTGGCTAAAGTTTTGGCATATTCGACTACGTCCGGCACGTCGGCAACTCCGCCGATGTTCCTGCCGCAGTGACATACAAATACACCGATGCGCGGTTCCTGGCCGGCAACATCCTTTTCGGGCGGGTACTCCTTATGCGTGATCAGGGTGCCTCGCTGCTCCGTAAGCAGAGCCATCGCCTTGGCGGCGCCTGCCGATGCCTCCATGACCGTCTCCGGAATGTCCTTCGGAGCGGCAAAAGGCCCGCAGACATAAACCCCCGGCTTTGAGGTTTCAACCGGTGCCAGGGGCAGCGTGGCCGCAAATCCATTCTGGTCTAGTTCGATTCCGAACTTCTCCGCCAACTCGCGGACCTCAGCCGGAGGTCTCAAGCCCGTGGAGAGGACTACTATACCAAACTCATCTGTTTGTATTTCGCCGTCAGCGGCCTGGTATGTGATTTTGAGGTTCTTTGTTTTGGGGTCCTCTTTGACCGAAGATGGACGACAGCGAATATATTTAACGCCAAGCTCCTTTGCCCGCTCGTAATAGGCATCAAAACCTTTACCAAAGGCACGCATATCAATGAAAAAGATTGTGCAATCGAGGTCGGGCTCGTGCTCCTTGGCAATAATCGCCTCCTTGG
>CAZZAX010000090.1:0-24291 GCA_964653075.1 uncultured Pirellulales bacterium
GGCCATCTGCCCAAACGATTTTTCTCTCGGCCCACCCTCAAAGCCCCGATCTTTTCGGTGCACCTACCCATTAATCGGACGAAGTGAAAGAAGGATACATCATCTCCGGCATCTATAAGGTCCAAAATGACCAACTTAGTCCCAATAATCATAACAATTGTAAACTATGGTCTGTTTTAAGGTCTGTCCCGAAAATCATATGCCCTAATTAGTCTTATAATTATATATCGGCCCATAAAATATACTGTAACAACGTCAAAATTCACGATTTTGCACAAGTTTTTGTGAACTTTTAGCCGAAAAATTCCGATTTATATATTAAGAACAGGTGTTATTAGGGTAAATATCGTATTTTTTTTACCGGCTGGAAATTAAGTACAAGCTAACTTATTGCCGATAAGGAATTTACCTATAGTGATTGGACCTGTTTAATGCAGAGCAACATCGGAGCAGCATACTAAATCTTAGGGACGTGAAAGAAGGTTATTGAAGGTTATTATAACTTCTTGCTGAACAGATGCTTATAAAAGCAACTCAACAGGAGCCGGTATGAGAGTTTTCATGTTAGGTTGGGAGTTTCCGCCGTTTATCAGCGGTGGCCTGGGTACGGCATGCTATGGACTTACCAAGGCAATGGACCAACTTGGCCAGGAAGTTACCTTCGTTCTGCCAAAAATGGTCGAGAGCACTTATTCTACTCATGTAAAATTGCTTAGCCCGAACTCCTGGACATCCTCAATATCTTTTTTATTCAACGAATTTAAGAACGTAAGATTCCACGCTATCAGCTCGGCCCTGCAACCATATTCAACGCCGGATTCTTACCGTCGTCAAATCGAAGAAACTCTCAGACAAAAACAAAAAACTCTCGACGCAAACTTCATCGGAGCCGGCCAAATAACCGGCGGTGACGATTATAGCAGGGATATGTACACCGAAGTTCATCGTTATGCCGCGCTTGCCGTCGAATTAGCTAAAAATGAGCATTTTGATATTGTACACGCCCATGACTGGATGACCTATCCGGCCGGAATCGCTGTAGCCGCCATCAGCGAAAAACCATTGATTGTTCACATACATTCGACAGAATTCGACCGCAGCGGCGAGCACATCAATCAGATGATTTACGACATTGAACGGCAGGGTATGGAACGGGCGAACAAAGTCATCGCCGTTAGTCATTTCACTCGAAGCACGGTAATCAACCGATACGGTATTAGCGGAGAAAATGTGGAAGTGGTCTATAACGGAGTCGAACGCAACGACAACTGGCCTTTGGCGGAAACAGGCATCAAAAATGATGAGAAAATTGTCCTGTTTTTAGGTCGAATCACAATGCAAAAGGGTCCTGAGTATTTTCTCCAGGCGGCAAAGAAAGTACTGGAGCTGATGGATGACGTCAAGTTTGTCATGGTCGGCTCCGGCGATATGATGCACCGCTCGATTGAAATGGCGGCGGAACTCGGCATCGGGCATAAGGTGCTTTTCACAGGCTTTTTAAGAGGCGAAGACGTCCAAAAGATATATCAAATGGCCGACCTGTATGTGATGCCTTCCGTATCGGAACCATTTGGAATCGCTCCTCTGGAGGCTTTGAACCACGATGTTCCGGTCATAATCAGCAAGCAAAGTGGCGTATCCGAAGTTTTGACGCATGCTCTTAAAGTTGACTTCTGGGACATAAATGAAATTGCCAACAAAGTTATCGCAGTACTGAAATATCCACCTCTGCAGGAGACCCTGGCGAACCACGGCAACTTCGAGGTGAGAAAACTGAGATGGAAAGACGCAGCACTCAAGTGTATCAAAATTTACCAGGAGACACTGGTTGCGGTTTGACAGAATCACACAAAAGATAAGCACAATACGAGATACGAGATTATGCCTTCGGTATGCTTTTATTTCCAGGTTCATCAGCCACTGCGGCTGAGACACTATACGGTCTTTGATCAAAACGACACTTATTTCGACGACTACAAAAATGCTTCTATTTGCCGTAAGGTTGCAAATAAATGTTATCTTCCCGCGAATCGACTGATCCTTGATTTGATACACCGATTCGACGGACGATTCAAAGTGGCATACAGCATAACGGGCGTACTGCTGGAACAACTCTTGACATTTTCACCGGAAGTTATGAGCACATTCGATGCCCTTGCGGAAACCGGCTGCGTGGAATTTCTGGCTGAGACATATTATCACAGTCTGAGCTTTTTATATTCCCGCAACGAATTCGTAGAGCAGGTAAACAAGCACACCGAAACCATCAACAATTATTTCGGCCAAAAGCCTCGAATATTCAGAAACACCGAACTGATATACAACAACGAGCTGGCCACGCTTATCGAGTCAACAGGCAATTTCGACGCGATAATAACCGAAGGAGCAGACCATATCCTGGGCTACCGAAGTCCCAATTTTGTCTATAAGCCGAAAGACTGCAATCATTTGAAACTTTTACTGAAAAACTATGCGCTCAGCGACGACATAGCATTCAGGTTTTCCAATCGTGACTGGACACAGTGGCCTTTGACGGCAGACAAGTTCGCACGATGGATAAGCGATGTCAACGGCAACGGCAATGTCGTCAATCTGTTTCTGGATTACGAGACATTCGGCGAACACCAATGGAAAGACACGGGCATATTCGATTTCATGCGTCATCTGCCGGGAACGGTTTTACGGCACCCCGACAACAATTTTAAGACACCAGGCGAGGTAGTGGAAAGTTATCAGCCCGTGGGCATAGTTGATGTACCGCACATTATAAGCTGGGCAGATATTGAAAGAGACCTCTCGGCCTGGGTCGGGAACGCCATGCAATCCAATGCCATCCACGAACTCTACCGTCTCGAAAAAAAGATCAAACAAACCGCCAACGACAAAATCATTTCGGACTGGCGAAAACTTCAGGTATCGGACCACTTTTATTATATGTGCACAAAGTACTTTTCAGACGGAGACGTACATAAATATTTTAATCCTTATAATTCACCTTACGACTCTTATATAAATTTCATGAATGTTCTGGGTCATCTTCGAAGACGGTGTTCCAATACCTCAGAAGAGCAAGAGGAACCACTGACACAGCAACATAAGGCGACAAAGCGGTTTTTGCAAGCGGGTTCACAAATTAATAAAACATCCGATTTGCAATCTATAAGTCTTGGCACGCCGGTAAATCAGGACTGATTCTTTACTGCTTAAAGCAACTTTGACTTTCCTCGAACAGCAACTTTATAAAGGAGTAATATAATACGATAAAAGGAATGTCCAGGGGACCTGATATATTCCCGCGATGACGTTTTTCGGAGCAAGATTGTGTTAGCACTGCAAAAAGCCGATAGTAGATGGTCCCCGTTTCGCAACAAGTCTCATAATGGGAGCCCGGCAAAAGTATGCATACCAACTGCCAATGAACCTATTGAAAATTTATTGACGAAGGAATGGCTGTTGACCAACGAGCGCGGCAGCTACGCATCATCGACCATCGTCGGCTGCAATACTCGGGGATATCACGGGCTTCTCATCGGCTCGCTTAATCCTCCGGTCAACAGGATAATGGCGCTGGCCTATTGTCTGGAGATGGTAATTGTTAAAGGACAGTCATTTAACCTTTCAACATTCGAATTCAACGATAAATTCACGCCGGCCGGCTTTACCCTTCTAAAACAATTCCGGCAGGATTTCGGGGTACATTTCGATTACGAGCTGTCCCCGGGACTCCATACGGAAGACGAACTCAAAGTGACTAAATCCATATATCTTCTCCGCGATAAAGATACGGTCGCCCTGGTCTATGACTTTACGAGGATTCAGGAACCCGTTGAGTTTGTTTTACGGCCTTTCATCGGCCTCAGGGACTTCCACACGCTGCAGCAGTCTCACGCTCCATTATGTTCCAAGCAGCTCGGCGACAGGGTGCTGGTTCGTCATGATGTGCCGAATAGCTGTGAGCTGCTTCTGAGCTGCCCGTCCGTGAATTTTGTCGTTGACCGCCAATGGTGGTTCAATTTCGTATATCGAAATAATAAAGAAAGGGGCCAGGATTTTTCCGAAGACCTGTGGACCCCCGGCTTTTTTAAGCATCGGATAGTCCCAGGGTCTTCCGGCGAAGAAAAACCAGCCAAAATTGTTTTATGGGCAACCCTGAGCCCGCCGTGGTCTCCAGGCAAGCCCGAAGAGCTGACCGGGCTTAATATCGATACAGTGTGCAAAAATTTGCTCAGGCATCAGGAACACATAAAACATAAAGCCACCTCGCGGGGATTTGCAGCCGGAATCCCGGCATATCGGGAAGATTTGCCCGCAGGGGACGAACCCGCCTTCGTTTTGCCCGGCAAACAAAACAGCGAGAGGCAAATTAACAATCTTCGCAGGACACCTAACGGTGGAAAAGAAAAGATTGAAATTCGCAAATCCCGCCACGGCCCGGGCCTTCGCAGGGATGAACGCCGGGACGAGTATTTCGAGGCACTCAGTTTGACTGCCGATGCATTTATTGCAAAACGACATACAAACAATCACCACAGTCCCGGGGACTCCTCATGGAGAACCACTATCCTGGCCGGCTACCCGTGGTTTGCAGACTGGGGCAGAGATGCCTTTATTTCCCTGCCGGGCCTGTTATTATCGACCGGAAGGTTCGACGAGGCAAAGTCGGTCCTGACCACGTTTGCCGCAGCCGCGGATGAGGGTATGATTCCCAATCGTTTCGATGACAGGAGCGGCACAACATACTTCAACAGCGTCGATGCTTCTCTTTGGTTCATCAACGCGGCTTTTCAATACCTGCAGGCCGCAGACGATTCAAACACCTTCGATCAGGAGCTTATCCCGACAATACGCCGGATTATAGAGTCCTATCATCGAGGCACCCGCTTCGATATCCATGCCGACACAGACGGGCTTATAACCGCAGGCAATCACCAGACACAGCTAACCTGGATGGACGCCAAATTTGAGGGTGTCGCCTTTACGCCGAGATGTGGAAAAGCGGTCGAGGTTAACGCCCTGTGGTATAATGCACTCTGCCTTCTTGCCCAATATCAGCCCGGGTGGCACGGGCTTCCAGCCCTTGAAATCACGGCCAAGATGGCCGTGCCACATACGGAAAACGCAGAGCAATCCGTAAAGAGCCCCAAGGACTACAAATCAATGGCAGATAAAGTTCGGGCCGGCTTCTGTGAACTATTCTGGAACAAAAGCAAGGGGTACTTAAATGACTGCATTCTGCCCGACGGCTCGGTCGATGACAGTCTTCGGCCTAACCAGATATTCGCCGTTTCACTCGATTTTTCGCCATTGCCACTCTCACAGCAAAAGTCGGTAGTAAAGGCGGTTCAAAAACATTTGCTGACACCTTACGGGCTTCGAACCCTGGACGTTCAAAACAGCCGCTATCAGGGTATATACACCGGCCCGCAACAACAACGGGACAAAGCCTATCATCAGGGGACAATCTGGTCGTTTCTGTTAGGGCCTTTTGTGGAAAGTTTCCTGAAGGTCAACGGATTCAGCCGTAAAAGCAGGAAAAAGGCCGCCGACTTTATCCAGCCTCTGCTGAAGCACCTCACTGAGGATTGTTGTCTCGGGTCTGTCTCGGAGATATTCGACGGCGATATGCCGCACAGACCGAAAGGATGCATTGCACAGGCATGGTCTGTAGCCGAACTTATCAGGGCGTATCGGCTGATATACGGTTAGATTCTAATTACCCGCCGCCGCTTGACAAATCAACATTCAACGGTTCAGCTCTTCCCGAATCAGACAGCCTTCGCAGGGGCAGAAAGCTCGAATATTTTCCTCTGGTGTAGCGGGCGGTATTTCACAGCCGGGCATTAAAATGAATTTGTCCGGGACGTCTTTAATGGATTGCCTGGCTGCGTCGGCAACATCCCGGGGGCTGCCCTCAAATAAGACACTCACCGGGTCGAAATTTCCGCACAGCGTAACCTCAGTCCCGGCAAGCTCTCTTGCCATCTTGAGCGGGACCATCCAGTCAACGTCTATAATATCTGTTCCGCTTTGGGCCATGTGTTGGACGACATTTCTTATATCCCCACAAACGTGCAGCTTCACAGCAGCCCCGGCCTCGTGAATAGCCGCTATCAACTTTTGCTGTAGAGGTAACACAAGCTCGGCATACATCTTCGGAGCAATCAGACTCGCCGCCGAATCACCAACACCAACCATGTCCGCGCCGGCTTTGACCTGGGCTATGGCAAAGGTAATTTCATTCCGGATGATAATATTGCCTGCTTCAAGGAACAGTTCCGGCCTATCTATCAGATCCAGCATCGCATTTTCAACCCCGCGCAGGTCGCCATACTCCGCCAACGGGCCTTCGGCCCAGCCTAAGACGCTGTGGGTCTGCCCGATTTCAGAGGCCATCTTACGTACACTTTCAATCCGCTGTTTTGTTCGCCCGGCGTTTTCGATATCAAACGGTTTTAAGCGGGGAATGTCTTCGCGGGTCTTCAGGAAGACCTCTTTCGGCCTTCCGACCCCATCGGGCGGATATTCGAATTCCATTCCATAGGCGGACGCTTCACGCCAGGGGTCGCTTATCGCACTTATCTGGTCGATATTAAACGCCCTGGTTACCGCAAGCTGTGCCTCGACCAGTACGTCACCATCGAGATAATAATCTCTATACGTACGCCCGATGAAATTGGCCGCCCAGGCCATAAAGATAGGGGTAACGGCCGGACGGTCGTAAGAGCCGCCCGTTAAAATCGCATAAATTCGTTCTTTTGGACTCATAAAAACACCTTATATTATATTGACAAATCAGCCGAATTGACCAGGGCCAAAAACGAACTCTTTACCTGCTCAAATGTCGGCTGCTCCTGAGATTTTTCGGTGCCGGTTTTTTTCAGCCAACGGGGCGAAATCATAAGTACATAATCAAAGCCGGCAGGTATCACGTCCTGACTCTGCCGAAAGGTCTCCCGCAGCAGTCGCTTTAACCGGTTACGTACAACCGCGCTTCCGCATGATTTGCCCACAGATACACCGAGGCGGGGATAACTAAAGTCATTTTTCGCCATATATAGTGTAAGTATGCCGTTGCCAAGACGCCGACCGTTACCTATAACAGATTTAAACTGCCGGTTACTGATGAGCCTTTTCTTCCTGGGAAACGAAAATCGCTTCAAGATTCCACCACAAGAAACAAACTTTCTTTCTCTTAGAGCCGAAACAAAACGCTGCATTTACGCCATACTATCAGCTTTCTGCTGTCTTGACAATACCTCGGCACTCAGTGAGCGGTGAACCGCACGACAGTTCAAGACACCAATAAACCGGTCGTCTTCGTTTGAAATCACAACCGGCAGGTGTTCGAGGTCAAGATGCTTTGTTCTCTCAAACGCCTCAGCCAAAGGCACATCAGGTGTTACCTTGAGGATGACAGGCTCGACAATATCAAGTGCCACCAGCCAGTCGTTCAGCTCCTGCGTTGCAAAAGTATTTCTGATACCATCCAGGGTTATGCCGCCTATTAACTTGTTGTCATTATCAACAACCGGGTAGAAGAAATTATTGGTGCCGCTGACAACCCGGATAACTTCACTGAGGAGCATTCCCGCCGAGATAACCGGCACATCCTTATCCATAACGTCACCGACACTTTTTGTCTTGATAAGGTCTTCCTCGGTGATATTCATCCCTGCTTCACCGGCCTTTTTAACGCCAATTTTGGTACACAGCGGTCCGATGAACTGAAGTATAAAGACCCCTAATATTATCACCGACAGCATCATGTCCCTGACAGGTCCTTTGAACCGATGACTTGCCATAATAAGCAAGGCAATTGCAATAGTACCCTGCTGATATAAACAAAAGCCCAGATATTTCCTGATTGAAGGCACGGCCTTTGAATAGACCGAAGCAACATACGAGCCTGTTGTCTTGCCTGCGATACTTCCAAGAACATAAACAAGGGCCAACAGCCAGATTTGGCCTGTCATGCTGACGTTCAGCCGGGCGCCGATAATCACAAAAAACAGAACATAAACAGGCGGGGAAAATCTTCGAACAATTTCAAAACTTTTCAGACTGCGGCGTGGCGAAAGGTTTATCAAAGTCGCACCGCAAGCCATAGATGACAGAATCACATCGAATTCCAGTGTTATAGCCAGGCCGATAGTCAGTACTAAAAGACTGATTGCAAAAACCAAAATTTTCTCTTCATCATCAAGCCGCCTTATTATCCATCTTAATATAACGCCCGCCGCCAGACCCAGTCCCAAAGAACCAATAACCTCATAAAACGAATGAAACAGCATTGTAAGAATACCGGCTTCCTTATGGCCGGTAAGAAAAGTCGCCAAACTGACACTTATAATATACAGAACCAAAGCAAGTGCATCATCGAGCGCGACGATTGTCGTAAGCATCGTTGTAAGCGGCCCGCGTGTCTTGTATTCCCACAACACACTTACGGTCGAAGCCGGGTCTGTCGCCGAACAGATGGCCCCGAATACCGCTCCAACCGCCAAGGCCATCTGCCAGTCAAAGAACAAACAAAGCGCAGCAAAAGAAAGAGAGCCAACCAATAAAAAGGCTATTCCGCCCTCGAACAGCAAAATAGCAGCAACCTGCCTGCCAAATTTTACGAAAATTTTACGTTTAAGCTCTCCACCAATTAAAAAACCGATAATCCCCAACGTAAACAGGTTGAATGGTTCGAAAATCTCTATAGTTTTAGGTGAAATAACACCCAGCACCGGCCCAAGTATTACGCCTATAACTATGTAACCGATTATCTGGGGAATATGAAGCCGTTGAATTATCTTCGCCCCCACCGTCCCGCCTAAGATCGCAATACCTAAAAGCAGGAAAATATTAAGCCCCTCGGACTCCGCTAAAATATTGCACAATAACTCATTCATTACCAATATTAATAAAATAGAAAAACTTAAAACATCTCTTCACAACGAAAAAGGCACACACCCCCAAACCAGATTTATAACATCGCTGCACAAAAAGATACAATAATAATCCTCAAACGTTTTTTGTCAAACGATACTCGCTTGCCATAGCCAAACTTTAAGCGGCTGAAATTTAAAGGCTTGTTGTGTTTTTCGAGCGCCGGTCTGAGATAGGTTTTTCACCGTTGCCGAGGGCTCCGGCAAGAACCATATCCCTGAAACCGACCATCGGGTCGTAGAATTTCCTTTTCAACTCAACAGAATTAACCATTATATCGGGTCGATTCATTCTTAGCTGTTGTACTATTTTGCCGTCCGGCCGGATAAAACAAGATGGATAAGGAGAATAATACCCGCTCGAATTTGCACAACTCATCCACAAATGGTTCGTCGCCGCCCGGCACTGCATCGTCTGTCGCATAATGTGCGTATGCACGCTTGGGCCCTTTTGGCGGGCGTTATAAAACGACTGGAA
The DNA here is from genome assembly GCA_964653075.1 of uncultured Pirellulales bacterium. Lineage (GTDB taxonomy): Bacteria > Planctomycetota > Phycisphaerae > Sedimentisphaerales > Anaerobacaceae > NIOZ-UU13. The sequence goes on from CAZZAX010000090.1 coordinate 9,412, forward strand.
AATGCAGTTGACCCCTTCCTTGTAAAGCTGACGGTACAGCTCGGGAAATCGCAAATCAAAACATATAAGCAGCGAGCATTTAACGCCCTTAATGGTAAAGTTCACAAACCTGTTGCCAGGTGTCATCCGACGTAAATCGCCAAGGGTACAGAATCTTTTGTCGTAGCGGTCAACAATTTTTCCTTCAGCATTAATAAGATACAGGCTGTTGTGCGGCTTGTTCGGTTCGGTCAATCTATGTGTACTTCCCAGAACAACCCATAGCTTGAGTTTAGCGGCAAGAGCCATAATCTTCTCGGTTTCTTCTTTAAGCAGGTCCCAATCGTACCCCTCGAAATTTGGAAAGTCGGTACCGACATACCCGCTAAGAGCACATTCGGAAAAATGAACGATATCGGCTCTGGCCTTTTTAGCCTTGCGCAAAAAATCACTGATTCTCTTTGCGTTTCGCTTTACCGAATTACTAACGGCAAACTGACACGTCGCAACTTTAACTACACCAATACCCATCGCTAAGTTAGTCCGTTTAAAGCCAGACCACCTCTTTAAGAACATGGCAAATCCACGGCATATTTTCCTGTTTCATTCTCTCTACTTCCTCGTTGGTATAAGGAAAAACGTCACAGCCTGCAGAAAGGTTCTCCGGAAGATAATCCGGAATTCTGTCCAGAAAACGCTTGCTGCTTTGCCGCAGAATTATCAACAGATCCACATCGCTGGCCGGCCCGTAAGTATCGGCGGCATAAGAGCCAAACAGCCCTATTTTTTCCACTTCCGGCCTGCTCTGTTGTATTTTTATTGTATAATCTCTTAGTTGACGTAAAATCCTGTTCTTATCAGCGAACACAACCTTCACAGAATTCGATGATCTCTCGAGCATTCTCAATTGCCTCCTGAGCGTCTTTTTTTGTGTAATAATCACCCGGCATCCCACTGTCAAAACCATTAGGATAACGCGTCGGAATATAGTGTTTATCCAGGCTCTTCGCAGCCTCTATGAGCTGCTCAGGCACTTCTATCTTCTCATCAAGGGCTTTAAGTAAAGCAAAAACAGAATGACCCCAACTTTCGCCATGTAAAGAAAGAAAAACGGCCTTAACAGCCTTCTCTGCTCCTTGCTGCGCGCTGAAACAGGACCACTCAAAATCCTCATCTTCACAGGCATGTACTGCGTGGTTCAAATCCCGTTGAGCCTGTGCCAGCCAATCTCTCCATCTCTCGGGCATTTTTTAATCCTTTAACAAAAAGAACAAAATAGCGTAAACAGAAAGGCTTACTAACTTAAATCATTATAACCTGAACAATTCCTTCAACAAAGTGTTTTGAATTGCAACACCAGGATATTATCTACTTTTTTCCTCAATTTGTATTCACACAATGTAATACTATCTAAGGCCGAGGGTTTCTTCGAGGCCGAAGATGATGTTCATATTCTGAATTGCCTGGCCGGATGCACCTTTTACCAGATTGTCAATAGCGGAAAAGCAAAGAATTTTGCCTTTCACACTGGTAACAAAAATATGGCAGTAGTTTGTCCCTGCCACATCCTTAACAGCGGGAGCTTCCTTGCGCACCTGAACAAATGGCTCTTCCTGGTAGAAATCATTATACAGCTTCGACAGGTCTTCATCGCTCAGCTTCGTCTTCGGCTGACAATAAACCGTTGATAGAATTCCTCTGTCGAAAGGCCCGACGTGCGGCTGGAACAATACGGTAACCTTCTTTCCTGCTACATCGCCTGCGATTTGTTCTATCTCAGGCATATGGCGGTGTGTGCCGATGCTGTAGGAAAAAAGATTCTCGTTCATATTCGGAAAATGAAATTTACTCGAAGGTTTCATCCCCGCCCCTGATGCACCTGTCACCGAGTTGACAATAACATTTTCGGTTTCTATCAGGTCTTGTTTAAGCAGCGGTGCAACGGCCAACGCGGCACCGGTAGGATAGCATCCCGGATTAGCGACAAGACTGGCGCCTTTTATCTGCTCGCGGAAAAGTTCGGGAAGACCGAACACAGCGTGCTTTAAATTCTTAGTATCGGTATGCTTAACATAGTACTTTTCATAAACTTCCACATCTTTGAGCCGATAGTCCGCACTGAAATCAATCACCTTTACTCCGGCCTTCAAAAGCTTCGGCACGAATCCCATAGAGACCTTATGAGGCAGACAGCAAAGGGCAACATCGGCCAGCCCCGAGAGTTTATCGAGGTCCAGCGGCTCGATTTGCAACGGGCAGCGCCCTTTAAATTGCGGAAAAACATCCTCCACCGCTCCGCATTCCTCGGGCAGCGCAGTAAGATAAGTAAGCTCCGCCTGCTCATGCCGCAGTAGAATTTGTATCGATTCGGACCCGGTGTATCCGCTCGCCCCGATTATTGCAACTCGTATCATCGTTTCTTCCTTTCTATTGTCAGGTATCGGCAAAGAATATCAGTTTGGCCTTTAGTGGTCAAGGTTCCTCCTCAGCAGGACGACCGCACAAGCACCAACAACCAGCACCGAACCCAACAGGTTCGACCAGGTCAAAGGTTCGCTGAATATCACCACGCCGGCTATATAGCACAATACCGTCTCGAACATTAACAGCAATGAACCGGTCTTGACCGGCACATACTTAAAACCTTCCGTCATAAAAAGCTGGCCGATAGTAATGCAGCCGCCCATACCGAGCAGGATAAAGATTCCTTTGAAATCGACAGCCGCTTCACTTCTTAAGGCAGGTCCTATGACAAGCCACATCCCTACCACACACTGGGAAAAGTAAATTGCCAGTGAGCTGTCCGTATCGTGGAGTTTGCGTATTATTGTGACAGCGAAACCTGCAAGCACCGCGCCGAGGACTGCCAAAAGCTCATATCTGCCAAAGACCAGCAATGAAAAGCCCTGCTGTTTTTCGTAAGCTATGAAGTAAATACCCACCATGGCCGTCAGAATAGCCCCTATATTGAACAGCCGCAGCCTTTCTTTCAGGAAAATCGCACTTATAATACTTCCAAAGATCGGGTACGAGCTTATCATAACCACACCTTTACCGAGTCCAAGCTTGGTGATACACAAAAGTGTTATAAAGACAGCCATTCCTCCGGTAAGACCTCGCAGCAACAGCAGCTTCTTGTTGACAAAGACAAGCCTGATTCGCCCTGACATAGCGGCAGTTGCGATAAGTCCCAGCCCAATGACGAACCGAAAGAAAGTCAGCTTGTAAGCGCCGATGTACGAACCGCTTTTGACAAGGCAGCCAGCTATGCAGAAAAAACCGCTCGCCAGAGCCATCAATGCGGCCCCCTTTTTTTTATGCTCCAATCTTGACATTTTTATTTAAAAACTCCAAATAAAAAAGCCACCGGAAACTCCAGTGGCTCTTTCGACAATCCAAAATAATTTGCGAATTAACGCTTCGAGAACTGGAATCTTCTCCTTGCCCCTCTTTGGCCGGGCTTTTTCCTTTCGACCATCCTCGGGTCGCGGGTCAGATGTCCGCCGTCCCGCAGGGCCTGAACAAAGTTTGCATCGTACTTTCTCAGCGCCCGGGCAATTCCCAAAAGTGAGGCGCCCGCCTGTCCGGTAGTTCCGCCGCCTTTGACGTTGATAAATATATCAAAAGATTTTTTTGCCCCAACAGTCTCCAGAGGCGCCAGAACGGCTTTTCTGTCCTGCTCCCGAACAAAGTACTCTTTCAACTCTTTTTTATTGACCTGCAATTTGCCGTTGCCCGGTTTGATTCGTACTCGTGCTACGGCGCTTTTTCTTCTGCCGGTGCCCCACCAGTAACCACCTTTCGATTTACCGGCCTGGCCGGGCGCCTGTTTGGTCTGAGTATTTATATTTACATTCAGGTTGTCAGTTTGGGTATCTGCCATAATTCGTATTCTTTACTTAAATAGTTCTATTTTTTCTGGTTTCTGGGCCTGGTGTTCGTGCTCCGGACCCCGGTAAACCTTTAACTTTTTCAGCATTTGCCTGCCGAGCTTGTTCTTCGGCAGCATTCGCCTTATCGCCAGCTCAATAACCTTCTCAGGTTTCTTGGCCATCATATCGGCAAAGCTGACGTATTTATGCCCGCCCGGGAAATGCGTATAATAGTCGTACTCCTTCACCTGGGCCTTTTTGCCGGTAACCGTTATTTTCTCGGCGTTAACTACAACCACATAATCGCCCGTATCGACGTGGGGCGTATATGTGGGTTTGTTCTTTCCCATAAGTATAGGCGCAATCTTAGCCGCCATTCGGCCAAGAACGGCCCCGTCAGCGTCCACGAGCATCCATTTGTGCTCGAGTTGGTCTTTTTTTGCCATAAAGCTCTTCATAGAAACACTCTCTTTCGCTACACAAAAAGGGCTATTCTACAGAATTGGTGCCAACTGTCAAACATTTTTGGAAGATAAATTTTAAAGATTTCGTTCCACATTTTCAAATTGGGTCCCCGACTACGACATTCGAGGATAAATCTGATTGGCTTTGTTTTGGGTTTGAATTGGCTTTGCTTTTGGGGGCCTGAAAGTACTTTCATTGTCATAATCCTTTTTTGAAAAAGCGTTTGTGTTCATTTTTGGCCTTTCGGTGATTGGGTTTGAATTGGGTTTGATTGGGTTTGTTTTTTTGCCCCGCCAAGCGGATAAAATCTCGTATATATTTGTCTCAAAAGAGTTTACGCCAATTTCAGAAGTTCTGAAATTGGCTTTGTTTTGCATAGAAGCAGCAGCAGTTTCCGTAATTTTTTCATTGAATAACCTTCTTTTTTGATTATTTACCCGCTTTTTTGACAATAGATGATTCATAATAGACACAAGACTCCAGACTAAAGGCTAATTTTCAAAACAACTCGTCTGAGGGGAAAAAAGCAGTCCCTATATAATTAGACGTACCTGCGTGTTTGATACGAAATACAGGGTGTTTTTTAAAGGTTAAAATTTGCTAAGTGCTTATGAAGAAATTAATTAAAATTTTTTTAGAAAAATTGAAATTTGTTGGAAATTACCAGCGTTTTTTGCGCGCTACAAACAAGTGAAAAGTGTAAAGTGTAAAGTTAAAAGTTGAAAGGAAAAAGACACGGATTAGGAACATCTAAAAGAAGCATTTCTACCTGAGGCCAGCATGAGCATCGTACTATCACGTAAGCACGGAGTGGTGGAGTGATTTAAACTGGCGCGAACCGCAGGTAGAAATGCGACATCGAGCCGAACCGAAGGTAGAAATGCCCCTTATTGTAGACAAAGGATTTGGGGGTTGGTTTTTTAGCGTTTTTTGCCGAGAATTGTTCGATTTTTGCTGATTTTTCACGAAATTAACAAAAAAAAATCAATATATGCTGTCTCAGAAACGCCTATAACGCCTATATTAATAGAAACGCTTGGGGTTTGCGCTGCTTTATAAGTTATGTTAAACATTAGATTAGTTTGTATAACTGCCAACATGGCAGTATTAAAATAGCGTTGCCAAATGATTGGAAACATAAAAAATATTATAAGTTATTTATTAAAAAGGATTTGCAAGAACATAATCCTATAAATACGCAATTGGCACACTATTTGCATGGTACATTTTACATAATATTCAGCAATCGGCACCGGAGGCCGTGAGCGTGTTATTAATACCACTCTTTGCTTCCCGTGTTGATCAATTTAATAGAGATTTTGCATAAAACAGGGATGATTTAGGGAATGGCGTAATGGCGGAGAAATTTTTTAATCAACATTTGGCCAATCGAAAACGCATTCTAAGTGTAATATTTTGATGGGAAATTCACCTTAATCATGCGTCCAGTTTATGGGGAGTATTATAGAATGAAAGAAGGAATTACATAAAACGCTGAGGCAACCATGTCATTAAAGATTGGTCTATATATGATAAGAGGTGAGGTGTATACATGATAATAAAATCAGCACAGATAATTAATTTTAGATTATTACATCATGTGGACATTACTTTTGATGAGAATACAACATCCATAGTTGGTAAAAATAACACAGGGAAAACATCTTTATCTTTTATTTTTAATACATTCCTTAACGGGAATAATAAGCCACCTTTTGAATTTGAGGATTTTTCACTAAAAAGTCATAGTAAATTCATTGAAGTATTTAAGAGCTACAAAGAAATAACACCAGAGAATAAAGAGAAAAAATTAGAAGAAATTCAACGCGAAATTCCTAAAATCCAGCTACTCTTAACTCTAAAATATGGTCCGGAAGATAACTGGGCGAACATTAAGCCTTTCTTTACAAATCTTGAAGAAAGTGATGAAATTACCATACTCTGCGAATACGCCCCTGATTCTACAGAAAAATTTTTTAAGAAACTAAGTAACCTAAATGAAGATGAACTGATCAAAAATATTGAATCACATTATCAAAGCTATTACAAAATCAACATTCGGCCATATTCTGAGACTGAGAAAACCGAGAATGTTCCCCGGACAGACTTAAATAGATTAATTCAAGCAAAATTCATTCCTGCACAACGTGTCTTGGATGACAGTAATTCAGAATCTAAATCCAAACTCTCAAAAGTGTTTCAAAAGCAATTCAATAACGAAAATGAAAAAGATGAAAGTAAATCAGAAGCACTCCTTAATATCATTAAGCAGGCCAGTTCGAATATTGATAACACATTAAGCGTTTTCTTTGCTTCATTCATTGACTATTTTAGCAAATTTGGTTTCCCTGGAATGGGGAATGAAAAAGTTGAACTTAAATCACAGTTGGCACCTGAAGTCCTATTCAAGAATAATGTTAAACTGTTTTATAACCATGATGGAGCTATTCTTCCAGAAAAATACAATGGCTTAGGCTATAGCAATCTCATTTACATAATAGCACAAATAATAGGCTTTTACAGCGAAATAAGCGATTTTCAAAATAATCTGAATCTTATCTTCATCGAAGAACCTGAAGCACATATGCACCCTCAAATGCAAAGTACCTTTATTAAAAACATCAATAAATTCCTAAGTGAAGTTGGCTTGAATGCACAAACAATAATAACTACTCACTCACCACATATTCTTTCTGATGCTATGCTGCAAAGCATCAGATACTTTACCAAAACGGATGTTGTGAATTCATGCACTGTAAAAGACTTAATGTATTTTAACAATAAACTGACTAAGTCGGAGACAAAAGAGTTCTTGACGCAATATCTGACTTTAGGCAAATGCGATTTGTTCTTTGCCGATAAAGCGATTTTATTTGAAGGAACAGTAGAAAGAATTCTTTTGCCAATTTTCATAAAAAAACATGATAGTGAAGATAATGGTCATAAGTTATCAGAGCAATACATTTCTGCTATCGAAGTGGGAGGCGCATACGCAGAAAAATTTAAAGAATTGTTAATATTTTTGGAACTGAAAACTTTAATAATCACAGATATTGACTCGGTTAAAAAACAAACAAAAGAGAGCAAAACAACTTATGAAAAGACAGAAATTACAACAGAAGTTGATGAATTACGTACAAGCAATACAACTCTCAGAAGATGGATTCCAGCCAAAACCAAGATATCGGAACTGCTTACTTTAAATGATATAGATAAGATCACTGGTATAATCAGAGTAGCTTATCAAAAAAATGTGAATTCAGGCAGCCAGCCAATTAAATGTGGAAGAAGCTTTGAAGAAGCCTTTGTCATAGATAATCCTCAATACATTTTCGATAACAAAAGAAAGCTAAAAAGCATAAAGTCAGCAATAAGAAATTGTAAAAATAGCGATGAAATCAAAAGAGCGTCTTACGAAATCCAGAGTTTTATTGATAGGAATAAAAAGAAAACAGAATTTGCTTTTGATTTATTAAATGTCAATAAAGAGAATTGGAAAGTTCCAACTTATATTGAGGAGGGATTGGCATGGTTATCCCTGTAGAACAGCGCATATATGATTGTATTGAAAAAAAAGAAAGTTTTATTTTAGATGCAGGTGCAGGCAGCGGCAAAACGTGGACTTTAATTCAAACCTTGAATTACCTCATAGAAACAACAAGTAAAGAACTAAAAAACAAGAACCAACAGATAATATGTATTACTTATACAAATGTTGCGAAAGATGAAATTATTGAGAGAACTGAACATAATGACCTCGTCAAGGTTTCCACAATTCACGATTTCCTTTGGGAATGTATCAAAAATTATCAAAAAGAGCTAAAAAACAAGCTACTAGAATTTATCAACGAGAAAAACAGCAAAGAACAAGAAAAGCTTGATGGCTACACTGAACGTGCTGTAAAGTCTCGAGAGAGATCAGAACAAAAGATTTCTAAATATCAAGAAGCTATTGCCGCTTTGAGTTCAGAAGATATTAAAATTAGCTACGAAAACTTCCCAAGATATAAAGAAGGAAAGTTCAGCCATGATGAACTTGTAATAATTGCTGAGAAAATATTTTCATCATATCCTAAAATTAGAAAAATCATCACGGATTTATATCCGATTATTTTAGTCGATGAGTATCAAGACACACAAAAAGAAACCATCCAAATATTATTAAATTATCTTTTAGAATTTGAAGACTTTATCGTAGGTTTCTTTGGTGATAAGGTTCAGCAAATTTATGATAAAGGGATTGGCGAAATACCAAGTGAATATGGTTTAGTGATCATCAAAAAAACTGAAAATTACCGTTCTTCAAAAGAAGTGATTGATTTACTCAACAAACTTAGGAGTGATATCGAACAGTATCAACCCCCGCAAAATAGACGAACAGGTAAAATCGCTTTTTATTATTCCCCAAATCCAAATGGAATCAATGCAAACGATTTTATTCAAAGCAACTTAAAGGACAAATGGCCGATAGAGTCAATTGAAAATGTAAAAGTGCTTTATCTTACTCATCGTTTTATAGCTAAAGAAAAACAGTACGAAGAATTATTACAACATTATATTAATGCAAACAAGAGGGATTGTTTAATAAAAAATAAAGACAATCGAGGATGGTGCCCATTCGCAGATTTTCTAATCGATTTAGAAGGCATTGTTGATTTATACATCAACAAAAAAATCCAACAGCTTTTAACAAATGTTTTCATTAAGATCGATTCATTTGACTCGAAAAAACAACTGAAAGATTTGATGGATGAAATTGTACAAATTAGAGAAACAGCGAAGATAGGAGAGATAATAAGTTTTGCATTAACTAATCAACTGCTTCCTGAATCAGATAGAATGAAATATTACGATTTTGAAGATAAAGAGAAAAAAGAATTTTATGACCAATTGATGGAGATCGAATACTCGCAGTTTTTAAGATTATATCAGGTTCAACAGGAGAATACCCCCTTTAGCACTAAGCATAACACCAAGGGAGATGAATTTGATAACGTTCTGGTAATTGTCGATGATAGAGCCTGGAAGCAAAACTATAATTTCAATGATTACTTTTCAAATAATATGGAAAATGAAAAGAGGTACCAAAGAACAAATAACCTGTTTTATGTGGTTTGCTCCAGAGCTAAAGAGAATTTAGCGGTGGTATGTACTTCTGATTTATCATGCCAAGCAGAAATACAGATTAAAGAATGGTTTGGAGAGGCTAATTTTATAAGATAAGTTGATTAACAAATACGAGTAGTTGTTCCTCACACCTTTGGGGGGATAGGATAACAAAAAGCTTGAGAGGAGTCAAGCTTTTTAGTTTTGAATTTTTAGTGTTGGGTTTTGAGCGTATTGCGGATGGAAGAATTTAGGGCAAGCGATAATAATATTACAAATCAAAATGTAAATAGTAAAATGACATATCAAAATTCAAAAATCGGAATTAAGGAAGCCCTTCGGGCGACTGATTGAATAGATATCTCGACTGCGCTCGATATGACGGTTAATGTAGTATTTCTACCTGAGGCGGTATCGGTTCGGGCAGATGGCCGGGGCGCTGGCCCCCGGCAGAAAAACAGGTAAGCACACCCGAGGGTAAACTCCAAAGCAAGTGGGCTCACACTCCCCTGTTGTGCGTCAAGTTAGAAGCACTTCCCCGGCAGAAAAGCAAGTAAGCATTCACCGGGGACAAGCTCTGGGTAAACTCCAAAGCAAGTGAGCTCGCACTCCCCTGCTGCAAGTCAAATGAGCAGCTCCTCCCCTGCTGTGCGTCAAAGGAGGTGCTTAGCTTTAAGGAATTCAAGGACTACGACAAGTGTTACAACCTGCCGGGAGTGCGACGAATTCGGCAGATGCGAAAAGCTCAAGCTCCTTGAGCAGCATCATGGCAAGGCACATTTGAAGAACCTGCGAAAAATCAAAAAACAAGGGCCCAAAGCTTTCATCACAGGAAAGAGATACTGGTACGCAGCTAAGTAGTGAAAGAGCCCCCTGTTATAAGCCAAGGGAGAGACTCCCCGGGGGTAAACTCTTTTAATTTATTATTGATTAATGATGATTGATGGTTGTTTTATACCTTGCCGACGACGAGGCAGGAATTATGGCCGCAAAAGCCGAAAGAGTTGCTCATCGCAATATTGACCCGGGTCTGGCGAGCCTCCAGAGGTACGAAATCCATTTTGGTATCGCATCGTTTATCGGGATTTCGCAGATTAATGGTGGGGGGGCAGTTGATTCATTAATGGCTTTTACGCATACAATCAATTCAACGGCGCCGCTGGCACCAAGTAAATGCCAGATGCAGCTCTTGGTCGAGCCACAAAAAACGTAAAACCCAACCGTTATGAAAATCTAATTGTTGTGGAAATCATTCCTCTGTGGTACAAATAAATTATGTTAAATAGGATACAGGATAAAAAACGAGAAGTTATTTTGGACTCAATTACTGAAGGTGTTTTCACGGTGGATTCAGATTGGCGGGTCACCTCGTTCAACCGGGCCGCTGAAGAAATTACTGGTATCACACGTGAAAAGGCTGTCGGGCAAAAGTGCAGCGATATTTTAAGGGCGGATGTTTGTGAGACGGACTGTGCGCTGCGTGAAACAATAGCAACCGGCAAACCTATCATTAACAAAGCCGTTCACATCGTTGATTCCAAGGGAGAGCGACATGCAATTTCCATATCTACAGCATTGCTAAAAGACGAAAGCGGCGAGGTTATCGGGGGTGTGGAAACCTTTCGTGATATGAGCCTGGTAGAAGAGCTTCGGAAGGAAATCGAAGGCCGGTGGTCCTGCGAGGATATAATCAGTCAAAATCACCTAATGCAAAGACTTTTTAGTGTTCTTCCAAATATTGCCGAAAGCGATTGTACAGTTTTAATTGAAAGCGAAAGCGGGACCGGCAAGGAACTATTAGCTCGGGCTATTCATAATTTAAGTTTTCGCAAAAACAAGCCTTTTGTCGCAGTTAGTTGCGGTGCTCTTCCCGATACTTTGCTGGAATCTGAGTTGTTCGGATATAAAGCGGGGGCTTTTACAGACGCTAAAAAAGATAAGCCCGGGCGTTTTGCAATAGCTGAAGGTGGTACGATCTTTTTGGATGAGATAGGCGATATACCTGCAGCCATGCAAGTTAGGTTGCTTCGTGTTTTACAGGAAGGCACTTACGAACCGCTGGGAGCTGTTTCTTCTGTTAATGCTGATGTACGTGTTATTACAGCAACCAATAAAAAACTGAGCGAACTCGTCGAACAGGGTCAGTTCAGGGAAGATTTATATTATAGAATCAATGTTATGAAATTAGAACTGCCTCTGTTGCGAGATCGTAAAGATGATATTCCACTGCTCGTAAACCACTTTATTAGCCGTTTCAACCGCCTGCGTAGCAAGAACGTTAGCTGTGTTACTGACGAAGTCTTGGCGATTCTTTTGGCGTACGAGTACCCAGGCAACATACGTGAACTTGAGAATATAATTGAGCATTGTTTTGTTTTGTGCCATGGTGAAATAATAGAAAAAAAGCATTTACCAAGCTCGGTCTGTCCATTTTCAGGCGTAGAGAAAGTAAAGACCGGAGAGATAAAAACCCTAAAGCAGATGGAAATCCTTCTCATTATAGAAGCACTGCGGCGAAACAAGGGCAATCAGACGGCTACGGCTAAAGAACTGGGCATCAACAAAAGCACACTGTTTCGCAAACTGAAAGCACACGATATCAAATCCGAAGTATACACTTAAGCGAAGGTTAATAATCCATTCATAATAGTATTCAAGCCGAGCAAATTTCAAGGTTGCATTTTGCAATAGCCTGCAACCGCCGAGAATTGCAAATTGCAATCCCTTGAGGCATTTTTTAGAAAGCCTAAAACATCTGCAACATTTCATAATTCCTTATAACAAAGAATGTTGAGATTCTTTTCTCGTTTCTGCCAATCTTTCTGGTACATCGCTTGCTCAAGCAATATTTGAAAGGTCATTGTAATGAAAATAGCAATTCCAATATGGAACGGCTGTGTTTCGAGTGCCTTTGATTTTGCTCACAGGCTTTTGCTTATTGATGTAGAAAATGGTTCTGAGATTAGCCGTTCAGAGATTTCGTTGAGCCAGGAATCAATCCCTCAAAAGGCGGGTAGATTAAAGGACTTAAGGGTTGATGTGCTCATTTGCGGGGCAATTTCACGTTCATTAGCTTTTTTGGTAGCAGCATCTGAAATCGAGATTCTGCCCTATGTGCTTGGTCCGGTAGATGAGATATTAAAAGCATACTTGGCTGGCCAGCTTGGTCAATCAAAGTTTGCAATGCCCTGTTCGTGGCCTGGAGCCCGGAAAGGTTTTCGCCGTGGGCGTAGATGTCGCCGCGGGCGGCAGTAGCTTAAGTTTTTTTGGCATTAGTTACGGTTGATGAGATTAACAATGTAACCGACGGGGACGGAGTTTAAGTTTAATAGCAAAGGAAAAACAAATGAAAGTTGCAGTAACATCACAAGGTAAAGAATTGACGAGTGAGATTGATCCAAGATTTGGACGAGCCAGGTGGCTATTATTGGTGGATACAGAAACAGAAGTGTCTGTGGCATATGATAACACATTGAACTTGAACATAGCCCAGGGGGCCGGTATTCAAACAGGTCAGAATGTAGTAAATCTCGGAGTAGAAGCGGTGATAACAGGCAACATAGGGCCTAATGCCATCAAAACACTCAGCGCAGCAAATGTTAAAGTCTTTCTTTCAAAAGCAAAAACCGTTCAAGAGGCTATAGAATCGTTCAAGGCGGGAGAGCTAAACGAAGTACAACAAGCTAACGTAGAAGGCCACTGGATTTAGAATGTTTGTTTTCCTGATAGGTACGTAGAGCTATGAAGATTTTCTTAGATTGTATTCCTTGTTTCATTCGTCAGGCACTCGATGCTGCTCGACTGGCAACTGACGATAAGCGGATTCATGAGCAGGTAATTAGAGGTGTTCTTGTTCTTGCGAAAGACTTAGATATGAGTCAGAGTCCGCCGTTAATGGGTCAAAAGATACATCGATTGATTCGAGACTTGGTGGGGATTGAAGATCCATATCACGATGTTAAGCAACAATTCAATAATGCAGCGCTTCAGTTATATCCAAAAATGCGTAAATACATTATCGAGTCCAAAAACATGCTTGAGACAGCGATACGGCTGGCAATAGCGGGGAATATCATCGATTTCGGAGTCAATAGCAAATTACAGGAAAGCGAGCTTGAAAAGACGATTAGTGAATGTTTGGCTGCTGAATTTTCTGGTATGCAATTAAAACCTTTTCAGCAGGCAGTAAACGAAGCAGAAGAAATACTCTATATTGCTGATAATGCCGGTGAGATTATCTTTGACCGGCTGCTGATTGAGCAGTTGCCCATAGAAAAGGTCACTGTGGTTGTAAAGGGAAGGCCGGTCATCAATGATGCAACAATGGAAGATGCTGAGGTTGCCGGTTTACCTAAAGTTGTGGAAGTAATCGATAATGGCTCAGACGGGCCGGGTACAATCCTTGAGAGTTGCTCACAGTATTTTCGTGATCGTTTTGCTCGTGCCGATTTAGTCATAGCTAAAGGACAGGGTAATTATGAAACCCTCAGTGAAGTCAACAAGAACATTTTCTTTATCTTAAAAGCCAAGTGCCCCGTTATTTCCAGAGACCTGGATTGCGAGGTTGGCGAAATGATATTACTGAGAAACGAAATATTTAATGATATTGCTGATTTAGTTAAGGAGACCAAATAGATGCCAGGATTTGATGATACAGGACCGTTTGGTCAAGGGCCGATGACGGGACGAGGTCTTGGTTTTTGCGTTTTGACAAGTTTAGAAGAAAATTCTGGTCAGGTACAAGGTGTTATGGGATTGAAAAGTGTGCCCGTTGATCGAAAAGTTAAGATTTTTTGAAATATTTGAAAGGCGGTGATTAATATGCCATTTGGAGATGGAACAGGTCCCGCTGGAATGGGCCCAATGACAGGTAGAGCTGCCGGTTTTTGTGCAGGTTATCCAATGTCAGGATATATGAATCCTGTTGTAGGCAGAGCCGGTTTCTACGCTACGGGAGTGCCAGCAGTCGGATAATACGGTGCAAGTTCGTATGGTTATGGTCCCGGCTATTCAGCCCCTTATGCCGGCTGGGGCAATCCATGGCTTCGGAGAGGCTTTGATTTTGGCCGAGGTGGCGGACGCGGCAGAGGCTGGGGCCGCGGTCGGGGCAGAGGCAGATTTGGTTATTGGTAAAAGATTCAAATTAGCACTTAGTTATAGAAAGGATGATATTATGCCAAGAGGTGACGGTACAGGCCCCATTGGTCAAGGACCGGGCACAGGACGTGGTATGGGACGAGGCCAGGGCCAAGGTAGAGGCAGGATGGGCGGACCATTTGCAGCGGGGCCGGGTGGAAATTGTGTATGTCCAAGCTGCGGAGCAACAGTCGCTCATGCTGCAGGACAGCCTTGTAATGCAACAAGCTGTTCTATATGTGGTACGAGAATGACGAGACAATAATCTTTTTAAGACACCTGCAAAATGAGTGAATTTGGCAGAGTCAAGTAGAGGTGAAAA
>CAZZAX010000091.1:0-23980 GCA_964653075.1 uncultured Pirellulales bacterium
ATGATTTCGCCAAAGCCGGCGGGGGCAAGCATATCGAAATTCAAGACAACCTTTTCGTTATCCCTGTCGGCCTTCATATAAAAAGCCTTGGCCTCTTTCGGATAGTGGGTCACAAAGACGGGTTTATCGTGCATCTGTGAAATAATGGTTTCATCGGAGCCGCCAAGGTCCTTGCCCCATGGAAATTCTGCGGCCAGTTGGGCGTGTTTGGGATTGTTTTGGATTTTCGTGTTAGTTTCGGCAAGGACGGTGCGTAATTCAATCAGCTCGGCGGCGATTTTATCTTTCTGCCACTGCTTTATTTGGCCTGCCTGCCGGGTTTCAAGCTCGGTGATTCTGGATTCCAGTTGCTGTTTTTGGTCTTGCAATTCCTTTAATTGCGCGGCGAGAAAATCTACGGTTTTTTGACTTGTCAGGATATCAACAGACTCGGTGTAGGTTAATCTGTAAAAGGGCGGCTTGATTTTTTCGAGCGAGGCGATGTCAGCCTGTAAGGTTTCAAGCTCGGTTTTGTTATTTTGCAGGACCTGCGCGACGATGAAAGAGACGAAATTTTCCGCCAGTTCGAGCAGGCCGTCAAGGTCGATGAATGCGACCTCAGGCTCTACCATCCAGAACTCAGTCAGATGCCTTCTTGTCTTGCTTTTTTCGGCCCTGAAGGTCGGGCCAAAACAATATACCTTACCGAAACTCATCGCGGCCGATTCGAGATGCAACTGGCCGGTCTGGCTTAGATATATGGGTGAGCCGAAATAATCGACTTCAAAAAGTGTTTGCTCTTCTTCGCCTGCTGTTGCGGTCAGGATGGGAGTATCGATGAGGATAAAACCATTGTCGTTGTAGAATCTTCGGATGGCATCGATGACCGTGTGGCGAATTTTGCCGATACACCACTGGAGCTGCGAGCGAAAGTGCAGGTGGCGGTGCCTGAGCAGAAAATCGATGCCGTGCGATTTCGGCGTGATAGGATAGCCATCGGCGGGCGAGATAATCTGCGCACCGGTCAGGGCTAATTCGTAGCCGCCGACGCTTCTGTCGTCGGCGCGGACTGTTCCGGTTACAGTCAGAGATGATTCCTGGCCGAGGTGTTTTAATTGGGAGAAAAGCTCTTCGGGAACTTTGCTTTTTTCAACGACGCACTGACACAGGCCGGTGCCGTCCCGAAGGACCAAAAACTGGACCTTGCCGCTCGAACGGCCCTTGTACAGCCAGCCGGCCAATGTTACCTGTTTGCCATCGTGTTTCGATAAACTATTAATTGTAGTGTACTCATTGCTCATAATTCAAAGATTCCTAATGGATTATCAGTGTCATTATGTCCCGGATTACTTTATCTATTTCGGCCAGATGTTAACCGATTCTGCAAATAATGAGAAGCGTATGACGTGGTTTTCATACTCGAATTCGTTTCCCGTAACCGGATCTATTAAAGCCTCGGCCGGAACATTTGATTTTATCGCATTAAGACTCTCAGGCCAGGCGCCATTTTTATTATTATACTGTTTAATCGCTATTAAAAGCCGTGAACCCCTGCGCAAGGCAAGGTTTTTTAAATACCATTCATGGTGCTTGTAATACACAATTTCCGACATATTGACTGAGCTCTGAATAAAGTACTTAAAGTTAAAGCTAGCGCGGCGGAAATTAATCGATTTAAAGGCTTGATCCCATTTCTTTGGCTCTATAGACCAGTCATAGTCCGGCTCGATCATTGCATGGTATTGTTCATAAGCTGCATCAATAATCTTAGCTAATTTTTCTGGAGAAGAGGGATAATTCAACCAGTTGAATATTGTCTTTGCTTTGTAAATCTTCCTTCGAAAATAGGGTGGTGGAGGGTACTTTTGTTGAAACTGATCATCTGTTATTGATAATATACCACGTAATGATAACATATTACGATTTAGCCTAACTTTGCCTTCAGAGTTTTTTTCGTATGCTATGCGGCAAAGCATGTTTTTTCCGTATAACTTTTCAAAATCAAGACACCTGGGCCAATAGGTAGTCCAGTTATTTTCAACGCCTATTATAGAATCAGATATTAAACGCAGATGTTCGGGGCGGGGCTGACTTTCTATTAGAAATTGATTAAGCTGTTCCAAGGCAAAACGTTCAATCCCAAACCCCACAATATGATACAACATTGCTGGCTGTTGATACATATGATTTGCCATTCGATTTACACAAAAGAATTTTTCAAGGGCAGCATCAATTCGATTTTCGGCTATATCATTATTCGCAGATGATATAAGCAACCAAGCACACTGACGCATCTGAGGCAAATTCTCTATATATTTACTATAAGTGAAGAAATCGGCACATATTGGAAGAAATATACACTTATCCTTTTTGGAAGCCTGCAGTAATTTTTCTATCGTGTTCCTGTGACCTTTTAGCCATTCGGCGGTTTGAGGGTGGTCTTTTGAGAGCCAAGGCTCATCTTTTGACGAAGGCTTGGATTTAACAAAGAATTCGGGCTGATTGGTATCTATATCCAGATTTTCAAAAATTTCAATATAAACAAATGCGGCGTTTTGTTCATCGGGTACTGCATACTTTGCTTCGAACTCGGCCTTTTCTTTATCAAACGTATAGGGTCTCCATCCTTCATTGTCCTCAGGGAGAAATACCCAAATAATCAATACTATTATAACAGCACCTGCTGAGAGCCAGAACCACTTTCTATAAGGTTTGGGCAGGACGGTGCAGGCGGCAAGGATAATGGCAAGGAGCGTTATTATTTTCCAAGGAGCCTGAAAGTAAATAGCTGTGATTAATAGCAATAAAAGAAGACAAAGTCCAATCCCTTTGAAGATTCGCCAGAGAAGTCTGGTCTTTTTCTTATCGGTTTGCTGTTTGTTTTCAGCCATCTCTTTTGCGCTCCGACTGGTCCTCAAAAAAAGAGACGCACAGGAGGGTGATTTTCTTCAATTTATTATTTCGATTCCGCCAAATCAGGGAACCAGTTTCCGGCGTAAACGGTTTAGCCGATACTTATCTATACTGTTGGTTCTTCCGGTACGATTACCCAGGCTATAAGGTAGGTGAGAACTACCGGGAGTATAGCCGTTGCGAAGCATAAGAAGATTACCAGAAGCCGGACTGCATTAGGGTCAATATCGTATGCCTCACCAATACCGGCGCATACACCAAAAATCTTCTTTTGTTTTTTAGACAGGTATATATGTTTCATTTTTCAGTTTCCTGAATTAATTGTTTAAGCCATCAGCAGCCGGATTGTTTCGTCCCGGATTATACACCTGAAAGTAATTGACGGAAAGAGCATATTCGAAGATTATAGTGTCGATGGTAACTGTTCAACGGCATGATGGTGCGGCGCTATGCCGTCCTGCTCTTTCACTGTCTAACCGATTATGTACAGAAGTTGTTGTCCTCTTGCTCAGGAAGCTCCAGCAGGCGAACATCCTCCAAATCGACCTTATGTTTCTGAAAGTACCTGAACACGTCCTGTAACCGGTTGAGGATGGTTTCGATCCTTCAGTTCGGGATTTACCGACAGGGCCAAGTCGACGAAACTGCAAAACACCTCCATGCGGTCGGCCATGGAAAGAGACCGAAACCAGCGGGTCTTTGCCTCTATTGATTCCTGATTGATATCGTGCCAAACAGTCGGATTCATAGACAATATTTTAGCAGATTACAACATGGTTCACAACGCAAAAAAACCAAAGGGCAGCATACTCAACTGTCTATGCTATACGCGAAACACTGCGCGCTCGTTATATGTTTAGCTTGTCATCTACGCCCGGATGTCAGATTGAGTTTCTGGATTTTCTCCTGGAGCCACAGGTTGATCAAGGTATTAGGCGAGACGCCCCTTTCTTTGGCTGCCCGGCGGATGGTTTGTGATAATTCTTTTTCGATGCCGTAAAAGAACTCCTCGGATTCCAACTGCACACCCGTTCGGACAGACCTGGTTTTATCCCAGAAGTCCGACAGGTCATGTGTATCCCAGAAATCGCCCATCGCGGCGTAGGTTTTAGCTTTGGAAATGCTGCTTTTTCTGTTACTATTTTTTTTCATATCGTTTTCTTTCTGTAAGGGTCATATCACGGGCAGTGAGAACCAATATACGCTGGTCCGGCTTGTGGATGAAGAACACAATGAGATACCTACCTGTCCTGGTCTATCCCAACTCCGCGTATACATCTTCGCCCTGCCGATACCCGTTCTCCACGAACCGGAACATAGCCCGTCCCTGAAGAATCTGGCGAACTTCCTCTTGGGAAACACCGTGCTTGATGCTGATCTTGTCAACGATCGAATCCAGCCAGACAATTCCCTTTATCTTCATAGTTGTCGATTCTATCCTATGCATAGTCGGTTGTCAATACCGTTGTAGAGACAGGATGTGTTTATCCCTCGCTGTTATAGGCCGACTGTTCCGCGATAAGCACTATCCTATCGTTATATATCCAGTTTTTCGCGGAGGTAATGAAGGGTTTGGTCGGATGAGATTCTTATCTGCTCCATCGAGTCACGCTGGCGGACGGTGACGGTGTTGTCTTCTTTTGTCTGGCCGTCAACGGTGAGGCAGAACGGCGTTCCGGCCTCATCCTGTCTTCGGTAGCGCCGGCCAACCGCGCCTTTTTGGTCGTAGAAGCAGTTGAAATATTTTTTAAGGTCGTTGTAGATATTGATCGCTATTTCCGGCATACCATCTTTTTTAACCAGCGGAAAAACAGCGGCCTTGACGGGCGCAAGGGCCGGATGGAATCTTAACAGGTTTCTTGTCTCGCCGCGAACTTGTTCCTCGTCATAGGCATCGACCAGAAAAGCAAGCGCACTTCTGTCAATACCGGCACTGGGCTCAATCACATAAGGGATGTACCGCTTTTTATTCAGGTCGTCGAAATAAGAGAGCGGGCCTTTATGATAATCCTCGGCCTCATCGGCCAGCTCGATATTGGTAAGATCCCGGTTGTTTTCATACCATTTATTGAGTGTCCTTATGCCGCGCTGATGCTGCCGGAGGTCGTAGTCCGTGCGGTTTGCGATGCCTTCAAGCTCCTGCCAGTCGCCGCTGCCGAACGGGAACCTGTATTCGACATCGACACAGCCCTTGGCGTAATGGGCAAGCTCATCGGCATCGTGCTCTCGGAAGTGCAGATTCTCTTTTTTCATACCCAAGTCAAGATACCAGTCGAACCGTGCCTGCTTCCAGTGCTCGAACCACTGGTCGTCTGTGCCCGGCTCACAGAAAAACTCAAGCTCTGCCTGCTCGAATTCGCGTGTCCGGAAGATAAAGGCCTTGGTGGTGACCTCGTTGCGGAAGCTCTTTCCAATCTGTGCGATGCCGAATGGTATCTTTACCCTGGTGGTATCGAGGACGTTTCTGAAATTTGCGAAGATTCCCTGAGCGGTTTCGGGGCGAAGGTGCATAGTCATGGAATCGTCGATGTTGGCGCCCATTTGAGTTTCGAACATAAGCTTAAAGGGCATCGGCTCGGTGAACTGGCCCACCTTGCCACAGTTCGGACAGAGCTTATTAGTCAAGTCCTGTGCCTTTGCCATAGCCGCGTCGATTGCGATATGCTCAGTGTGCTCATCGGCCTGCTCGGCAGCTTTTTCCTTGAGGTGGTCAACGCGGGTCCGGGTATTGCACTTTTTGCACTCGGCTATCAGGTCGGCGAACTTGTCGGTGTGGCCGGACGATTTCCAGACCATCGGGTGCATAAGGATACTGCAGTCAAGCCCGACCACATCATCGCGCATCTGCACAACGCTTTTCCACCAGGCTTTTTTGACGTTATTCTTTAATTCTACCCCGAGCGGCCCGTAGTCATAGCAGCTTGCCAGGCCGCCGTAGATTTCGCTGGACTGAAATATAAAACCCCTTCGCTTACACAGCGATACGATGTCGTCAAGCCTGGTAATTTTTGCCATATTTAATCTCCAAAATTATTGATTGGGCTTATTATATAAGCAAGACCGCCGATTACAAGAACTGAAAGCGGCGGTTTGAATATCGAATAGCGAACGCCGAATTTCGAATTATGAAATTAGTGAGCTTGATTAAAATTTTATCAAATTTTATTTGGCATTTTGTGTTTTTATGTTAACATTACTTACAGAGGTTAACGTAGGTTAACTTACTATAACAAGATTAACAAACGAGCTTGTGATTTAATCCTCTATTACATAAGTACTTACAAATAATCGGAGTCTTTTTTATGAAAAAAGATGAATATCTTACAATTCCTCAGTTGGCTAAGATTTTGGGCATTAGCAGAATCGCCGTGTACAGGAAGGTCAAGAAAGGCCAGATAAAAGCTGTAAAAATCGGCAGGACTTTTGCTATCCCTCAGAAACAAATAACGGCAATTTTAGGAAAGACGCTACATCAGAAGGACAAAAAGGAAATCGACCGTGCCGTAGCAAAGACAATCAAAGAATACGGCCATACCCTGAAGCTTTTAGGCTCAGAATAATGAAGACGATAACCATACAGGAGGTTGAATATATTGCTTTTAAGCTGGCCAGAGAGAAATTCTCTTTTAACGAGCCGATTCCGGATTTCTCCACGCGTTTTCCCAACGCCCTTGAAAGCTGTCTTGCCGTTCCTTTTCAAAGGTTCTCAGGCAAATATTTATACCCGACTCTCGTATCCAAAACCGCTACGCTCTTTTATCTAATGAACAAAAAAAAACCCTTCCAAAACGGCAACAAACGTATTGCGATGACTACTTTGTTTGTCCTTTTATACAGGAACGGCAAGTGGCTCAGGGTCGATACGCAGGAGCTTTACAATTTCACGGTATGGGTCGCCCAAAGCCCGCGCACCGTCAGGGAAGAAACCGTAAAAGCCACGGAAAAATTCCTGAAAACTCACCTCGTAAAGCTCGAAGAATAAACCAATGCTAAACAATTCAATAGGTTCAGGCCTTTTCAATGGGATTTTGGTTTGACGTTAAATAACATTCATGGTATTGTTTTTGGAGGATTTGCGGATATTTGACGTTACGGAAATTGTTTAGATTAAAATTTGAGGTATGGTATGGCTTGGTTTCAGCGATATGGATTCGCAGGGGCATATTTTTGGGGTCTTTTAATTTTATGGCTTGCAGCTTTTTATAATTGTGAACTTCACCGTATTCTTACAGGCGATGTTGCCAAGATAGTCGGCGCAATCGTGGCTACTTCTTTTTTACCAATTGGTTATATTAGTTCAATATTGCAACAAATCATATACCTTTGGTCAAGAAGACCCCAGCTTGGTATAACACGAAGAGCTATCAAAAAAGCCAATGTTTTCCAAGACAATAATGAGCGTGAATATCTGCTTGAAGCTGAAGCATGTCTGCTGGTAATGAGTGATAAAATAAACATAAACAAGAACAAGGTACAGGATAACAACCCTGATATAGATAGGCAGAGATTCTTGCAAGATTGGATTAGGAACCGAAATAACGTAATGGCGATCAATGGCTCCTTAATGATTGCAAGTATACTTGCGTTTATAACTGCTGTCTCAGTTCCATACCCTCTGTTCAAATGGGAGATGCAATTCGAACTTCGATGGTTTTTATTTGCTTTTCTTGTAACTGTTTTTGTTTTTCTAATATTGCTTTTTAGCTGGGATATACTAAGTGAGAAGGTTGTCAGGGTTGAGGCTGGGATATATAAGATACTGGCAAAACTTCCAGCATCGGAGTTGGTATTAAAGAAAAATAACTCGAGGGAAGAGGATCAAGATAAAGAATGACACGGGTTTTGTTTTCGATAGTCAGAACTATATGTCATAAAATTCGTTCTTGATTTGATTCAGCAGACCTATAGCTTCAATCGGTGTTAAATTTTTGAAGTCGGTACAGGCAATTTTTTCTCTGGTGTTTATTCCGGCAATTTCAAACCAAGCTGTTTGAGTGCATTTCTTACCTGCTCGCGGACTTGCCGGGCAAGCTCGATTGCTCTTTTAGCCTCGGTTTCTGATACCTCTTCATCCTCGCCGGGATACCGCGTTGTGATAGAATATAGAGTCAGTTGTTCTGCATCTCGCAGTTCTGCGGTCCAGGTAACATGCTCGCTGCAGAGTTCGAGCAGGATAGATATATTGTGCGTGTAAGGGAAATCAACTCCACAGTATACGAGATAAGCTTTGAGGTATTTCTCCGCACATTGCTGGGTGTGGTATGCAATTAAACGGTATGGTGGTCCTTGTTTGCCCTGTAGAGTTATCGCTTGTTCTGCCAACTGCAGGTCTTCATCGCCATGGCTCATCCACTGTTTAACGTGATGTAAGACTCGCTCATTTGGCACTTTCATACAAGACTTTTCCTTCCTTCCAGGCGGGTCTGGCGATCGTGCCGGGTATGTGGCGATCCCGCTCAAATTCTTCCGGCGTAAGAACCATTATATCTCTTGCCAGGCGTAAACCTCGTAAGGCCCTGTCCATTTCGAGCATTAAGTGACGGCGTTTGCCTTCGAATGAACAAATAACCAGGATATCAACATCGCTTCGCTTATCTTCTGTGCCCCTTGCCTGCGAGCCAAAAAGGATAATTCGGTTGGGGGCAAAGCCGTCAACCAGCCTGTCCCTGACCTCAAATAATGTCTCATTACTTATCATAGATTACCCTTTTCTTTCTACTTCTATTATATAAGGATGGTTTGCGGATTACAATTACCGGTTTGGATTTCTCCTGTTATTTCCACGAGTAAATTTATCGCGCTTCAATCGGTGTTAAATCATTGACATCGGTTAAGTTTTTTTATAAATCTACGATTCGTTTTTTCTGCTTATTACTGTCGGTAATACTGCATTGCTTTTGGAATCAGGTTTTGGAGATTGTTGATTCTGGTCGAGTCGGCGGGGTGTGTGCTTAATATTTCAAGGGGCTGGGGGCCCTGTTTTGCCAGTGCCATTCTCTGCCAGAAATTGACGGCCTCGTTAGGATTATAGCCGGCCATCGCCATAAAAATCAGGCCCAGATGGTCCGCTTCATTTTCATGTACCCTGCTGTACCGAAGTAATACACCGACCTGTGTTCCCACTCCGTAGGACTTCATAAACAGGCTCTTTGTTTGTGCGGGTCTGTTTGCCAGGGCTTCCGACAAGGCCATGCCTCCCAAATCCACGATAAGGTTCTGAGTCATTCTTTCGGCTCCGTGCTTGGCGAAGACGTGAGCTATTTCATGGCCCATAACCGTTGCCAGGCCGGGCTCGGATTGCGTTACCTTCAGCAGGCCGGTATAAACGACCATCTTTCCCCCCGGCATGGCCCAGGCATTTATCTGGTCGTCTTCGATTAGATTAAATTCCCACTGGTATCCCTGCAATCTGTCTGAAATGTTATTTTGGGCGCAATACTGTTCCACCGCCTTTTGAATTTTGCTTCCCACGCGCTTGACTAACTGCGTATCGCTGATATTTTTGCTGAGCTTATTCTGGCTAAGAAATTCGCTGTAGGACTGGAAACCCAAAGAATTCATCATCGAATCGGGGACGAGAGTGAACTGTCTTCTGCCTGTGATAGCGACTTCCGTGCAGCCGGACAGTAAAAGAACAAACCCACACAGAACGAGCAGTTTTGATTTTAGTATATTTTTCATAATCTTCCGCCTTTCATAGATAAGGTAAAGTTATTATTTTGCCGCGTACTCGACTGTATATATTAAGCAGGAAGCAGCACTCTTTTTCAAGAATTTTTTGCAGGTGTTTTATTATTTTTCGTTGATTTCTTTACTGATTTCGTTCAGCAGATTGATTGCTTCGATGGGGGTAAGGTTATTAATATCGGTTGAGCTGAGTTTCTCTAAAACGCTCTTATGTTTCCGGACAAAGAGTGAGTCTTTGTCAGGCTCTTTTGTTTTGTGTTTTGAGAGGTGCTCGCCGGTGGCTTCTTTCTGGAAGGTGCTTTCGAGCTCTTGAAGGATTTCCTTAGACCTTTCGAGGATGGTTTTGGGCAGGCCGGCCAACTTGGCAACATGTATGCCGTAGCTTTTGTCGGTTCCGCCGGGCAGAATTTTATGCAAAAATACCACTTCGTCCATCCATTCGCGGACGGCCACATTGCAGTTCTTGACATTTCCGAAAAGCTCGGCCAATTCGGTCAGCTCGTGATAGTGCGTAGCGAAAAGGGTCCGGCATTTTATTTTGTTCGCGATATGTTCGGTAATCGCCCAGGCCAGAGACAGACCATCGTAAGTGCTTGTCCCGCGTCCGACCTCGTCGAGAATAACGAGGGACTTACCGGTGGCGTTATTGATGATATTTGCCGTTTCGGTCATCTCGACCATAAATGTTGACTGGCCTCGAACCAGCTCATCCGAAGCGCCTACGCGGGTAAAGATTCTATCGACCAGACCAATCTCGGCGTTTTTGGCCGGGATAAATGAGCCAGCTTGTGCCATCAATACCAGCAGCGCCACCTGTCTGATATAAGTGCTTTTGCCGCTCATATTCGGCCCTGTGATGATGAGGATATCGCCTGTACCACCACTTAGCTCTATATCGTTCGGAACAAACTGGGCCCCGAGCGTTTCACTCAGCACCGGATGTTTTCCTTCGTTAATAATAAACTCACGGCCGTCGGTCATCTTCGGGCGGACATAGTCTCGCCGCCTGGCTAAATATGTCAGGCCGGTAAGACAATCGCACTGAGCGATAGTATCAGCAAGCTGCTGCAGGCGGTTTACATACTGGGCGGACTGACGGCGAAGCTGGTCGAAGAGCTGCTGTTCCAGTTCGAGCGCCTTTTCTTCGGCACTGAGTGCCTGGGTCTCGTACTCCTTGAGCTTTTCGGTGATATAGCGCTCGGCGTTTTTGATAGTCTGCTTGCGGACGTAATCGGCGGGTACCTTATCGGCTGCGGAGTGGTTTATCTCGATATAGTAGCCGAAGACCTTGTTATATCCGATTTTAAGGTTCGTGATTCCGGTCCGCTCTGACTGCTCTTTCTGATAATTCCGAAGCCAGCTCTGACCATCGGTTGAGATTGAGCGCAGGCGGTCAAGCTCTTCGGAAAAGCCTGTCTTTATGACGCCGCCATCTCGAAGATGGGAGGGAGGCTCCGGCTTGATTGCCGATTCAAGCAGGTCAGCCAGTTCGTCCATACTGTCACATTGGCCGGCCAACTGCACAAGCAGTGCGGCGCCGAATTGCTCAAGGATATCCCGCAACTGCGGTATCTGACGCAGTGTAGATGTGAGCGCCACTAAATCTCTCGGAGACGCCCTGAACGTGCTGATGCGTGCAGCGATTCGCTCGGTATCGGACATGTTCGAGAGCAACCTGCGAACTCCGGCTAATTTGTCATCGGTGTCTTTGATTTCTTCTACGGCATCCTGCCGCTGCCCGATAGCGTCAAGCTCGCAGAGCGGCATGCACAGCCAGTTCCTGAACATTCTGCCGCCCATACCGGTTATCGTTTCGTCCAGACAATCCAGCAGCGAGCCTTTTGTGCTTTCGGTGCGAATAGTGCGGAGGATTTCCAGGCTCCTCAGGCTGGCCGGGTCGATTTGCAGATAGTTTTGACGGCTGATTTTCTTTAGATTACGGATGTGGCCAAGAGTGGTTTTTTGTGTCTCGTTGAGATATTCGATAACAGCACCGGCCGGACAGATAATACCATCTTCGCTATCACCGATACCGAAGCCTTCGAGGGTAGCTGTCCCAAAATGTTTCAGCAGGCGCTGTCTTGCCTGGTAGGGGTCAAAATACCATGCCGGCCGTTCGGTAATAACGGCATTCGTTAGCTGCGTAATGTCTCTTATGAGCTTTTTCGTCTCGGCTTCGAACAGCTCGCCGCGCCTGTCGGCCAAAAGACACTCGGCGGGTGATAATCGCAGCAACTCATCAAGCAGTCTTTCTTCGTGCAGCTCCTGGGCGAAAAAATGACCGGTCGAAATATCGACCCAGCTTATAGCGGCCTTTTGCTTTGTCCCCAGACTGACGGCACAGAGAAAGTTGTTCTCCTTGGCGGTCAATAATGTATCGTCGGTAAGTGTACCGGGAGTGACGATTCGCACGACGTCACGTTTTACGACGCCCTTTGCGGTTTTGGGGTCTTCGACCTGCTCGCAGACAGCGACCTTGTAACCGGCCTGTAACATCTTTTTCAGATACCCGTCAACAGCGTGATACGGCACGCCTGCCAACGGGATGGGATTGGTTCCTTTGCTCCGACTGGTCAATGTCAGGCCCAGGACCTTCGAGCAGGTTTTGGCATCTTCGTAAAAGGTCTCATAGAAATCGCCCATGCGGAAAAACAGTATGGAGTCGGGGTGCTTTTGTTTGAACTTATGAAACTGCTTCATTGCAGGAGTTAGTTTTTCATTGAATCCTGACATAATGCTTCTACTATTATCGGGGAATGAATTAACTCTCTAGTATCTCATTTACTTTGTTAGCAACTATATTGCCAACACCAAATGGATCTCGGAGAAAACGCATTTCTCTTCTATCCATTTCAACGAAATATTCCTTCAAGTCTTCAAGAGAAGAAATATTTTGCACTGCCTTTTGGATCTCTTGTTCAGTTATTTTTAAACCACAAGGATTTTGTGGGAAAACACGTCCTCTAAAGACTGCTTCTAAAATCTCTTTTTCCGGTGTATTTGGCATCTTTTGTTTCAAATCATTATACATATTGTCTTGCACTCTTTTTGTAATAGCGGGGCAACCTGCTACAATATGCAGAAAAGTACTGTTCGGAACACTATACTGTTTTCGAAGCTTTTCGAGTTCACAACATTTGCCATCGTCTGGTCTCAGATTCCCGGGTATTTGCTCCCCCCACCATGTTGAACGGTCAAATCTTTCAAGAGGAGCAAGTGCTTTAAGTAAAAGACGGCCAAGCAGCTCTTTAACAAAGTAATATCCTTTAATAAAAACGTTCATTTTTTGGCCATCCACATCAATTATGAGTTTTCTACACAACTCCGATTATACACGAAGCCTGCCGTTTAACAACTCTGTTATGATTGAGGCTGCCTGTTGTGTGGATTTGGCCTTGTTTGGCCATTTATTTTAGTGGTCATAGCTCACCTTGCGGGCTACATGGCTTACAGAGAGAGTTATTAAGATTTGAAGGAAATTTTCGAATTTTAGAAATGTTTTGGACTTGACAGGTAAATAGTAGCTAATTATAATGTATTTAACTGTAATATAATGTAAGGAGGCCTAAATATGTCCTATGCTTGTGTTAAAAGATTATCAGAAGAACGTCCAGACTGGATTCCTATTGTTAAGGAATGCCTTGAATGTTCCCTAAAGTATGAGGAATTTGCAGGAAGTTGGGTGTTAAATGGTCTCGCAGAGAAAAGAAACACAATAGTATGGAAACCGGGACTACGAACCCTTGTAGCTTATGGAATCCTGAAGAAGATCCGCACAACCAGAGGCGGAAGAAGAGCTTATTACATTATGCCTGATCCAGAGGGTACAAAGAAAGCCCTACAAGAGATAGATTTATGAAATGGATAAATCAGGGCTTCTTGGTATAGGCTTGTGTTAATGCAGGTATTAGCGCTATGCCTTTTGTTTTTGGGCCTTGATAATTTCAGCCAAGGACCTTAACGCCTGATTCACAGACCTTGGCGTTTTAAATACCTGGGCCACGTCCGGATCCAACAGAACGATATTAGTTCCTGCCTTGTATTTTTTGGCATATTTACCTCTAACACCTTTACTAAAATCATATTCTTTTCTCATATTTATCTCCGGATAAAAAAATTTAATTACCCTTGTTCATACTGTCTTTTCTCATTTTTGGTAGCCTTACGAGCGCTGATAATATGTACGATATCATCACGGTCTGTATGTACAACCACAATAAGCTTTTCATTAATAGATCTGCCAATGGTAATAAATCTACCTTCACCAATTGAATGGACTGGATCAGCAATAGTAATCGATAAGAGACCGCCAAAAATTGTAGATGCCTCCTCAAATGTTACGCCATGTTTCTTCTTGTTCGTCTGAGCTTTCCTGTCATTCCATTCAAATTGTAATCCCATTGTTTAGATCCCCTAATTCCAATAGCAAAACGCTATGTTGAACAGATTTCACAATTTTAGCATGTGTGGAGTTATCTGCCCACAATTTATTTTTTTTCACGGGTACAGCCTCCACTACTCTTTTCCGTTTAACAACTCTGTAATGATTGAGGCAGCCTGTTGTGT
Source organism: uncultured Pirellulales bacterium (assembly GCA_964653075.1). Taxonomy (GTDB): domain Bacteria; phylum Planctomycetota; class Phycisphaerae; order Sedimentisphaerales; family Anaerobacaceae; genus NIOZ-UU13. Next base: position 14,146 of record CAZZAX010000091.1, read on the forward strand.
GGATTCAGCGTTTTGCAATTTTTGCAGGAGGTGGTGTTGTCTATCCGTAAAACAAACAGCAGTTTTCAAATCGAAGCCTTCGACGCCGCAAATTTTCCGGACCTTTTCGAGCATATTCTCGATACCAGCGCCTTCTTTGGCGCTTATTTTCACCGAATCCGACAGAGTTTCAGGAAGTTTGGCGACATCGAATTTGGCCGGCAAATCACATTTATTTAAGACCGTGAGGATAGGTTTACCGGCAATTTTTTCAAGAAGCCCCTTGTCAAGCCGGTCATTTGCCCGGCTGTTATCCAGAACAAGCAGGACAAGTTCGGCCTGTTCTAAAATCTCGATGCTTTTTTTCTGAGCGGCTTGTTCAATATCATCTTTGGCTGTGTGAAGCTCTTCATCCAATCCCGCGGTATCGATTAATGTTAGAGAAAGAGATTCGACTCGGCACAGAGCTTCTACCCAGTCTCTTGTGGTGCCTTCGATATCGGTAACTATCGCTTTTTGCCGGCCGGCCAGACAATTAAGCAGCGTGCTTTTGCCGCTATTGGGCGGGCCTATCAGGGCAGCCGTGCAGCCGCCGATAATCAGTTTCGCCGTTTGACTGCTTTCAAGTATCCGCCCGACCTCTGCTGAAATTTGATTAAGAGAAGTTTCGTTTATATTCTCAAGCCACCCTGCGGCTTTTTTACTTAAGCCGGCGTCGATTTGATTTGCGATTATTTTTGTGCCTTCGATGGTTTTGGCTTTCAACCGGGCCAGCCTGGCTTCGATGGCGATTGTATTAATGTTTTTCTGTGCAATGAGGATTTTAGTTTGCAGCTGCTCGGCGGTCAGCAGTTCAGCACCGCAACGTTTGAGTAGCTGCATTATATTGGCGACAATCAGCGGATTACCGTGGCAGTGTATCACAAAATTGTTTTGTCCTTCACAGCCGATGGTAACCTGATCGATGGTTTCATCACCGTCGAAAATTTTGCCGAGCAGTATTTCGCCGGTCTTAAACTCAGCCGGGATTGTTCCGGCCAGCCTGAATATTTTTTTGACGATTTCCTCGGCCGAATCGCCGAAGACCTGAACTGTCGATATAGCACCGGTACCCTTGCCGGTCATTACTGCTGCGAAAGTATTCATAAAATATTTAAGATTAGAAAACGGATTCCTCTCTTGAGAAGATGAGCATTACTTAAAACACACAAGTCAGACAGACTTGGCTTTTTCTGCGACATATTTTTTATAGGCCAGTACGATACCTTTTACGACGAGGTTGGGAACGAAGGAGTCTACGAATTCACAATCGTCCTTGATGGTTTTTGCCGCTGAGCCGGTAATGATGGTTTGCGGCCACTTGCCGATTTTCTCTGCGTAGCGTCTGATAACCTCCTGCAACATCCCGACAGCGGAATAATACAGGCCGCAGTTTATGGCCTCGACGGTGTTTTTGCCATACGGCTCCCTAGGCCTGGTTATTTTCGCTTTCGGCAGTTGGGCGGTATTTTCTTTCAGGGCCTTTGCACTTATTTCAAAACCAGGACAGATGACGCCGCCGAGAAAAATACCATTTTCATCAACCAGGTCGATAGTTACAGCCGTGCCGAAATCCGCTACTACAATCGCATCTTCGACAACATCGTAGGCCGCCGCCGCCGAAACCACCCGGTCAGTGCCGATCTTGTCCGGCTCGTCCACCCAGAGACTAATCGGCAGGGGTATTTCTTTTCCTATGACGTAAATTTTTTCACCGAGATCGTCCTTTGTTATTTCCCTGATTATTTTGGTCCAGGCGGGTTTTACACTGCTGACAACGATTACTCCATCATGTTTTTTCTCTTTCGAGCTTTCAGCGATGGGGATTTTAGCCCAGGCGGATTTCAGGCAGCTTGTCAGCTTTGCGCGGGAGCCGCCCGGGATAGATTTAATAAACTGCTCCTGGCCTTCGAGGAACAGACCGATGTTTATATTCGTATTACCAATATCCACTGCGATTATATTCATATTTTCGCCTTTTAACTCTTTTATATGCATACCTTTTTACTCTATTATTCCGCTAATGTCAATCCATTGTAATCTCACAGGAAATAAACAAAATTTTCTGAAATTCCGGTGGACAAATCAGACTTTCCGGACACTATGTTTATAGAGAATGTCAAAATCTTAAGGGCCCTGATTTGACGACACCAAGTGATAAAACTCTGATTCAGGCTGTGCTGGCCGGCGAAAAGGAAGCCTATGGGAAACTGTACGACCGTTATGCACCGCTGGTCCGGGCCGTCTGTTACGACACTACAGGCAACCTTGCCGATGCCCAGGACCTTGCACAGGACGTATTTATGCGGGCGTATGAGAAGCTGGGCCGATTGCGCAATCGGGACAGTTTTGGAAGATGGCTTGTTGGAATTGCGAGGCTTCGCTGCCGGGAATGGCGACGCCGGAAGTTTCGAAGCCAAAATAACAATGCCGGGCTTAATGATATCAAGGCGGCCGCTCCAGAGACGCCGGACGACAGTCGTATAGAGCTGCTTCGAAAGATGATTAAAACGCTTCCTGAAAAAGAACGTCTGGCTTTGCATACGTTTTATCTGCAGGGCAACTCGGCCGACAATGTCCGCAGGATAATGGGACTGTCGAGGTCGGGGTTTTACCGGCTTCTCGGGCGGGCACGCAAACGCCTGGAAAAGTTAATGCCTGGAGAACAGGAGAATATCCGATGAAAACGCCGTTGGACAACGATTTGAACAAGGTATATGAGTCGTTTTACCAAAATCACAATCACCTTCACCAAAAGCTGATGGCCTCATTACCCCATAGCATCAAGCAGCACAAACGGGCGGGACGAATCAGCCATCTATTGGCATTTACCGGAGGTACTATTATGAAAAACGGAATAACAAAATTAGCCGCTGCGGCGGTAATAATCATCACAGTAATGCTGGGTATTAATTACATTGGCGGCTCACCTGATGGCGCGAGCGTTGGGTGGGCAAATATTACTCGTCGGTTAAATGATGTGGATCATGTGCATTTTTATGAAGTAACAAGCAATGAAAACAGTTTCCCTTCTGTAAGTGAAGGATGGTATGCTCATGGGAAACTACGAAGTCGCAGTTGTGGGGGCTATGGCAGCTACGGAGCATATCAGTCATTCGATAACGGTAAGACGTATAAGATCTTCGACAGACATAATAATGTAACTGTTGTTGCAAAATCCCGTCTGGATAAACGTAAAACCTTTTTTGAAGCGATAACAGAGGGAATCTTGTCCTTTGTTTTTTCCCAGTTCAACAACAAAAAACCTACGTTAGTGAGTTCGGATTTTCTAATTTATAATTTTGATCCACCTGAAAAATTTGACTGGATAGAAAAAATTTCAGTGACCGTGGGCAGAAATTCTCTGATGCCGATACAGATTAAAACTTATTATAAAATAGAGAAATGGTATTGTGTGAGTGACCTGCTGCTCTTTGATTACGAGGAGCCGGAAAAACCTGTAGAGTTTTTCGAACCGCCAACGAAAACAAAACCTCCACATGGTATTGGGCAAGTTATTCTGGGCGGTGAACCGGTCGAAATTGAGGTTCATAATTCACCTGGAATCAAAAAAGCAATAGTCCGTTTGCATGAGAAATTCGACGGACCAGCCGAAGACTTATTAATACCATATCGTGAAAGATATAAGATAACGGGCGGTCCTATTTACTTCATGGAGATAACGTTCATTATCGACGAAGGATATCGAAGTATCACAGCGAAAAAGTGCCCACTGTGGCTGAATCAGGGAGTCAAAGCAGCTCTTGGAGGTGATAATTGGCCGGACGGTAAACATCGCAATATCCGTTACACACCGGTTTTGAAAGCAACGGATAAGGACAATGAATTTATTCTTGAACTAAGTTGTTGGCTACGAACAAAAGATATATTCTGATCAAATCATTATTGAAAATGCAGGCCGGGCTACTCTGGCTCGGCCTTTTTATGCGCTTTTCAACCAACAAATCTGTACAATTACAAACAATCCCAAAAAACTGATTTTTTTGTGGTTTTTTTGCATCTTGAAGATGAAGTTCCTGCTGATGTAAAAAGGTTATTAATTATATTGACGGTAATATGAATGAACTCACCCAAAAACCGGGCCTTCGTATTTTTCGAGACTTACTAAAAATAATTTTGAAAAACTATATATAAAAATGCCTCTTTCGGTGTGTAATAGGGTAGTGGAAGATAAGCTGCTTATCTGGAAATTCAAGCGGGGAAGTCGGGAAGCCCTGCGGCGGATCTATGACAAGTATCATGGTCATCTGCTTAAGCTCGCAGTTGTGCTGGCAGGCGATACAGACACAGCAGAAGACATCGTACAGGAAGTGTTTACTAATTTCGCCCAATCGGCCGAACGGTTCGGTCTGTCCGGCAGTTTGAAAAGCTATCTGACAACCAGCACCTTGAATTGTGTTCGAAACCAGCGACGCACCAACAATCGCCGTAGAATACACAGTCTCGATAAGGCAGAACATATAGCATCTGCGGAGAGACGGCCCGACCAATGGGCGGTTTTAAGTGAACACCTGGAACTTCTGAGTCATGCGATGGCATGTCTGCCGTACGAACAAAGGGAAGTCATAGCCCTACGTATGGAAGCAAAGATGACCTTCCGCCAAATTGCCGGTTTGCAGAAAACTTCCATCAGCACAGTTAACGGCCGATACAGGTATGGTATTGAGAAATTACGCTCATTGCTTAATAATGAGGTGACAGTATGAAATCCGTAGAGGACATAAAGAGATATTTTCAGAAATCAACGTTGAGCACCAACCAAGAAAGACATGAGGCCATCTTTGAGAAAATTCAGCGTGCTCATGAAAAATCAAAAACAACACCGGCTTCGCTCCGATTAAGTCTAAGGAGTAATATCATGAAAAGTTCAATAACGAAAATAGCCGCTTCGGCGGTGATAATCATTGCGGTAATGCTTGGAATTAATTACATCGGAGGCTCACCTGATGGTACAAGCCTTACCTGGGCGGATGTGCTCGAAAACATCGAGGCCGCACGAACAGTGATGTACATTTATCAGCTTGAAAAAGGTGATGAAAAAGAAATTTCCAAAACCAGAATCATGGAGCCATACCAATATCGTAAAGATGTAATTGAAAGTAGTACTGAATACGAGGTGGTTATACGTAATACAAAGTTGAATAAAAATTTACTCTTGTTTCCTCACACAAAATGGGGTGTGATTGGGGATGATGGAGATTCTCCGGGCCATGAACTCCGTGAGTATGAGAGACTAAAAAAAGATTTTCGAGATGGTACAGAGAAGAATCTCGGCCGGGTTAAATTGAACGGCCGTGAAACTGTCTGCTTTGAAATTTCCAAAGATAACAAGACAATCACCGTCTGGGCCGACCCGAACACCGCTCTTCCGATACAAATCGAAGAAATATCGGAAGAAAAAAGCGGAATGAGAGAGCTGTTCAGTGACATTAAGTTTGATATGGAGTTTGATAAACGACTGTTCAGTCTGAAACGTCCGGCAGATTACTGTCTCGTAGACCTTAAGACTCAGCGAATACAAACCCCGTTCGAATTAACCGAACAACATCTGATTGAAGGATTGGCTGTTTATCCAAAATATCTTGACGGGAAGTTTCGTACCCGATACATGGGCGGAAGACCTATGACTGAAGAAGTAAAGAAAAAGTGTTTGGCAGATGTGGAGAAGATTCAAAACTGGTCAGATGAAGATTCCAACAAGAGCACTCTGGGCTGTGAATTTATAGAACGATTGCCCGAAGGTAGTGACTACCAATACATTGGCGAAGATGTAAAATTCGGCGATGCGAATGCACCCGTTTGCTGGTGGAAGCCGCCGGGCTCAAAAACCTACAGAGTAGTCTATGGAGACTTGAGCATACGTGATGTTGAACCGAATGATCTGCCTGAGATTCCGTGGCTAAAAAAATGAACAGAAGAGATTTTCGAATGGCCGGGCCGGTTATTGAACGTGCATGATCTTTTGGACAATGAGTTACAAAAGGCAAAGAATAATCCTTACCGTGAAGTCTATCTCTGGCGCAAGGAATCTGAAAGAAGGAAGAAATTTGTAATTGTTGACATAAGAACACACGTTGCTGAGGATGACTATCTTCGAAACAAGTTTATCTCGGATTCCTACCATGTGAGGGTGTACTTCTTTGATGCAAAGACAAAATTACTTGAAGGTTTTCAGATGTATGTGCGCACCATGGACGAGGATGTGCTGATTCTTGATGTCACGGACATTGAATACAATATAGAGACAGACGACAGGGTCTTCGCATTGGATTTTCCGGAAAATATGATTTGGGCCAGAGAGCCGGAAATACTTCCGGATAGCGAGCGGTATGAAGAACTATTATGAAAGGTCGAAAGCAGGCAACAGGTTTTCAACAGATTCGGTTCTATATTAAAAGAGATGCTCGGCAGCGTAGCTGGGTAAGGGTATTGAAAATTATATGGGAAATCACAAATTCACCACAATTGAATATTCCGGCAATCAAATTCTATACTAACTTAACTGCGGGGTGAGTTAGTATTTTTTATTTTAAATTGGGCCTTGCTTGCACACATCCATTTACATCTCATGGGTGCACGCTTCACCGAGCACAAGCAAGACCCTTTTTTTTCAGAAAGCGGAGATTCGTAAGATACACACTAAAAAATTATAGAATGTAAAGAAACCCAAAGCACGGAAAGTACTTATGGAAAACACAACAATCAACAACTGTAAGGCAGGATTTTGGGTACCTCCTGCCGCAATATGGCTCGATATCCTGATTATTTGATTTCGAAAGCTATACTTCCTTGAACAACGATGTTGTGTAACAAAACAGGCCGGGCTTAATTTGGCTCGGCCTTTTTTATGCGCTTCCTGAGTACTGTCGTGCAAAGAATTTGATTTTATTTATACTAAAATGGCCTTATTAGTTGTCGTATGGCTGGCAATCGATTGTTTTGAACTGAGAAAACCGGAAAAGCTTTTCTATGCTGGAAGACAGGCTACTAATGTGGAAGTATAACCACGGCAAGGCGGATGTCCTTCCTCGCATATATATAAAGTACAAAGACGATTTGATGACTTTGGCTACTGCTCTTTTATATGATAGAGGTTCTGCTGAGGATGTTGTGCATGATGTCTTTGTGACGTTCATCAGGTCCTGTGGAAAGCAGCGACTGACCAGGAGCCTGAAAGGTTATTTAGTCACTTGTGTCGTTAATGACGTACGCAATAAGAATAAAGCCGGACAAAGACACCAGAGCGCGTCATTGGAGCAGGTAGCACCGATTGCATCGGATTCAAATAGGCCGGATGTTTCTGCCGTGTTTGGTGAGCGGTCACAACGCCTGGCATGGGCGATTCGTCAGCTTCCATGCTGGCAACGAGAGGTTTTACTTCTTCATTTGTATAGTGGCCTGAAATTTAGGGCAATTGCCGAGTTAGAAGGTGAATCAATCAATACAATCCAGGGCCGGTACCGTTATGGATTGAACAAACTGCGGTCACTGCTAAATAGCGAGGTAAAAAATGAGACCGGTAGATAATATACGAAAGTCATTCAAAGAACTGCACGTTCCCACAAGTGCAAAGTTAGATGAACAAATTAATGTCGAGATTTCAATGGCATTGGTGAAAGCGAAGAATAACAAATCGGCTATAACTAAGCCGAATATATGGAGAATTATCATGAAAAGTAAAATAACAAGGTTAGCCGCCGCAGCGGTAATAATCATCGCAGTAATGCTGGGTATTAATTACATCGGCGGCTCACCCGATGGTGCGAGTGTCGCCTTTGCATTGGAACACGCAGTCGAGGCTCTAAAGCACGTTGAAAACAAGCACATGGTTATGAGGGCTATCGAGCCGCCCAATCGCTACGAGTTTTGGACGAAATATTCCGAAGATGGACGGGCTATTGCGAGAAGAATAGAATCGCCCGAGGGGCGATTGACGGTTTTCGCTGACGGTGTGATGTACAATTATAAACCTGCCTATGACCGCAATACTGAAAGAATCGTAAATGAGGATTCCACAGTCTCTATCCATTCGAAAAAGACCATCGACGATCCACCGGGATATGTAGAACATATGGCAACAAAGGTCGCTGAAGATGGCGGGGCAATGACAACAAAATTTGAAACTGATGAAGAAAGTGGCAAAAAAGTCATAGTGGCCACTATTGACCTTAAGGGTATACGCTTAGCACAAGACAAATTGGGTGATGTAGAAGCCGAAATAATCTTTGACGCAGAAACAAAACTGCCAATCCGCGCACGGGAATATCACATCGAAAATGGACAGAAGAAGTTGGAAGCATGTTACGAATTTAGCTACAATGAAAAGTTGGCGGAGGACTTGTTCAAGTTTGAAATCCCTGAAGGAGTGAAAGTAATCGACCAGCGGAAAGGTGGCATTCGCTAGGCAGCATAAGTGTTGGCACCGAAAACAAGCCGGGCTTAGTTTTAGCTCGGCCTTTTTTATGCGCTTTTGCTTATTAAGATTGGCCCTTCGACATCGCTCAAGATTAGCTTTTTAGTTCTTTGGTCTTTTGCCACAGTAGCTCGCTCAGCTCTTTTATTCCGGAGCCTGTAACTGCTGAGATTGGGTGAATATCTTTTTTTAGCTTTTTTCTGAGGTCTTCTATTATTTTTCCGTCGGGGTCGAGGTCGATTTTATTCGCGACAATAACTTCGGGCTTTTGAGCAAGTGCCTTACTGTACTGCTCCAGCTCGCGTCGTATCGCATTGTAATTTTCCACTGGGTCGGAACCATCGGTCGGCATTATATCGAGTATATGGGCCAGGATTGCAGTTCTTTCTATGTGCTTGAGGAATTTATCGCCGAGGCCCGCACCGCTATGCGCGCCTTCTATAAGGCCGGGGATATCTGCCATAACAAACCGGCGAAAGCCAGACAATTCGACGATGCCAAGCACCGGCTCGATCGTGGTAAACGGATAATCCGCAATCCTAGGTCTTGCCGCCGAGCAGCGGGAGATTAGCGTGCTCTTGCCGGCGTTCGGCATACCGACCAGGCCCACATCGGCAATGAGCTTCAACTGGAGCCGGATATTTCTCTCCTGGCCCTTCCTGCCGCGTTCGGTATTTCTGGGGGTCTGATTAGTTGATGTCGCAAAGGCCTTATTACCCCTTCCACCTTTTCCACCACGACAGACACATACCTTTAATCCGATCTCGCTCATATCTTTGAGAAGCAAATCGAGGTCGATATCGTAAATGAGTGTGCCCGGAGGAACTTTGATAACGAGGTCCCGGCCGTTCGCTCCGTGCTTGTTGCTTCCTGAGCCGGGCTGGCCATTCTGAGCCCGCCAATGATGTTTACCGGCGAAATCTATTAAGGTATCGAGATTATCTACGGCCTGGAAATAGACATAGCCTCCTCTGCCGCCATCGCCGCCATCGGGTCCGCCCTTGGGGATGAACTTTTCGCGCCGAAAACTCAGGCACCCATGGCCTCCATCCCCTGCCACAACCTGAATTTGTGCCTCATCAATAAACATAGTGTTCGTAGTGCGTATTGCGTATATCGTATTGCATCTTTGATATAAAAAAAGGATGGCAATTATACCATCCTTTTTACCGGTTATATTAACTTTTTTTATCAGACAACGTGCACTTTTCGACCCTGGAAGCGCACCTTTCCTTCTGCGGTTGCAAATAAAGTGAAGTCTCTGCCCATACCGACATTAGAGCCGGCGAAAAATTTTGTTCCGCACTGCCGGACGATGATTGAGCCGGCGGAAACGCTCTGGCCGCCGTACATCTTTACACCTCTGTACTGCGGATTGCTGTC
>CAZZAX010000092.1:0-23834 GCA_964653075.1 uncultured Pirellulales bacterium
AGATGTCCTTGAAATAAGAATATTAGTGGACAGAAGGTTAGGGCCGGCTCTCAGGGCCTGGATTTTTATAGATTCAATTGTCAGGATTTTCGGTGAAGTGTCGATAGAGTGCAAAAGCTCGAGCGTATTGTGTACTCTGCCTTCGACCTGTAACAATACGAGAAATTTCCTGTAATTACCGATCCATTGCGCCGGCAGGGGTCTTATACTTTTAACCTGAATATTTCTCGCGCGGGTAACTGCTTCCAGCTCTTTCAGCATGAAGCCAAGCTCTTCAGCATCCGTTCCTGTTGCAAGAATGCGCTGCTCAAATTTTTTGCATAAGGCTTCGACCTGCTCCCGGCGATACAGGGCTTCTTCCATGTTAAGAAGCTTATTCTTCGTAAGGACTAATCGAGTGTTGAGGTCAAGCCAGTTGCGTATAGGTACGGAGAAAAACAGCAAATAAACCACGCTGATACCCAGCATAACAAGCCCTGCAATTACAAATTTACCGCCTCTAATAGAAATATGCTGCAGAGGATTCATATTTTAGCCTTTCCGCGGTTGGCATTTTGAAGATTTGCCACAATTTCGAAATCGATCAGAACACTTTCCTGTATCTGGCGCTGATTGGCATAGTTTTGCTTTACATTGTCAAAATAATCCGACTGCTCAAGCGGGCTTATGCAATCGAAGGCCTGTGAAAGCAGCCTTGCCTGCGCCCTTATCACGATCTTATTATCTTGTTCGATGCTAAGATAATGGACCGTTACATCTCCCGGTAAAACCCTGTATAACTCGGAGATGATGTCGAGCGTCGCAACGCCGCCATGCAGCTGGTTTTCAATAATCGCCAATTGCTGCTGAAGGAACTGGAGTTTTTCAGCCATAGGACTGATGGTGGAAAGCCTTTGCTCATACCTTTCAAGCAGGCGATTCTTACGCCTGATATTGGCCTTCAGGCATAAGAAGGCCAGCAGCAGAATTAGACATACTTTTAGGGCGTGCAGTGCCAGCTGCCTGCGTTGTTTACCATGGCGGTGCTTCTCCTTTAGATGCTTGGGGAGTAGATTGACTTGAGTTTTATGATGGGCGGGTGAAAGATTGTGATCCGAACCAAGAGCCGGGAGTTTATCTATAATTGATAAATGTTCGTTGTATAAAGAGGCGGATTCTATCTTCTTGACAGAAACGCCCAGGACTGCTTCGACAATTTTAGCAAAATTTATCGTGGGATTATTTGTGTTGATTGTAAGGAACGCGTCGGGACAGCCGATATATCCGTGGTCTTTAATCGTGGATAAAGAGCGTTTAATTTCAGCCTCCACAAGTCTTGAGTCTTCACAAAATTCTTTCTTTAACCGGACGCCGCGTAAGAAAGAAACCTTCCCGTTTTCAATCGTAAAAAAATCCATATAATCATTATCAAAAAAGAAACAGCCCACTGAATTCGAATCCGGCAAGGTTTTTCCCTCGCTTAGAAGAAGACTGTGAAACATTGCGCTGGTGCTGATAACCCGGGGTTTGATACCCAGGGATAGTAAATTTATTAAGTGACGGTCGATTATAGACAATGGCGAAAGGACAATCAGCACCTTCGAGGCACCATCTTCCTGTTGACCAATAACCGAAAAGTCCCATGCCCAGGGCTGAGTATTATACGGGGCTATATTCGGCAGTTCAAATTCGAGCATTTTGTCGATCTCTGCCGAGTCAACCGATGGTAAAACAGCATATCTCGTAATACACTGGCAAGCAGGAATAACAAGCACCCAGTTAGCCACCCTCGGTATGTCAATATGATCCGTTTTACGATCGGACTCAATATCTGCCGAATGTATAAAATGGTGCCAATAAATACGTCTGCCTTTACAGGAACGGACCTGCATGTCTAAGCCTTTATCGTGCACAAATACCAGACCAGTCCTTCTATTTGCCCTCAGTAGCGGTTTGAAAAAAGCCATTACTTTCATCCTTGTGAAGATACACTTTGGTTATCGTAAACGCCAAAATAGATTATGTCTTTATTTATCGTTCGAGATTTACGCTGCCAGTTCAGAACATGGGTATTTTTTCCCTGCCTTTCGATAGCTGCCACATATTCACACCAGAAGGAATTTCCTTTCTTGCGGATACTTATAATGAGTTGAAAATGATTTGAATTAAATTTAGCTATCTCCGTCAGCAGCAGTTTGTCAATTACATTGAAATTGTCGCTATTCTCTATATCATCCATTGAACTAAACTTCCGTGCCGGACTTTTCTGCCTGGATACGATCTCACTTACCGCAGCATCGGAAAGTAATGGCATGGCATCCAGAACCTGCCTCAATGCCGTATTTATGTTTATCCTGCCGTCGCCGTAAACCGTCAGCATATCATATAAGCCGACAAAATCATCCTGCCAATTCTCTTCTGCGGATTCAGCAAAATCAACACTCGTTTCAGTCGGAAAATTGCCTCCTTGCTCCATATTAGAACCGTAATAAATTTGCGATGAAATTCCCTTAATAAGCAAAAGCTCCTCCATACTGTCAACAGGGCCGTTTTTACATTTATAAGCAGGCGCCAGGCCGGAATAATAATCATCCTCTGCACCATCCGGATTAGGTATATCGTCCTGGTCAACCCAATCCAGAATTGATGCCACAGCAGCTTCATCAAGGGATTCTATCCCTAATAACAGGTCCGCCGAGGCAAGGTTCACGTTAATCTTTGCAGACTCATCAACCAATTTCCAGTTCACCTCCCACGGGGTGTCGTTTGTATCGACCGGCTGGTAGGCTACTTGAACCGGTACGAGTTCGTGCCGGCCGGACCACGGTTCGGCAAGATAATCTACATTCCGGTCATCTGCCGCCAGGATACTGAGGGCTTGTGTACAGGCGGCAAGGGCAAGCTGGTCCTGCTGGAGTCTCTCTGTTAGAAGGCTCGTTTCCTTTATGGCTATTCTACTCCTATATGCCAAAGCAAAGGCCAACATACTCAGTGAGGCGATAATATATACTACCACAATCAATACCAGAGCTTTCCGGCGGCTTTCCTTTCGTACCATAAGGCTTACTCCGTATTTGCCGTACCACAAGGCAGCTTCACCGCCAACGGCCAGACCTGGCCATAGGCGGTAAGTTCGAGTTTGACATAGACAGGTAGATACTGTTTTGAAAAAAACGAGGGTTCCAGCCTGCTGCCATTGTGAAAAGATATCTTAATTTCATCGATTTTATCCAGGATTGGTTCCTTTTTTTGGTCACTGGAAGGACTGTCTTTGTTCACTATCGGGGCTACAGTTCGGTATAAACAAATCGAATCATTTTCCTTTATTAACTCATATGTAATTCTGTGAACCTGACGCATGCCGCAGATTTCATTAAATTGCTCAGTTACGCCAAGCGAATAAAACTGAAGCAGCTTGGATTCGTCGGAATCAAAGGTTATATTATTACCCGCAAATACGGCTTCCTGCCCATAAGGCTTTGGAACCGCATGTACCAGATCTTCTCTGATTTGATCCAGAATATTTATTATCCGCCCTGAATCGGCCAAAAATTGGTCCTGTTTGCCGCCTACAGCTCTTAAGGTCTTAAATAGTTCATACCCAGTCGCTAACACCATCGCAGAAACCGATAGCGCCACCGTAAGCTCGACTATCGTAAATCCGTTTGAAATTTTCGTTTTGTCACTCTGCATTTTCGATCATTATCCGGGTCCATACTTTTACAGCAGTCCCTGATTTGTGCTTGATCTCCAACCATACATCAGCAACTCTGTCGTTACCCAGCTTATAGTTAAATACGGCTTGCCAGCTATAATTCTGAAACGGCTCATCAAAGGTGCCTTTTAATTCGCTTATATCGGACAGGGCCATCGTCCTCAACTGATTGAGCTTAGTAGTTGCCAGAAGGGCGGCTATCTGCTTTTGCTTGATTACAGTATTAGAGGTCACAATTTGCGAAAACGCGCCCGCCAGACCAAGCATTCCCACTGTCAGCAACGTAAGCGCAAGAGTTGTTTCCATGAGGGTAAAACCGGTAATTTTTTTTTTCATTTGTCAGCTACCTCCCGGAGAACAGCGGAACCATCGTTCTCAATGAAGATGTGCCATTGAATAGCCTTGCTGTCCTTTTCAGCAGTCAAAATAACATGTGCCTTTTGCGTCCTGCCGTCGGGCCAAAATATAAGGCTCTTTTCGTTGTTGATATCTCGGAATCCTTCAAGCAGGACTATTGTTGCACCTTTACCGAGAAATTGTCTTGGAACCAAAGATTCATCAGCCGTACCATACAAATCAACAGTGTGGCTGGGTTTTTTTATGGTGAAACTGGTGCTATCGTTATTCAGAGTAAAAAATATTACCTCCTGGCTGGTTAAAGCAAGTTGCCGAGCTATTTTGATTGTGGCCAGCATATTTTTTGAGATTTCCCTTACCTGCCAGCCGGATACGCTATCACCAATCCGGGGTACTATGGTAGCCACAGTTATCGCAATGAGAATCAGCACCAGCAATAGCTCTATCAAAGTAAAACCGCAAATTAGGTTATCGCTGCTGGTATTCCCGTTCTTCATCGAAATTTGAAATATCATCTTCCGTTCCTAACTGACCATCCGGTCCCGGACTTATCAAGTCGTAACCGAATGTGTTGCGCTGACCGGGAAACTGGTAGTTATATTCGTTCCTCCATGGATCTTCGAATCTGTTGGATTTCTTGATGTACGGTCCCCGCCAGTTGTCAGCTCCTTCCGGTTGCCTAATCAAGGCGTCCAGACCTTGTTGGGTTGACGGATAACTGCCAATATCGGATTCAAACATGTCCAGTGCCAAACCCAGTGTGCTCTCTATCTCTGTCCTGGCACGTGTTATTCGTGCTTCTTCACTTCGTCCCGAAAAACTTGGTAGCATGATCGCAGCCAAAACCCCTATAATGATAACCACAAGAAGCAGCTCCATTAAGGTAAATGCCTTTCTAACTTTGTTCCTGCTCATGAATATTCCCTTTCATTATATTCCACCTGCTACTTTCTCCAGAACACTTAATGAACCAAGGTGCTTACCTTGAAAATCGGCATAAGCATAGAGACCACTATAAATCCTACGATGCTGCCCATAACCAGAATCATTACAGGCTCTATCATACTTGTCAGAGCTTTTATTTGGCGTTCAGTTTGCTGTTCATATTGCTCGCTGACCCGCACAAGCATCTGCGGCAAATCCCCACTTTCCTGTCCGACTGCCATCACCCCAAGCACCGTTGCCGGGAAGACCTGATTTTCGGAAAAGCACTCGTGGAGTTTCTCTCCTTTGGCCACTCCATCACGGGCTTTACACACCTGGGAGGCAATAAACTTGTTGCTCAGGGTCTCGCCTGTGATGCTAAGGGCGCTGATCATATTGACGCCATGCGAGAGCAAAATTCCTGATGTTCGCATAAGTTGTGCCAATTGAATTTTGATAATAAGTCCGCCCACCACAGGTATTCGCAGGCAGAGCTTGTCAAACGCTAATTTAACACTTTTGTTTTTCAGCAGCCGCAAAGCAAATAATACAACCAACACAATTCCGATCAATATTAACGGCCAAACTTTGGCCAGAATGGAGCTTATTTCTATAACGAGCCTCGTTGGCAGAGGCAATTGATGCTCAAGTGAGGCAAAGAAAGAGCTGAATTTCGGTATTACCCACACCATAAGAACTATGACCGTACCTAATCCCACGCAGCTTAAAAAGACAGGATATACCATGGCAGTCTTTAGCCTGCTGCGTAACTGGTACTCTTCATCCAGCGATTTGACAAGCCTTCTAAGCATATCGGCTAACAGGCCGGTCTCCTCGCCAACTCTAACCATACTTACATAGGTTCCGGAAAATATCCTCGGGTAAGCCGATAATGCCAGAGCCAGTGATTTACCTTCGCGTAACGACTCAGTGACTTCCAACACGCTTCTTTTCAAAAGGGGGGTGGAAATCTGTCGCCCAAGCAGTCTCAAGGCGCGCTCAAGAGGCACACCTGCATCAAGCAAACTCGCCAATTGGTCCGTAAACTCGGAGAGCGCACCCGGCCCTATTTTTTTTAGACTAAGCCGCTCAAATACTGCAAGCCTTCTCCTGGCAAAAGACTTTGGTTCAATATGGATAGGGAACAGACCTTGAAATCTTAGACGCTGAGCGGCAGAACTGATAGAGTCTGCATCTATCGTTCCCCGTACTTTTTCCTGTGGACTCGATTTTGCCATGTATTGGAATGTGGCCATTTTTATTTGTCAGCCATTATAAGTTCGTCGGCGTGGCTTACACGCAAGACCTCGCTGATGCTGGTTATACCTGCTTTAACCTTGCGCCAGCCATCCTGACGAAGTGTTTTCATTCCCGCAGCTATCGCCTCGGCTTTTATATTGCCTGTTGCAATACGGCGCTGAATCAGCTCCCGAATAGGCTCGTTTATGCGCAGTATTTCAAATATTCCAACTCGTCCCGAAAAACCGGTATGACGGCAGTGCACACAACCAACAGGCTCAAATATTATCTCAACGTCGCATTCGGATTCAGTGACACCAAGCTGCTCAAGCATAAACGGTTCGACACGTACCTCGCGCCGGCAGTTCGGACAAAGGATTCTTACCAGTCTGATAGCTAACACAGCCAACAAGGAAGATGCCGCCAAAAACGGCTCTATCCCCATATCGAGCAATCTGGCAATAGCGCCGGCCGCATCGTTCGTATGCAGGGTACTAAACACCAGGTGACCTGTGAGGGCACTGCGTACCGTAATCTGAGCAGTCTCAGTATCCCGTATCTCACCAATCATCATCACGTCAGGATCATGCCTGAGCATACTGCGAAGGGCCCTGGCAAATGAAAAGTCAATCTTCGCCAGAGTTTGCATCTGAATTACGCCGTCCATACGGTATTCTATAGGATCCTCAATGGTCACTATTTTACGATATATAACGTTTATTCGACTAAGACACGCATACAGAAATGTGGTCTTACCGCTGCCGGTTGGCCCGGTTACAAGAATCACACCATTTGGTCGTTCTATAAGGTCTGTGACAAGAGGCATATCAGACTGGTCAAGCCCCAGCTGAAACAATGGCATAAATCTCATGTGTTGTGATAAGATTCGTATATTGACAGCTTCACCATATGAACTTGGCAGTACAGAAATCCGCAGGTCAAAGCCGTCATCATCGATACGTATCTTAATTCGGCCATCCTGCGGCAAACGCTTCTCCGCAATGTCCAACTGCGCCATCACCTTGATACGCGAGACAATGTTTGCTGTAAAGTCCGCCATAGCAGGCGGTGTTGGCACCTCGTACAGCATTCCATCGATACGTTGCCGAACTCGAAGCTTTCCTTCAAATGGTTCGATGTGGATATCGGTCGCTCTGTTTCTTACCGCTTCAATTATGACCAGATTGACGAATTGGACCATGGAAGGCTCACCGTCAATGGTTATATTGATGTGGTCCTCTTCCTCTGCCGCACGATTATCATGACCGTCGGACGATGGGAGCTGGGAAACAAGTCGTTCAGCGGCTTCAGCCCCCAGGCCATAGACGTTCTTTATAGCCTGCAGGATGTCGTTCCGAGAGGCAAGATAAAAAACAGGCTCACAGTACATATCATTGAAGCGTGTGTGCAGCAAGAGACGTAAATCGTCTAATAGCTGGCAGTTAACTGGATTATCAACAGCTATCTCCAGACTGCCGTCAACAGCGCGCAGCGGCAGGCAGCATTGCCGTACCGCCAGCTCAACCGGTACCAGGTCTATGGCCTCCTTTGCCGGTTCATATTCCGCCAGATTAATTTTCTTCATGTTCAACCGCTCAGACAGCACATCAAGCAGTGTCTCTTCAGACATCAAACCACTCTGGATGATACCTTCTAACAGGCTGCTTTTACCATTATGCGCCACAGTGTCATAAATCTTTCGGAGTTGACACTTACTCAGTGCCGCCGGTTCTGCTGAAAGAATATCCATAAGATTATGCTGAGTCATCGTAGTAGACATAAATTCGCTCCTTCTACTGGATATAGCCTAAAGCCCTGAGCTGCTTCAGACGATTCTCGTCTAATCGAATCTGATCGGAATCTGAGTCTCGTGGAAACAGGGCTGTAAGCTTTCTATTTTCTAACGCCCATTGCTCCAGCCGGCGTTCAAAAGACGACGCCAAAGCTGAAGACCTTCCCGCCTGATGAACGCTGTTCTGTTCCATAGGATCGCTCAGTAGATCGTAGAACTCTTTATCGCCGTCGGGATTTACGACCATCTTTCTTCGGCTTCCTATTACTGCACATCTGTGGGTACTGCCCCCTGCAAAAACATACTCATGAACACCACGAATGTGTCCCTCAATAAGATCTTTCAGGCTTCTGCCTTGTATAGCCTGCTGGTGCTGTATTTCCAGATAGTCCAAAATCGTAGGCATGATATCGACCTGACTTACCAACGCATCGATACACCTGCCTTTTGGAATTTCAGATGGCCATCTAAGGACCAATGGAATGTGTATAAGCTCATTGTATAGCGTATGCGCATGTCCGGTCCTGCCATGTTCGTAGAACTCATCCCCATGATCGCCAAATATAACCACAAGGGTCTGGTCCAAAATACCAAACTCGGCGAATGCTTCCAGCAGCTTTGAGATATATGTGTCCGTGTAGCGGATCTCGCCATCGTAGAGGGCAATTATGTGATCCAGGTCCCTCTCAGGAGGTCGATTACTTTTGCGAGGCTCTTCAGCAATACCACGTCCGTCTATAGAACCATCATAGTTGGGATCAAACATAGTATCGAATGGCGATGGAGGAATGTAGTCATAGTGCGGATCAAAGTAGAACGCAAACATAAAGAATGGTTCCTGGTAATGTCGCTCAAGCCAGCTCAGCGCGGACAGTGTAAGTGGTTCGTTAGTAAGTGTCTTATGAACATCCGAATCGGAACCGGTTAAAGACTTGCCCATGCCAATAGAATCCAGCCAAACGGAAAAATCGTCGTATAACTCAAATCCACGGCAAAAACCATATCGTCCATCAAGAGTTGGATTACTGACAAAAGCAACTGTCTTATATCCGCTCTCTTTCAGGACCTCCGCAAGTGTGGGCACACTTTCCGGCAGCTTTTTGTCATAGTTACTCGTGCCATGCACCTCGGGATAAAGTGATGTTAACACGGACATGACCGCAGGCATTGTCCAGCTTGCCGTCGCCATCGTCTTCGTGAAAACCACACCCTCTTTCGCAATGGCATCAAGTGCTGGTGTCGTATTCCTCGAATAGCCTAAGTGCCCTACATGGTCGGCTCTAAGCGTTTCAATCCCAATAAGCAACACATAGGGCCGCTTATATCCATCTGACGTAACGGGAAGGCCTTCACCGGTCAGCGACTGACCACTTAGTTCCGGAGAGACGTCATCTTCAGAACGACCATACACCAGTAAAGTGCTTAAGCACAAATGAACCAGCAACGCCCATAAGATAGACAGTATAAATCTGTTATAAGACTGCATCATCGAGAAATCCTGCCCAAACGTTCAATAAAACTCCTGGCACGTTCGACATACTGTGATTTCGGATACTGCTCAACAAGTTGCTTAAATGTCTCCAGCGCCCGCGAGTATTTTTGTTCTGAGACCAGTGCATGACCTATCAGGAGCTTACTACGAGCAGCAATATCGCTGTTAGGGTACTTACGGATTATTTCTGTAAAGCGGTCAATTGCATCATCTGTAGCCCGTTCGGACATCCGTCCAAGCGCTGCGATCATCATTGCCTGGCCTATTTCAGAACTGTTCGGATATTTCCTTTGAAAACTATCCAACTGCCCGGTTGCTCCGGTATAATCCTTATTGAGGTATGCCAGTTTTCCTATTAGAAATTCCACCTGACTTACCTTTGTGCTATCAGAGAATTTGTTGAGGAACTTTTGACATTCCTGGATGGCCTTATCGTATAGTTTCAACTGTTCGGTATAGATATTAATAATTTTAAATTGGGCCTCCGGAGCTTCGTTGGCGTCGGAAGCTTCTGCGACTATTCTCCCATAGATCTCTACGGCCTTCTGATGGCTGTTGCCATTCAGATACATATCAGCAATATTCTCTAACAATTCAACATTATCACCAGCAGTATCAAGTTGCTGGACTGCTACGTCCAGGGCCATTCGGGTCATGTAAGGCTGGCCTACCTCCTGAGAAAACCTGGCAAATCTGTATATCTGGCCTTTTCTATATTCCTGTTGGGTGGCAGCCACAAGAGACTTACGGATTTGCTCGAATGAACCTTTGTCAAGAAGTTGAGCTGCGAATATAACCGGCTCAAGGTTAAGAAATTTCCTGAAAACATTTGACTCTTTGAGTCGAGCATCAGCCAGGCTGTACTCCGCCAACAAAAGTCGCTTCACCCGTTGTTTTTTGATCTGCCAAAAGATATACATCAGACTGTTTCCTGCAGATTCGGGGCCTTTATCGGCTGGATTTTGCTTTGTGACGGTAATATAGAGATTGCGGATGTAGCGCTGGGATTGTGATTTCGAGCCTGACTGCTGCAATGCTCGCAATTCACGAAACAATTCAAACAGTGTGTTGTCAATTCTTGAAATTCGATAAATGTAGCTGGGAGACTGTTTGCTTTCCTGCCCTTGTTCTCCAAAATTCCTGATCGCCTGAAGCCCGTATTCTTCTGCTCTCGCGTAATCACCTATTTTAATATAGGCCAGCATCAACATGACTGGTATAGTTTTGTTCGTCTTGCCAAGAAAGGAATTTCGTTGTGTCTTGCAGGCAATTTCTTTTGCTCTTAAAAGGTCTGGGACTGCACCTTCAAAGTTTCCATCAATCAGCTCATTATAAGCGCGCAAAAATGGGATAATGCAGCTTAGTTCTTTGGCTGACAAATTTTTGACATCCATTTGTGTAATCTGAGAAGAGATAAACCACTGCGGCAAAACTGTCGGCCTTTCTATCCTGGCCGCCTGTAGGTAATGGGCAACCGCCTCAAAGGTTCTGTCCTTGCCCCGGGCTAAATCCGCCAACACCAAAAGGGCCCTTGCTCTTACAGTCGTATAGCTTGAGTCGGATAGACCATCCAGTATATCTTTTGCCTCATTAACTTTGCCGCTATGGACCAGATTCAGTGCCAGATACAAACGGGCAAATTGGCAGGCCAGACCACCGGGTTCTGCACTATTAATTACATTTTGCCATTGCCTGGAAAGCTTCTGGTCGTTCCATAGGTCACTGCAAAGTTCGCATAATCGCATGGCTTCTTCTTGCCTTTGTGTTGTTAGAAGTTCACCTACAAGTTTCCCGGCTCTCTCTTGGCGGCCGGTCTGGAAATTCGCAAAGAAATCTTTTAGCTCCCCGGTTTTAAGCTCGATATCAGGAAATCTTCGATGCAGAACATCAAGAACTTCCCATGCATATTTTTGCTGAGAGTTTGCAAGCCTGATTCGTACCATATTTTTGGCTGCTTCGGACGCAATGTCTATTGAATCTGTATTTTGAATAATTCTTTCATACAACTGCCTGGCATCGCAAATTGCTCCTGTCTGTTCCAATTGCTCAGCCACCTCCAGACAAGTCTTCTCGTCAAAATTGATACCTCCCTGTTCAAGTAAAATACAATATTGTCTGAGAGCCGGTTCCAGTCCATATCGTTCCAATAGACAGTCTGACAGCCGTTTTCTTGCTTGCTGCTTAATAACTTTGGAACCGCCGTTTTCAGCAAGATAGATAAGCAAAAAAGGCACTTCCGACTGGTCAAAGGACTCAGGCTTAAAATCCGCAAGGTCATCCCGTTTAGTCTTTGTTAATTCTGCTTCGAGCAGTTGCTGCCAGGGGGTTGTTATTCCAAGTGCTACCAGGGACGAACGTTCAACAGAGCGTTCAAACTGCTGCTTGCCCACGACCGCCAGTTTGGTTCCAGGGAATTTATCCGAGAGAAACAGCCCAAAGATACAACGAGGATTTATATCGAGCCTTATTCGGCCCTGCCAGGCAATACTATCCGGCTCATAGCCTTCCAGCATTTGTTCTAAAAACGACTCCACCACAGAAATACTTTCTCGCGTATTCGGTTTAGCAAATGCATTCATTAGCTGATGCCGGCGGTTAAGCCAGGCCGGCGCAGGGCATCGGTCGCACCCTAAAAAATATAACGTCTTATTGCCGAACTCCCGCCAATGGTCAGCATTAATAACATCGCCATAAGAACCTGTGGTTGCACAAAGTATTAGTATTATTGCCAAACGCAATATGTGTGTAGAGTTCTTAAACAGCATGATAGACTTCCTCAAATTCCACCCCCTCTCGAGTTATTGGTAGAATTTTTTAAATCCCATTCCAGTTGATTTATTGATTCACAGGGGCATATACGCTTTGCCTCTGCAATAGCCTCTCGCGCCTCCGAATACTGGCCTAAGACCATTCTTGCCCGGGCAGTATCGTAGTACGCTCTTGCTGCAAGGATGCTTGTAGTATCTGTTTTAAGAAAACGTTTATATGTCATTGCAGCAGTCATTAAATCGTCTTCCTCGGCTGCAAACAGGCCCTTCCAAAACCAGACTTCCACATCCGGTACGCTATTGGAGTACCTGGTGGTTTCTGACGCGGCTTCCTCAAAAGTTTTAAGGTCAAGACCTCTTACCGCCGCACTTTTCCTATAACAGTGTACTGCCACGGCATTCCAGCCTTGGTTATAAGTGTATTTAGCTAATACTTCATAAACCTTGCCTGAATCTATTGCCTGAGTTTGCAATGTTTTTGCTTCATAAAGTGTTAACGTACTATCAATATCTTTGATGATCTCGGATTCGGGTCTATCCTGAGCGAGAAATTTTGGCTTAAATGCAAGCATAGCGGAAATATAATTATCCTGTTGGTAGTGATTATCTGCCAGAACAGCCGCAGCACACAAAGATAGTTTTGTTTCCGGAAACTTCGTTTGAACCATTTTTGCCAGCTCCAAAACCTGGGCAAATTTCTTTGTTCTGGAAAGCCCCAGCGCCCGGTGTCCGAAAACCGCGCAGCATATTTCCGAGTTGGGGTTTTGCAGCACATTCCTCTCGATGATTTTGCGTAAATCTTCACGGTTTCTAAAAGGCCCTATACTGCTCATCAACTGCTCTACTAACTCTAAACTGTTACTGGCCGAAGTATATTTATCAACGAAAAGCTTCACATACTTCTCTACTTTTGTATAATTTATTTCGGTCATATATTTCTTTATTAGAATCCCGTAAAACTGAGCTGTTTTAGTTCCCGTCGCATCTTTTGCCAGAAAGTTGACAGCATATCCCCATCCGTTCTGTTTATCCAAGTTAGAGATTTCGCACAGTGCCATAATGGCCTGTGGTGTGTCAGGAAAGTGTTTAGTTATCTCATAGTAGTCGTACAGAATCTCTTTAATCGAATTGCCCTTGATCAGCTTTGTTCTTGTAATTACTAAAAGCATGTCAGCTATCTCTTTGGCATGTTCTGACCTAACGGTGGTATCCGTACGCCAGTTACCAAACTGTTGCAACTGCTTATAAGCCTTTTGAAGTATTTTCTCAGGATACTTGGTTATCTCCACATCGGGAATATTACTGGTGATTTTGCCGGTGGTTTTGTCGGCATAGATTGCCGCTATCTCATCCTGCATTAGTGCCCGCTTGTAGATGCGGACATCATCTATCGCACCTTTGTAAAATTGCTCGGTTTGGGCATTTCTACCTATATTAACACTGAAATTACTGCTGGCTATAGACCCTGTATACGCATTTGTAGCTTCTAATTTACCGTCTATGTATAGCTTAAGGTTAGTTCCATCATAGGTTCCGGCCAAATGGTGCCAAACACCATTAAATGAGCCGTCTACAGGGAAGTGAACAAGATGCCAGTTTTTGTCATGGTAGATGAAAAATTCTATACTATTGGAGATATGGTGCTTTATCGCATAACTATGGTCGCCTTTCGTTACATAAGGATTATGTTGACTATTACCAGCATCATTTGTCTTTACCCATACTGCAATCGTTACCTTATCGGTAATATCCAGGCTTGCATAATTACCGCAGTCAAGGTAATCATCCTTTCCATCAAATTCCAGCGCACCGCCTATCTTCCCGGCTACCCACTGAGGATTACCGTTAAGAGTTCCGTTGTTTTCGTTGCCACTTCTGTCATAGATAGTAACCCCAGAGCCCTCATCAAACCTCCACCAGCCCGCAAGGCTAAGGTCAGCACCTTCGGCTGAACCCGTTAGAACCAGGCCTGGCGCCAAAACAAGACAGAATAAATAAATCAATCTTCCACACATCATAAAACACAACCTTTCCATCGTAAAAACGCCGAAAGATACGTAACTTTGATATTGCTTTTTGCAAATACTTCTCCCGATTTTCCTTTTCCTGGATCATTTGCCATATATTTGATGACTATGTTCTATCTTGACCTTGGCGGTCCCCTGTATTTACATTTTGGTATTTGTAGAACCCTCTCGCCTTCCTCTTAAGGAAGGAGCAGGGTCAGCTATTTCCCACTCCAGTTGGATTACTGATTCACATGGGCTTATACGCTTTACTTCTGCAATTGCATCCCTAGCCTCAGAATACTGGCCTAAGACCATTCTTGCCCGGGCAGTATCATAATATGCTTTTGCTGCAAGGATGCTCGTAGTATCTGTTTTCAGAAATTTTTCATACAACAAACCGGCGGCCATCAGGTCGCCATCTTCAGCAGCAAAAAGGCCCTTCCAGAACCAGATTTCATTCTCAGCAGTAGTATTACAGTATTTGACTACCTTTGATGCAGCTCGTTCAAAAGCATCCAGGGAAAAACCTTTGGCTTTTGCGCTTTGCCTGTAACAAAACACTGAAGCTGCGTTCCGATTTAAACTGTAGCAATATTTGGCCAGGCTTTCGTAGAGCTTGCCCAAATCTATGCCCTGAGTTCGCAGTGTATTTACATTGTAGAGCACGACAAGGCTGCTTATATCCTCGATAATGGCAGACTCTGACCAATGTTCTGCGAAAAGTTCGGGTTTGAACACCTTAATAGTTGAAACAAAATTACCTTGTTGATACTGGTTATCTGCCAGAATCGCTGAAGCACATTTGGCAAGCCTTGTCCCGGGAAATTTTCGGCGTGCTGATTCAGCCTTTTCTAAGAATCGACTGAAATCCCCGTCCCCGGAAAGTGCCATCGCTCGTTGTCTGAAAAGCGCACAACGAATCACAGAATTAGGGTCTTGTGAGACTCTGCGTTCAATTATCTCATATAGTTGCTCCCGTCTGGGAACCTGGCCGAGACTGCTCATAATCCGCGCCATAAGTTTCGGACCCTTTTTGGAAGAAGCGTGATTATCCATAAAAAGCTTTACGTATTTATCAACATTCGCATAATCCGACCTAATCATGAAGCTTCTTATCGTTCCTGTGTAAAAGGCAGCCATTCTGCTGGCAGTACCGAATTTTTCTAAAAAGTTCAAAGCATATTCCAGGCCATTTTGCTCGTCCAGGATAACGATTCCACATAAGGCTTCTATAGCCTGTGGGGAATTGGGAAATTGTTTAATTAAATTGTTGTATGCTTGTAGAATTTCCCCGGAGGGTGCGTCACTGGCCTCTTTTGCTTTTCCAATAATTAAGAGCATCTCGGATATTTCAGCGGAATATTCTTTTTTGACCTTTGGGTTTGTACGCCAGTCGCCTAATCGCTGCAGATCTTCATTAGCTTCCCCAAGCACTTTGTCCGGGTTTCTGGCTATTCTCTCATCGATGGTCCCACCGGTATAAATCACCGCCACCTCGGTCTCCGTCAGCGCCCGACTGTAAAGCCGAACTTCGTCAATTATACCCTTGTACACGTCACCAGTCAGCGCTCCTGGATGCTTCGTTCCGATATAAAGGGGGCTTGTGCTGGTACTTAAAACTCCACTGGTCGCCATCTCGCCAACTAATTTACTATCGTAGTAGACTTTCATCGATGTTCCGTCATACGTGGCCGCAACATGAGTCCATTTACCACCCGAGGGGCAAGGAATTTTTTCCAGCCTGTCATTAGAAAGCCCGGATAAATGAAAAACAAAATTGTCACCGAATTCGCGCAAAAGGCGATATTGGTTATCCATTGGTCCTTTCTGCAGGATTCTGTTGTTCCCTGCCCAGGTCGGCTTTAGCCAGGCGGTTATAGTAATCTCCTCCGCTGGGTTCAATGTCGGGCTGTCTGGAACCACCACGTAATTATCGGCACCGATGAAATTCAATGCTCCGCTAATCCAACCCTCTTCCGTCCATTTGATGTTAGTCGCTGACAGGCTGCCATGGTTCTCATTGCCGGACGAATCGGCCGCAGTGTCACCTGAACTCTCATCAAACTTCCACCAGCCGACAAGACAAGGGTCAGTACCTTCGGCTGCCTTCGTTAGAACCGGGCCCAGCACCAAAATAAGACAGAATAAATAAATCAATTTTCTACGCATAATACACTTCCCCTAAACTGCTCTGTAAGCATCAAATCAGCAAACTTTGATATGCATCGGCCTCTCTATTTAGACAGGAGATTTAAACAGGAACTATTGCCAGCTTCCATCCTATTCCACGTACAGATTGTATTATTTGAGGTTTGGCTGGATCAGGTTCAATAACCTTTCGCAGTTTCCCTACAGTAACATCAAAAGTTTTACCTCCCTCTTTGGCAGGTGTACAAATTGAATCAGACCAGATAGGAGACTCCTGCAGCTCTTCCCTTGAAATGATACGATTCGGATTATCCAGGAAGTATTTAAGTAAGTCAGCCAAGATACCTCGTAGTTGATAACAGTTTTCACCACGTCTGACCTCTCTGCGATCAAAATCAATTACGGCGTCTTTTAGTCGTATTGTATTATTTTGGAGCAAATGTGTATTAACCTCACGAAGATGTGCTTGTATACGTTTTGTCAATAATTTGCTTGATGTTTGACGGCCAACTACTACATCGTCGACACCACAATCGAACAACAGTTCTTCAATATGTATCCTAACTTTAGTCATCAAGACCATCACGATAGTATGAGCGTACCAGGAATGGATGAATGAACAAAACCCGAATATCTCTTTGGCAAAGGAGCTGAAAGGCATAAGGACCAAAGAGCAGAAGGGTTTTACCAACACCATTTCTCCTGCTTTTTGTATGGTCTTTGCTGAGTGTAATCTAAAACCTATAGACTTAAGATTATATTGAAGGTGGCTTGGCAATTGATTATTACCGCCAATATATAATATATATTTCTCTGCCATATGATCTCCTTCTATATCGAACGTTTTAAAACGCCGGCTATTTTATAAGTTTGCATTCGCACCCAAATTAATGTAAAATTTTTTCGAAAGTTATCACTGATAAAAAACATACGAATCCCTTCTCATATTCTCGCTAAAATTATTTTTTATCACGTACGTCATAAAGTATTGGAAGCATCGCGAATAGGAAAGTAAAAGTTATTTAAACTAATATTATTTGAAGTTTTGTTGCCGACAAGTAACATACCTGATTTTCGACAGAACAAAAGGCTACAATATATAGGCGAAACAAAATCCCGAAATGTTGATAGGTTTTTTATGTTTTTCATGGAATTTTTATATCTCTTGATGAGGTAATACTTTGCGGGTCGGCAACTAATGAGGACAGAGCCGGTCCAGTAAGCTTCATATCAAACTCTCTTGAGCCATAGCAGAAACCAGATCCAACATGTCGGCATCATTATTATCAGCAATATCACGGCCTTAATTTGATGTAAAGGTAAACATCACATTCACTTATA
The DNA here is from genome assembly GCA_964653075.1 of uncultured Pirellulales bacterium. Lineage (GTDB taxonomy): Bacteria > Planctomycetota > Phycisphaerae > Sedimentisphaerales > Anaerobacaceae > NIOZ-UU13. The sequence goes on from CAZZAX010000092.1 coordinate 17,765, forward strand.
TGGTTTTGCCGCATCATTTACTATTGTTTTACTTTTATAAGGCCGGATTTGCTGACATACTGTTTTTTTTAAGAAAAATAAATTTAGGAGCCGGTGAAAAGAGTGGACTTGACTGGTTTGATTACCTGAGCAAATACATTAATCGTGAAGCTTGTGGTCGTTTCGAAAAATAGCGGCCTTATGGTCCACGGACAAAAATTTCATCATACTTCTGGTATCGGGCAGGTAAGACTATGGAGCTTAAGACCACTGAAAAAACGAATTCCATATATATCATGTATCACGTTCTTGTTGCAACGATATATCTACTGGTGCTATCACTGCCGGTACAAATTTACCCCAGATACTATATGGTTTTGGGGACTATTGTATTTTCTATGATCATCTTCTGTTCTGCAAGGTCATATCTACTGGCTTTCTTTGCGCTCAAAAAGAATAAACAGAATACATATGACAGATTGCCGGATGAATTACCTCGTGTTTCATTGATTATACCATCTTATAATGAGGAGGCGGTACTGGAAAGGACTATTTCTTCTGTGTTATCGCTGGACTATCCGCCGGACAAATTGGAATTGATTTACGTATATGAATCAGCTTGTACCGACAGGACCGAACAGATTATTAAGGCTTTTGCGAGCCGGGACTCTCGAATCGTACCTGTGCAGCGCCCGACACGGAAAGGCGGTAAAGCCGTCGTGACTAACTACGGTTTGCAGTTTGCCACAGGTGACATTATCGGAATATTCGATGCCGATCATTCTCTCAACAGTGATCTTCTTCGTCACGCTGTTGCACAACTGCAAGTTCCGAATGTAAAATGTGTCCGCGGATGGTGTAGAACGATCAATCGCAAACACAATCTTCTGACACGATTGGTGGCGCTTGAGCGTGACGTGGTTGAGCGACTCTGCATTTATGGCTCATGGCGAATTGGAGGTTTTTCTACTTTTACCGGCGGACATGCACTTTTCCGAAGAGAGGTCTTTGATGAATTCGGGTTGTTTAACGAGGATATTTTAACAGAAGACATCGATTTCGCTGTTAAGCTTCACGCCGCAGGATACCAGGTTGCAGTGCTTCCCCAGATGCAATCCTGGGAGGAAGCACCCACGTCACTTCGTTCCCTGATTAGCCAGCGTATGCGATGGACCAGAGGTTGGATACAGGTTTGGCGCACACATGCCGGCCACATCTTAAAAATGAAGAAAGCAGCTTTTTTTAAGCGGCTTGACGTGCTCATAAGCCTGACTTGCGCAGTTGTTTCCGGACTGCTCATCACATTAATCCCGTTGAGGGGACTGTCCGCTCTCGGTTTCAAGACATCCTGTTTCGGTGACACTCTCTCATTTATACTTTGGCTGTTTGTCTCAACAACCCCTGGTATTACAGCGATGCTGGTGTGGTACATGGACAGAGAGGAAGAAAATCCGACAGGTTCAGAAGATTTGCTTCTTATCCCATTGTTGATTCCATACATCATCTTTTTGTTTTGTGTTAGCTGGGTCTGCCTTGTAGATGAGTTTGTGCTTAGTTGGCCGTTCGCATACGTAAAGACCGAGCGTGTCGAAGAAGGTCACGTGCTTACCAGGCAAGAAAGCAGTCCAGTGGCCCCGTTGACCAACGAAGAGCAGATGGTTTCCATGGAAGAAGATGTCACGAAAGAGCCGACGATCGAGTTGGTTTAACCCCCGCAAGCATATGCAATTCGGTTAAATGCTCCGGTCAAGCAGCTCGGTCATTTCTTCACGTCCATGCCGCTTTCATCTTTGGACGTCGTGACAAACGTTACTATTGAGCGACCTGGAATCAACAGGGTACGCCGTGTCGAAACCTCTTTGCAGGCAGTAAGGCATTCCACTGAGCTGGTGATGTAAGGAATCAGCATTCGGGCGGTATCTTCATGCAGAGTATTGGCGAATTGCAGCTTGACAGGTACGTTTTGTGATTGATAGTTCACAAACACGATCACGACTCTATGATGATCATTGTCGTAATAGGCGGAAACGAGCAGGCCTTCCAAAGTATCTTTATGGCCGGCCCCATCGGACCTCCATACCGCCACGCGTTTCATGCCCGGCCGGATGAATCGGCTAAAGTTTCCTAAGGCCCAAAGTATTTTGGAATCATAGAAGTTGCCGTTCCTGGAGAACTTGTCCGCATATACCAGGCCGTCCTTATAGTCATAAACTGAAATCCCCAGCCACCACAACCAGGAACTCGCCTGAGCCAGAGTCAGGTCGTAATGGATGACCCTCGCCACATGCAGCGCCGGGTCGATACCAAGGTCCCGGCCTTTGCCTTCATCGCCGAGAATGCAGTATTCTGTCATCCAGTACTCCAGATTTGGATTTTGAGAAAGCTTCTCTGCCAATCCCTTTCTCTTTACGAATAAACCGGTTTCCGGAGAATCTGAGTAGTAGCTGTGGCCGCAAAGTCTGTTACCAACTATGTCACGAATTGTACCATCCTCGAAGGCACCGGCAAAGTAATCGATGTAATTGGTTCGACCGGATTTGTTCAGATAAAGGTAGTCAATCTCACCGCATTCGGGAAACAATATCTGTGTAGGCAGGCCACTTTGATGTATCTTTCTACATAGAATATTCACAAGAAAAAGTATATCCGGATTGCCGTATCTACAGCCTTCCTGTATGGGATTGACCCAGTCCCACTCAGGCTCATTGACAGGACTGACGTAGGTAAAAGAGAAATCTTCCTCATCTTGGAAGTGCTTGAGAACATCCACCAGATAGCAAGCGAAGGCATTGAATTTCTCATCGGACAAATTAGTGCTGCCCGAATTATTGTCACAGATGGCCTTGCCGTTCTTCGTCATGTGGATCGGCGGGCTATTGGCAAAAAGGACAAACTGACTCACACCCCGCTGCTTTGCCGCCTTTAAGAACCACCGCTGGCCCGGCAGTCGGGACCAATCATAATGCTTGAAATCCTCTGTTAAAAAGGTGTCGGCCCTCCGCCAGACTTCATTAACGTTTTCACGCCGGCTGCTGCCGGCTCCGAGATTGAAACGCCAGATAGACAGCCCGATACCCTTTGGGTTGTTGTTGGAATCCAGACCTGTCTCAAACAACAGATCAGCGATTGCCTCACGTTTCTTTAATGGCCACTGACCTATGTACTGGACCGTCCAGCAGTCAGAAGCGCCAAAGCCATGAATCGTCTGTATCTGCTGGTTTATGTCGATTTTTACGAGCAGGGGATTTTTTTCACGTGTGCTCAAATCCGGCCCTTGCCCGGGCAGGCACGTAACTTGTGCCCGACAAACGCTATGAAGAAAGAATATTGCTAATACTCCGGTCGTAATACGACTAAAAGTCTTTGGAAAGGATGCTCGCATAATAGTCCTCATTACTCTCTCCTGATTCATTCTTTGATAAAGAGAGATTTTTAAAATTCTTCACCTTTTGAACCCAACTGCTTTAGTTCTCAAAAAACTAATAAAAAACAGGTAATGTAAAATTCATTCCGAGTAAATTAAAAGAATTGTAAATTCTCACGATGTAAAATTTCATAAATTCGAAGCCTGCAGTACCGCAACTGACCGATAAAGGGCAGCAACAATCACACGCGGTTATCCGACTCGGGCTGAATGCGCAAACGAAAACCAAATCCCAAAGCCCGGAAAACAATCAATCCGGGTGATTATCTTATTAAGACCACATAATTCTGAACTCAGCACAAAGTATCATGTTTTAATCTTCTTTTACTGGTCAAGCCGGGGTGCTCCGTGTTACACAAATATTATTGTCTCTTTACTTTCTATTGAAAGTTTTCCTGAGATTGTCAATCGGATATCGAGATTAATGATGCGACCTAAAGTATGTGTGATTCTCCCGACGTACAACGAGGTTGAAAACGTCAACCGTGTTATTCCTAATATCTTCAAGCAAGCCCCGGCAATACCTACGCATGATCTTCATGTTCTTGTGGTCGATGACAACTCACCGGATGGAACTCAACATGTCGTCTGTACCTTGATGGAGCGATTTCAGAACTTACATCTGATCACAGGACCCAAAAGGGGGTTAGGTGAAGCCTACAAACGAGGAATCGACGATGTTATGAAAAGGCTGTCACCGGATATTGTTTTCCAAATGGATGCCGATGGCCAGCACGATCCCGCCCTAATTCCCTTATTTGCTTATCTTGCTGATCATGGCTTCAGTCTGGTAATTGGCTCAAGATTCGCCCCGGGGGGCTCAACGCCCGACTTCTCCAGAAGACGGAGAGTTATGAGTCTTGTGGGAAGCCAATTGCTCCGTTTTATCGGTGGTCTTCCGAGAATTCATGACTGTACGTCCGGGTTTAGGTGCATAAAGGCCGAAGTTTTGAACAAATGCGATTTTAGATATCTCTCCACAAGAGGCTACTCCTTCCAATCTTCTGAATTGTGGGAGCTTTTACGGCACGGCGCAAAGGTCATTGAAGTTCCTATGGAGTTCCGAGGCAGGACACACGGCGAATCAAAATTAACATTAAGGGACCTGGTGGAGTTTCTTGTAAACGTGGCCAGGCTCCGGTTTCGCCGGTCTGAGGAGTTCATCAGATTCGCATTGGTTGGGCTTTCCGGATTGTTCGTAAATCTGGGAAGTTATGTTCTATTGACACGCAGGATCGGCCTTGATATTGCCCTGGCCTGTCCGATTGCCATTGAACTTTCGATTCTCTCGAACTACTTTCTAAATGACGTCTGGACATTCAGGTCTCGCAGAGTAACGATCCCCGTTTATCGCAGATTGTTCCGATTCCACTTGGTTGCCGCACTCGCAGGTATGTTAAATTACATGGTCTTTTTGATACTGGTATATCTCATGCACGTTTACGATATCCTGTCTAACGTTATTGGAATATCGATTGGTATGCTGGTCAACTTTTTTCTCAACTCAATATGGACATGGCACCAATCCCGTTCGATGCAGGATTCGACTGTCAATCGCCGGTGTTCACCCAATTGCCAAAAAGATTAATCAGATGGAGCAGTGACAGCTATATATGAACATGGCATTGCGGCAAAAATGTAAATACAAGCTCTTACTGATTCTCATATTCATTCTGGGTTTTGCTCTTCGCCTGTATCATATAGACTTCCTGGACATTTGGAGGGATGAGGCCGTTTCGATAAACGCCGCCTTACAGCCGGCACATAAGATTATTGACATCTATATCACTGATACCAATCCCCCACTGTATGAACTTCTTCTTAATCCCTGGATAAAAGTATTCGGTAAGAGTGCCATCTCAGTGAGAATGCTCTCTTTGATTTTTGGTATGCTGACTATATACTTCACCTATTTACTCTCGACGCTTATCTTTAGCAATGCAACCTACAGATTATTAACTGCACTGTTTGCATCAATCAATCCCCTGCTCATTATATACTCTCAAGAAGCCAGATCCTATTCGATGTTAGTCACATTTGCAGCCGCCGCGATTTACTTTGCCCGCAGAATGAATAGCAATGCTCGGTTAGACGTATACTTATATTTCATTCTTTTTTCTCTCTTAGGTCTTTATACACACAACATTTTCACAGTGGTCATGGCCGCCATAATGATCGCCATCCTTATAGGCATCTTGTATCCGCCGTCAAACCACATCAAATTTAGTCTTCTCTTCCAAAATAGCGAGTTCAAATATGCAGCAATATCCTATATCTGTATTTCGCTCTTTTATCTCCCCTGGTTCATAATAATGGTGCAGCAGTATGGCAAAATAGCAAGCGGGGGTTTTTGGCTGCACTTTAATCCCATAAAAGATGTGATTGACAACTACAACTGGTTCTTTACGACACAAAACTACAATAGCAACTTCACCGTGCTGAACTGGTTCGCATACGGTTTCATCCGGCTATTTGCCATTTGGCTGAGTATAGGCGGTATTATTTTGGAGTTTGGAAACAGCACAAAGTTCTTACCAAAGCTTTCATTGTTAGTGCTTCTCATGTTGGGTATTGTATTCCTGATCTCATTTAAGACTCCGTTCTATTATGTACGCTATCTGATCTTTGTAGTGCCGATATTGTTGACACTTCTATCTTATGGAATCA
>CAZZAX010000093.1:0-23833 GCA_964653075.1 uncultured Pirellulales bacterium
TTATCTCATCCATTTTTCTTTTTTAGTATCACGTCTGACCGTATTGAGTTTCTTAAATGCCTTTTGTCTGTTCAGCTTATTTGCTCTCGTATCTTTCCTGTATATATGCCTAAACAAACCTTCGAGTTCTTTCACTTCTTCTTCGCTGACATTGTCCCGGACTTCAAAAGCGGAAAAATGAGTCCAAAGCTTGCCTTTCTTACGACGGTGAACCCTAAGCCTGCCACGAATACTCGTGATATCATTCTTACCGCAAAATCCTGCACATATCTTTATCAGCCTGAGTTCACTAACAGGCATACCTGAGTTGCTCCTATCATTTTATTGACCAGCCACCGTGGGCGTTGCACACAAAATCGCTATCCGCATTTCTACCTTCGGTTCACACAAGTTTTAATCACTGCGCCGCTTCGCGTCTTCGTGACGGTTTGATGCTCATGCTGGCCTCAGGTAGAAATGTTTCATACCCCCTTCACCCTGAGCGGAGACGAAGGGCTAAATTCTAAATTCCCTTGACTCTTCTCAATCTCTCTGTTATTTTACTTCCATAAAGGCGTGAAACACCCGGGAGCGGAATCAACAAGAGATACGATTCATGCAGTTCGAAATTATTTTGTGGTAATTGCCGGTTTTGTGTTTTGATAATGTAATGTAGAACACAAAAAATTTATTGTCCATATTTTTCGAAATAATTAGGAGTAATAATTTTGTATCTATCTGAAGTTAAATTGTGGAATTTTCGTAAATACGGAATAAAAGGTGAGACATTTGAAAACTCGGAGCCAGGATTAGTGCTTAAATTAAATGCTGGATTGAATGTTCTTATCGGCGAAAATGATTCTGGAAAAACAACAATCATAGATGCAATTAGATATGTACTTGGAACACAAAGCAGAGAGTGGATTCATTTTGAAGAAACGGATTTCTACAGAAATAAAAATACCCGAGCTGATAAATTTAAAATTGAATGTGTTTTTAGAGGATTCGAACATAAAGAAGCCGGATATTTTCTTGAATGGATGGGCTTCGAAAAAATAAACGGAAAACAGGAGTATATATTAAAAGTAAGATTAACCGCTAAACGCAAATCTAATAGAATTATACCAGATTGGCGATGTGGACCAGATCCTATAGGTATTCCAATAGAAGGAGAAGCACGAGAAAGACTTCGGTTAACTTACCTTAAGCCTCTAAGAGATGCCGAAAATGAACTCACCTCTGGGCGTAGATCTCGCTTTGCCCAAATACTTGCAGCACATAGTCTATTTCAGGAAGCTAAGGGCAAAGATCATGACCTTGAGCGTATATTGAATAGGACAAACCGACTAATTAAGAAGTATTTCAATCCAGATCGGGAAAAAGCTAAAGGTCGAAAAGTAATGCAAACCATCAACAAATTCTTAAAAGAATTTTTTCCAGAAAATAATATTCCATCCGCTGGGATTAGTGTCTCAGGTGGTGACCTTTCAGACATACTTCACAGGTTAGAATTAAAAATTGAGGATAACCCCGCTGGACTTGGATCACTTAACAGACTATTTATTGCGGCGGAACTACTATTATTTCAATTTTCCGATTATAGTAGTTTGCGACTTGCTTTAATTGAAGAGCTTGAAGCACATTTACATCCACAGGCACAATTGCTTCTAATACATTTTTTACAAGAGCAATCGATTAAAGGGCAATTTATTCTTACTACGCATAGTACGACATTGGGAGCTAGCATTGCTTTAGAGAATCTAATTATCTGTAAAGGTGATCAGGTTTTTCCTATGGGTTCAGATTATACAGAATTACAACCTAATAACTATGAATTCCTTCAAAGATTTCTTGATGCAACTAAAGCGAACCTTTTTTTTGCAAAAGGTGTTATTTTTGTTGAGGGCGATGCAGAAAATCTTCTGATTCCAACCATTGCAAAGATAATAGGACGGCCCCTTCACAGATATGGCGTTTCACTTGTGAATATCGGAAATACTGGCTTCTTGCATTATGCGAGGATTTTCAATCGTAAAGATGGACAAAACATGGGTATAAAAGTAGCGGTTGTAACTGATATGGATATTAAACCATTAGAGTATTATGAAAATGGAGAAAAAAAATTAAAAGAAATAGAAAAGGAAAAACATGAAAAACGGAAAAGATTGCACAAAACTTATAATTGGAAAGACGTAAAACCTTGCGTCTCTCCTAATTGGACTTTGGAATATGAGATTGCATTATCAGAGTTGAGAAGAAGATTTTACAGAACTATCTTATGGTCGGAAAAGAAAAAGAATGCAAAAGATGGGCTCCCTCGTTACAAAAAATGGACGGAAGTTAAAACAACTGTCTTGGAAGATTTTAAAAAGTGGGAAGCTCAGTGGGAAGGAGATAAAAGGAAGAAAGAAAAAATTGCGTTTGAGATATATAAAAATAATCTTTTAGAAAAAAATATTTCGAAAGCAATCACTGCACAAGTTTTTGCAGAATCACTCGAAAAACGTTTTCAGAAAAACAAAAAGGGAATCCGAAGTAGGATTTTGAAACAAGATTCATTACAGTATCTGTTTAACGCAATTTGTCATGTAACTGAGCCGTTGGAGAAAACTGAGGATGGTTCGAATAACTAATAAAGATATTGGAAGGATGGAGCATCTTCTTTTACCAGAAGGCTGTCGTTTTAATGATGAACACAGGGAATTTATTCGCTGTATAGAATCTCGGGATGTTGTAGCTTGTCCGGGCAGTGGAAAAACAACGGCTCTCTTGGCAAAAATTCTAATATTAGCTTCGAAAATGCCATTCATGGATAATCGTAGTCTTTGTGTACTAACACATACTAATGTTGCAATCGATTTAATAAAATCAAAATTGTGGACCAATGCTGAACATCTATTTAGATATCCAAACTTTTTTGGAACAATTCAAGCATTCACAAATAAATTTCTTGCAATCCCTGCTTATATTGAAAGGTATGGAAATAGATGGACTTTCATGGGTGAAGATATTTATAGGGAAAAAGCAGAAATATTTTTTAATTCAAACAGTTTGAATAATAATAAATATATTTCTTCACTTGTAAAAAACAAACTAAAATGGAAAAACTCTTCGGAACAAAAAAGAATCAAAATAGACTTTTTCATAAATTTAGATTTCGAATTTTCTGATAATTATATTTCATATCGCCGTGGAGATACTAAAACTAGAAAGAAAATTTTAGATGGTGGAAATCCAAGTAAGAATTATTCTTCAATTCACTCAGCCAAACAGGGTCTACTTGAAAGCGGATATTTACGATTTTCAGATACTTTTTCATTGGCGAAATGGTATTTAGATAAATGGCCAATAATTAAAGAGTCAATGAAACAACGATTTGCTTTTTTACTAGTAGATGAAGCCCAAGATACCGACAAAGAACAACTTGAAATATTAAATTCCTTGTTCTATTCAGATCAAATTATTACTCAATATCTTGGAGATCCCAACCAAGCAATATATCGAGGATTTGTATATGAAGATGTATTTTGGAACCCAAAAGAAAATCCTATAACTTTTTCAGATTCAAAGCGTTTTGGTAAAACTATAACGAAGGCTATTGAAAAAATACGAGTTGACACGCAAATATCATTAAAGGCAAATATAGATATAAATTCAGTGCAGCCTTATATTCTTACCTATACAGAAAAGCCTACTGATAAAAAAGTATTAAAAGCTTTTGCAGAGTTAATACGAAAGGAAAAACTGAATCAAAACGAATTAATAAAAGATCCTATATTCAAAGCAGTGGGTTGGGTTGGAAAGGATAAAACAGAAGAAGACAAACTATGTATTCGTTCTTATTTTCGAAAATATCGAAAATCCATAAAGAATCGCAAACAGAACTTTTCGAATCTGATATCTTATTTGTATAAGCCCGTATCATACGATTTAAAAAATGAAGGTGCCAAGATTTACAGAGATGCTATCTTGCGTGGGATTGTTAGAGCATTGGGACTTGGCAAAGTTAATCATCCAAAAAGCAATCGTCCCTTTACACCTCAAACTTTTGTGCAATGGATGCGAGAGGATAAGGAGTCAACCTACAGAAAATTTCTCATAAAATTATCAGAATGGATCCTAAAACTTCATAGAGGGGAAAAAACAGCAGTGCAAATAAAGTATGAAATAGCATCTTTAATACGTAAGGAACAAGGAATACAACACACAGATAAACTAAATCATTTTCTTAACGATAACGAACCTGAATTTCTTCAAGAAGAGCAGGAATCGTCAAATATTTTCAAGACTGATGATGGAATATCAATTGAAGTAGGAACTGTCCATTCAGTCAAAGGGGAAACTCATACAGCTACCCTTTATCTTGAGACATTCTATTATGATATAGATTCTAAAAGACTGTTACCGTTTTTAAAAGGTGAATACCCACAAAGGGAAAGTAAGCTAGCAAGACACAAAGAAAATCTTAAGATTGCTCATGTAGCTTTTAGCCGTCCTACCCATTTGCTTGTATTTGCTTGCAATGAAAAAAATATCAAAGGTCATGAAAAAGATCTAGGAAAGAATGGATGGACAATTCTAAAGGTAGAATAGATAGTGGAATCTTCGATTGGTCGAGGAAGTCAATCCTCGTTGTAAGGACTTGTCAGAGGTTTAAGATTAAAAAGACGTTTGGATCCCTGCCTTCGCTGGGATGACCAAAAAAAAGTCCATTTTTGGCCGTTTCTTTTAACTTTTTCTTTGTTCTACCTTCGGTTCGCACTAATTTATATCACTCCAGAATTTACCCCCGATGGTAGCCTCCTTGCTTCCCTGTCGGGGGCTTCGTGCCTACGTGATTGTTTGACGCTCATGCTGGCCTCAGGTAGAAATGCTGAATTTCGTCAGCTTCAAATACGTTGCATCTTATAAACGGCTGGCTTATTCATAAGCAGGCAGCTCTTTTAAGCTGCCGGGTGGACGAAGGCTGGTTTCTATGACAAAGCTGGCTTTGGGAATTAGAACCTGCCAAGAACACCAAGCCAGCAATTTCTCTGAGTCCTCTGTGTGCTCTGTGGCAAAAAAACGACAAAAAACGCTGGTAATTTTCAACAAATTTCAAAATTCTCAAAAAAATTTTAATTCTTTTCCTCATAAGCACTTAGCAAATTTTAACCTTGAAAAACCCCCCTGTATTTCGACTCAAACACGCAGGTACGTCTAATTATAGAGGGACTATGTTTTTTTCCCTCCCCTGAGCTTGCCCCCTAGGAGTTTGTCCTCGAATGTAGTAATCGGGGATCCAGATTAGAAAATAGTAAATTTATCCCCAGGGGATAGTCAATCATAAATGGTAAAAAGGCAGTTAAAAATGAAAAAAGCATCTAAATCAAAGGAAAAATCGACAAAAAGTGTTAACACTTTTTGTAAAAACAAACCCAATTCACCAATTGTCCAAACAAACGTAACTAATTTGATAACAATGATTTATACAATTTTTGCCGGTCTGACAAAAGTCAAAAACAAACCCAATCAAAGCCAATACAAACCCAATTCAAACCCAATCTCCGAGAGGCCAAAAATGAACGTAAGAAATGCTATAAAAAAGGGTTATGAAAATATTTCCCGCTGGCCGGTCACAAAAACAAAGCCAAAACAAACCCAATTCAAATTTATCCTCGAATGTCGCAGTCGGGGGGCCAATTTAAGAAAGGCCAAAATATTCCAAGATGATTATGGATTGGTTTCCTTTTTCTCAGGGATCATCCAAATCTCCGCCACTTGGGCGCCCCTTTCGCCTTCTGCGCACACCCAGGTCAGTTTTAATTTGCCGTCCCTGGTTGCTTCCTTCGGAATAGAGAACTTATTAACAGGTGTCTTTCCGGTCTTGATCATTTCGTGGATTTGAAATTTATTATCAGCCGATAACTGAATTCTTGACTGGAACCGTCCGGTGTACGCCACTTTCAAAATATAACTCGAGTGTGGATCCAGGTTTTCATAGACAACAATTAAGGGTGTTTCATAAAGAGTGGTTATTTGATTCATCCATGCTAACGGTATGGCACTTCCATCGAATCCTTTCGCTTGTACCGTATGCACCCATTCCCGGCCTTTTAATCCAGCACCGAAACTTACCCGAGGCGATCGCAAACTGCCCGGATCTTCTTTCCACTCCGGATAATCGGCGAGTCGTGGAGTGGTTATTGTTTGTCCCAAATTATCGTAAAAACCACCTAGCCCAGGATTGTTACGATTAAGAAGTGCATCCATGGATGCTAACCGTGCATGTTCGTCATGTATCTGCCGGATCCTTTCGAATTGCGATAACAGCCAAATGGCATTATTTAATGGGGTATCAATATAATCCATAAAATCACCCCGTCCCGGCTTGGCTTTATGTTTTTTCACTGAGGTTTGTGAACCAATGGTTTCGAATAAATAATCTGCAATCTCCCAGCAGCGTTTTTTATAATCCTTGGCAACCGGTTTCTCCCACTTATGATTTAAAATGGATTCGGCTCGGTTCATTTTTTCCTGACTATTAATGATAGTGTAACTTCGTAAAACTTCTCTGGCTTGGGATTCCAAAGCTGTTTCATGGATCAGCCTCTCTCGAATATATGCATCGTAGTAAGCACGCAGCAGCCCCATTTGGAAACGATAATTTTTCACAACCTCAGGGGGGGCATGTTTTTCCATATTTCTCCATTGATTTAGTGTCACCTCAACAGAGTTATTGGCTATCAGAGGCCCTTGCCAGTTTCTTTCCTGTGCTAATATTGCATGGGCAATATCTTCCGAAAAATCGGGGTGCATAAATAACCGGCTGAATTCTATCAAGGTTTCGATAACCGGCGTCTCCGGATCCCAGTCCTGGTCGCTCCAGATGAATTTATTCACGTCATCATTAATCCCTTCGGAATAACTGATACTTCCATTTGCAAACTCATCCAGAGCATTATGAATCACTTTTTCTGCAATCGGACGCGGATTGTAACATTCCCGTCCCAGTGTCATCGCAAAAGCCAAATCCCAATCTTTTACCGGATACTGACAACTAATACTGTGAGTGATATCCGGATAACGACGGATAGGAATCCCGGGATTTACGATTTTTCGAATTTGAGGTAAAGGCGTTTTAACCCAGGGTCCAAACACAACCCCACCAAACCAGGAATATCTCAGGTTGACATTTTTGTAAAAAGCATCCAACCACTCTATAGTTGGACGAAACGCCTGAGGAGACACCCAGACTTTCGCTTTTGGATGATATTTGTTAAGGATTTTAGCCACTTTTTTCAACCATATGAACAGAATATCGGGATGTAAGTCCCCTGGATCACCACCTGGTACAAAAACAACGTCAATGCGTTTCAATTTTTTAAAAATCTCCTCTCTCTCCTCTAATTCTTTTCTAACGGAATCCGGGTGCGTATAATCTTCTCCGACATTGGGGTACCAGATCCAAACATCCATTCCATAAGAATCGATGATTTCTGCCTGTTTGATCATCATTTCTATGGGGGGAAGTTTCATATGCGGACTCGTCAGGGTATCGTCACTTATTGGCGGAATAATTTCGATACAGTTGGCACCGAAAATCCCCAATTCTCGAATGTACTGATCAAACTGTACCGGATCCCAGGCGTCGTATGCATTTGTCTTTGGCCGGTATCCAAGTTGGTGTCCACGAATAGCGTATCGAGGGGAAGTGGTAATTTTCAAATTGTTTGGAGCTAAAATCAAACCGGGTTTCATATATAAGCTGCGGAGCAGTCTTCCAATACCATAAAAGACTCCCCTCGGATCATTCCCAACCACTAATATTGTATTTTCCTTAATTAAAAGTCGAAATCCTTCTTTGTTAAGAGTTTGGCCTTTTTCGAAAATGTCCGAATATGGACCTGCGAAAAACTTCATGTGTTCTTTTTGGCCGACAGCGATGACAGGCTGTTTATTTTTTGGCCACTTTGTTAAAGTATTCAATTGAATACCTGTTCTTTTCTGTATCTCTTCCCGCAGTATCATTAAAGCTTTCTGCTCTAACTTTTCTAATTTTCGAGATGTAACGATAACACTATTAGTAAAGTCTTGATATGCTTCTGACGCCGGTAAATTTAAGGGGGATATGAAAATTAAAAATAATATTACAAGGATATAATGACTTTTGAATCGCATATAAAGCCTCCTCGATCTTTTTACATATAACGGTTGTCAAACCTTGGGATTGCTCCGGTTAATTCCAATGCTTCTTTAATAGATATATTAAATCTTTATGTCCTTTTCATCTTTTATTTCATCTTCTTCCTCCCCCAAAGCTCGACGGATGTCTGTGATGTCTTCTTTTAATCTTTGTTGAAACAGGGTGATATCTGAACTGTGTATTATAATATTTGCACCCGCTTTGGCCCATTTAATTTGTAATTCCACCCCTTCGGAGAAATGGATACCTGCACCTAAGCCTTTTTCCCTGGCTTTAGAAATAATCTCTCTCACAGCATTCTCGAATCGAGGATCATGATATTGCTCAGGCAGACCAAGGCTTACAGAGAGATCGTGCGGACCTATGATAACTCCATCAAGGCCGGGTTCGGCCAATATTTGTTCCAATTTTTCTAAGGCCGGGATGCTTTCTATGTTGATTAGTAAAAAGTTGTCTTTATTCCAATTTCTGAGATAATCTTTGAGTTTGGATTCAAGAGAACCTTGATTTTGCAATGCCTCTTTTAATCGCTCCCCTTTTAGCGGACGCATTTTTACGGTACCAACAAGTTCTTTCACCTGCTCTGGAGATTCAATATAAGGAGCAAGAATTCCTGATGCTCCTCCATCAAGAGCTTTATACGCTTCACTTGGTTCAGGAGAAGGAATACGGACAAGAGGGGGTAATCCATACCCCTTGTAAACCGTGCACATCTCAGCAAGAGTGGTTCTATCAAAAGGAATATGCTCGTTATCTATAAAGACAAAATCCACACCTGTTTTCTGTACCGCTAAAGGCCAGAGAGGAGAAGTCGAAAGAATCGCGGTTCCATAAAGGCGTTTACCTTTTTTGAGACGGTTTAAGAATTCCTTGTCATCCATTTACTTATCCTAATCTTATATATAGAAAATAATTTCTAACAAGTGTAATTGTATTATGTATATCCTTTGAGAGCAAAAATATCATTCACGAAACATTTTATGGGGTGCATGTCATGATAGTAGGTAGATTTTTCAGGCTGCCAGGGTCTTCTTTTCCATAGTTGCTCCCACTTTGCATTCAGCCAGGTTATTCACCTGGCCAATTTGACTTCCTTTTTCACTTCTTCCAGGATTCGCCACCAATCCATGTAATGGCTGCGCGAGAAAAGCTGCGGCTTGTACTGGCTGGTGGCTATACGAGAGTAAGCCTCCCATTCCTCAACCGCGTTGGTCAAATGGCGGACCGCGCGCAGGCGATGTTCCTGGCGGTTCTTGTCCGCGCGATAGACCGCCAAATCTGCCGCGCCGCGTATCTTGTCGGCGTAGTAACGGCCCAGGTACGTCATCGATTCCATATCAGTCAAAGTAGCCGCAAGTTCCTTGCGGGGTCGGGACTGATATCTGAGCATCGCGACTCCAGCAAGCGTTTGCTGCGCCAGCCGATCGAGGTTTTCGGCCACCTCCATCGGCGTGATACCGTCGAACGGTTTATCCTCGATAACGGCAGAGGCATATTCCTGCACCGAGAGGATCCCGGAACCCCGCAGTGGAGGGTAACTGAAGAATGATTCATCTATAGTCAGAAACCCGGATTTTGACACACAAGCCTCGGGGGCAAACTGCAAGTCATTAACACGGAAGAAGAATTTATTGACCTGGGGAATGATCCGAGAGGCTGCGGCCCATACATCATAAAGCGACGCTGCATCAGCTTCCGGAAAACGATGTTTCAGTCTCCTCTCGAAGTACTCGCGTGTGAGAGTCAAGTCGTATCCAAGACGTCCCCAGAGCATAAAGCGATACCAGTGTTTGTCCACTTCCCATTGGCCAGCAAGGGCGGGGTCTTTTGCAATGAATTCCTTGCCCCAGACGTAGCTGTCAGGTCCCATGTAGAAACCGGCCTCCCACTTCATAACGTCGCGTGGGATGTTCTGGAGGAATTCACGCACGTGATCGGCATCGCCCCATCGGTGGACAAAGACGTCGTCGTTACGCAGGTTGAGCCAGCACGGGACCCCGGTCTTCTCAAGCAAATCTCGATACTCGAAGTCGAGATATGGGGACGTGGTTGTCGAGTAGATGCGTGCACGAGCGTATTTGTGCGAGGTGTTGAATGGAACGTCGTAGCCTTCGAAGGCTGAGGCGCTCTTCGCCAGATCGGACCAGAGGTGTCGGAAGATAAAGCGGAGTTTGCGATCCGGATATTCCTTGAGGGTGTCCAGCACACCCAGGCCGTAGGTGTGATACAGCCAGTCTTCGATGCCGATCTTCCACTTCTTGCTGCGGTTAACGTGCTCACCTGCGCTGACACCGATACCGTCAATCTGCGGGTAGGTCTTTAGGAATTCGCTGATGGTGTAGCGAACGTATTCGATGGTCTTGAGATTGTCCTGGTCATAGGTGATGCCGTATTTGCCGACTGCGTTCCACAAAAAAATGTTCCAGTGGAACATATAGATTTCGATCCCGAGATCCTCAGCGTAATCAAAAACACGGGTCCAGTATTTGATCTTCTCATCAAGGGAGATTTCCTTGATGATCTTGTGGTTGGCCGGATCCATTACATCGAAGTGCTGCCAGTGATTGCCGGTCTGCGGTGTGACAGGCTGGGTGACACGCCCGACATTGTCGAAGTTCACACCGGGGTACTTGGGAAGTTTGACCATGCCTGGATACGGGTGGGTGGTCCACAACGACAGCACGTTGTAGCGATTGCGGGCCATGGTATCGAGGAAGTTGCGCCAGAATTCGAAATCCCACATCACGGCAATGTTTTCCTGAGCGGCGGTGCCGGTGTCATCGTAGCTGGGCGTGCGCCCGTCAAAGGGAATGTTGAACTTCAGGCCACGGCGCACGACGTAGGGTTTGCGGGCCTTCTCCTGCACGGCATGAAGTCCTCCGCCCAATGTGACCATTTCAGCCAATTCCAGACCGCCATACATGGCCCCGAGAGAATCACCGCACACGATGCGGATGGCCCGATCCCCTTCCCTTTGGATGCGGAAGGCCTGAGGTCCCATGCCAGGCTCAAAAAGGTCGAAAACAATGCGAAGCTCTGCATCTTGATCAACGAGTTCGTAACCGGACTTCTGCAAAGCCTGTTTTATGTCCCGAACTGCGAAGGCAATCCGGGGATCCTCATCCATACCGATGATCGCTACTTTCTGCCCGGCAGAACAGAAATGTCCCATCGTGAGTGTAATAATGAATAAAACAATGCACGGGCATGTTATTTTCCTTCGCATTAAGCCTACTCCTTCATTTGCTGTTTACGGTTGTTGTTATGGGCCCGACTCTCCAGCATCTCAGCGCATTTGTTGAGCACGTCGGCATCTGGAACAATAAAGTTGTCGCACACCCTTGGGATTTAAGTAGCAGAATTATGCTCTGATGTCAACAGCAATCCTGACGGATTCACCTGTTCCAATAAGTTTTAATCTGTTGTTCTGTCAACTTGAGGTAGCCTTTAGACATAAAACAGGAGAACATAAGCAAATGCCACTGGCATTTCTTGTAGTGTTATTGTACAAGCAATAGCCCGGAAAGCCCGAACAAGCCACGACAGCACAGTGACTTCTTTGCGCTAGTAGTCCTTAAAGTTTCTCATCCATTGGGGCCGGTCTTCCGGCTTGGCACTGCCAGCCTTGGTCCAGAATCCTGTCGTATTGAAATCACGATGCCACTTCAACTTCAACGTCCACAACTCTTTGAGACCTACTTTCCTCACAGACGAATCCAGAAAGAGACCCATCATGTTCCCATCATGTCGATTCATACAGAAACGCCTTATCTCGTCGGTGCTCCCGCCTGCCCCCCACACATTGGCGCAATCCCCATCATATTCGGGAGGCCGATCTGAGGCCAAAACGGTAGCGCCGATTATCGCACAGTCTCCAAGATACATGACTTCGCTCGCCCTTTTGACGCTGGTTGTCCTCCAGAGATACTCAAGGGTTCGTCCGCCCACCACACTGGATGCGTTCAATACCCACTGATTCAAACCATAGCTGCTGGCGAAGGACCGGCCGGCTGCATCCCCGTCGGCTTGACCCTAGGTTTGCTCCCACGCTCCGAATGGAGGGCGGCCCCCCTCGGCGTAGAGCTTGGTTGCCGCCGGACAGAGGGTAATAAGGGTTAAAGAACGAAAATGAAATTAGACAGTAAAACTTTAGCCAACCAGTATAAGGTTCCTTAGGGTGCTGGCAGGCCATTCTGATCTAAAGACTACCATGCAGTATTATTGCCATATCGACCGTGATCAGAGGGCAAAAACGGCTGCCGCAATTGAAAATTTGCTCAGTCAGACTGACGCCGGAATGACGCCCGGGGCACGTTTTGGCAAGTATTTTGATTAATTAAATTGTACAAGATATAGTCAAGAACTTATAATATAAAGAATTATAAATTTATGTCCCCGTAGCTCAATTGGATAGAGCGTTGGCCTCCGGAGCCAGAGGTTGTGCGTTCGAGTCGCACCGGGGATAGTTGGTAAATTTCTCGGAAACAAATATGAACCGGTCCGACTGCCACACCGCCATACCTCCGCCTTGCTTCTTCAGCTTGTTGGAGGCTTCTTTCGAGAACGGCATGGCTCTCCCAAGTTCCGTTGTGAACCGTTGAATGACCCGCTATGGACTCCGACCCCGATACGTCGCCGTCACACTCGCCATTATCGCGTGCAGCACTACTGACTTCCGAACGGATGTTTGGATGATGAACCTCTGCCCGGAAGTCACCTTCGTTTCGAAAGGACTCAGTAGAATTGAAAACTTTACCACGGTTGCTGTCACCGCATAGGCAAAATAACTGGGTAGGATTAGTTGGCAACGACCATTACCTATTGGGTGATGGTAAAGAAAGAATTCGATAAAGAAAGACTTGACTATAAGAATATCCGAATGAAGATTTTAATCAGCGGTTTTTTACAAAAGTCATTAACAATCCTATAGCTAAAAGGACTGCTCCGACAAGATAGGAAAACCATATATTTACGAATTTTACAGATGGTGTGATTATTTGATATATAAAGCAGACTATAAGCATGAGTATGGCAAATGCTTGTAAGCTTATTCCCAACACTTTTCTTTGATTCATTTCTTCCATATTCTCACCTATAAAACCAGCCAGAAGATTAATGTCAGCGATATTCCAATCACCAAAGCTACAACACTCCAGAGACGCCAATCCATTATCAGTTTTGGTTTATCTTCTTCCTTTTCTTCTATAGTTCCCCAGCAGAGCCCTTTTAATTTTTCTTCAGTATATGGTTCGGTAAAACGGCTGCCGCCAATGGTTATTACTGCCGTCAGGATTCCTCCCGCCCATCCGGCCCATACAAATGACCACCAGTATGGTATGAACTTTGGTCCAATCAACCTGTCCAGGATAACGGCAAATACTATGCCTGCCAACAAGCCAACAAAAGCCGGCAGGGCGGTCGCCCTTTTGTAAAATATTCCGAGCGCCAGAGTTACGAACAAGGGGAATTGTATATAGGACAACACGGACTGCCATGCAACATAAGCGGCACCAAAAATTGGAAAAACAACAGTTGCGAACAGTGTGCCGCAAATCAAGAGCAAAATTATAAATCCTCTTCCGACCCAGACATAGTGTAAATCCTGTTTGTTCTTTACTAAAAATCTCTGATATATGTCTCTGGTCAGGACTGTTGACATTGAAGTCAATAATGAATCGCAGGATGACATTCCGGCGGCATAAAGTGCGGTAATCGCAGCACCCGCAGTGCCGACCGGGAGTAATTCAGTAACCATTTTCGGCATTGCATCATCCGGATTGCTTTCAACTATCTGAGGATACAATACGAACGCACAAAGACCAAAAAGCCCCCAGATAAATGTCATTGGAAATTTCATTATGCTTCCCACCACCAACGCGGTTCTGGAATCTTCGACTGTTTTACAGGCAAAAGTCCTTTGCAGAGTGTTTTGGTCTGTACACCAGTACGCCAGACCCAAAGAAAGCGTACCTATGAACATTGCTCCCCACCATGTGTCGGGATCGCCTTCGGCCCTGCTTAATACTACGTGAAACATTTGTGGGGAATCAGCCAGCGCTTCACGAAGACCAGACCACCCTCCAACAGCCCGCATAGAAAAAAAGACTAATCCTGTTGCGCAGACGGTCATAATGATAAATTGAAGAACATCGGTAATCATCACACCCTTCAGGCCGCCCAAAAAACAATAAGCCCCTGTCACGCCGGCGGCTACAAGTAACGACACCCACCAAGGCCACCCGATAATCAATGATATTGGAAGTGACATCGTATAGATTACGACACCCAGGGTGAGTGTCCTTACTATAACGAATGATATCCCCCACAGTGCCCTCATTGAAGGATCGTATCTTCTTTCAATAAACTCAGGGATAGTATAGACGCCGCTTTTTTGATAATGTCTCACGAAAATCCAGGCTGAAATTATACACGGGATGGTGCAGGCAGGCAACCAGTCATAATTGAGCCACGCCAATCCGGAGGCCGCGACTATTCCTGTAACGCCTATATATGTTTCCGGGCCTATGTCTGTTGCCTGCAAAGAACAGGCGGCTATCCACCAGGGCATCTTTTTCCCGGCAAGGAAAAAATCCTTTTGTGATTTCATATACCTGCTGAAATATACACCCAAACTCAGAACGACAACGAAATAGCCAATGATTATTACAATGTCCGGCCAGGCCATCTAAAGTCTCCCAAGAAAACGATGTTGCTGTTTTATCGGTATTTATGTTTACTTCAAAGACAACTTTGATGATGCAGACTCATTTTTTCCTTTGAGTTCGCTACAACTGAAATATGCTGTTGACAGAATACCTTTAATCTGAATTTCTCAAATTAGCAATGGTGTCAGGTTTCTCAATCGCGTGATAATAGCATATCTGTCTTGAGAGTGCCAACACTATGAATATGTTCTTGCAGATTTTGCTGCCATAACTGATTCGTTCCTTCCTTAATAATTCTCTCAATCTCAATACTAAACGCCTGCAAATGCTAAGTACTCGTGTTTTAGGTTTTTTAAAGATTTCTTTTGACATGATAATCGGAAATTTAGTATAAATAAGTCAATAGGATATATTGATTTTGATTTCTTATTTCTGAGAATCTTTCTGGTTTTCCGATAGAGGAGGAGTTTAGTGTATGGACACAGAGCTTCAGGAAGAACAATGTTCCGGGCAGTTATGATGTTTTCATTTCAATAGAGGTTCAGCTTTCGTATTTTAATGATGGAGGCAGGTTCAAGTCGTAGAATTATCTAAAATAATTACACATAGATAAAATGTAATCTGTGAAAAAAATGCCACACGCTGTTATGCTTGAATCTGTTTTTTGGAAAGAATGAAGGTTTCAGTTTGTGGCCCAGTTTGAATTTATAATTGTATGTTAACTCTATTTACAGGAGGACTGATTATGTGTAGAAAATTGACGTATTTGGTATTTGTTGTTTTAGTTCTTGGTACTGTCTGTAACGCTGCGGACGTTCGTTGGACGAATGCTGGCGGTGATAAACTCTGGGACAATCCGGCCAACTGGGATTCAAATAAGGTTCCCGGGGCCGGTGATAATGTCTTTGTCGATGTACCGGCCGCAAAAGCGCCAAATGGTCCGATTATCCGGGATGGGATTTATGCGAAAATTAACGGCCTGTCTTGTGAAGTGGCTGGTGAGCCCACGATGACGATGACGGGCGGAACCCTTGAGATAGGAGATTATATTTGGTGGGGTGATGGGCGCGATTGCCACGGAACATTTAATATGAGTGGCGGTAACATAACGGTTGGTGCAGAGTTTGAGCTTGGATGGGACGGCGGTACAGGTACCTGGATTATGACCGGCGGTACAATCACCTGTGGAGAATTGATAATTCCGACAGGTAGTGGAAAGGCGGGACAATTATACCTTAATGGCGGTACTTTTAATGTTGGCAGCAGTGGCCTTGACATGGAAAATCCAAACGGCCTGATAGATGTCGCTGGCGGTACATTAGTGTTCGATGGAGATTTGACCGAACAAATCAACGGCCTTATCGAAGCAGAACAGATTACTTTCTTCGGTGGCGGAGGTCTTCCCAGTCTTGACTATGATGTCAGAAATCCCGGGAAGACAACGTTGACAGCCAGATGGACGGGAAAAGCCTACAATCCCATTCCGACTGACGGTGCCTTCCATGAGGATACATGGGCCAGTCTCGGCTGGTCACCTGCGGAATCAGCGGCCTCGCACGATGTGTACTTTGGGGAAAATTATGATAATGTGAACGATGGCATAGGCGACACATTTATAGGTAACCAACCCGCGATATTTCTCGTTGTCGGCTTTCCCGGATTTCCATATCCGGATGGTCTTATTCCGGGTACTACATACTACTGGCGGATTGACGAGGTTGAAGACGACGGTACTGTACGCCAGGGCGATACCTGGAGCTTTACGGTTCCTCCAAAGACTGCCTACAATCCCGACCCGGCTGATGGCGCCGAGTCTGTTGACCCGGATGTAGTTCTTGAATGGACGGTAGGTTTTGGTGCGAAACTGCACACCGTATATTTCGGTGATAATTTTGATGATGTGAACAATGCCTCCGATGGACTTCCTCAGGGACCTGCAACATATACACCAGGTCCACTTGAATTGGGAAATACTTATTACTGGCGCGTTGACGAGTTTGATTCTGTCGCTACATATAAAGGCGATGTCTGGAGCTTTTCAACCCAGGGCGCCGTCGGGAGTCCGAAACCTTCTAACGGCGCTGTGGATGTAAAGCAGACAACTGTTCTTAGCTGGTTGTCGTCAGACCATGCTGCTTCACATCAGGTGTACTTCGGTACAGATAAAGTTGCAGTACGCAATGCCGATACCGCTTCGCCAGAGTACAAAGGTGACAGGACCCTCGGTTCTGAGAGCTATGATCCCGGAAAGCTCGAGTGGGATACTACTTACTACTGGCGTATTGATGACGTCAATAATGCCAACACCGACAGTCCGTGGATAGGTCCTGTCTGGAATTTTACGACGGCCAATTTCCTTGTTGTGGATGATTTTGAGAGCTACAACAACCTTAATGAAGATGAACCCGGAAGCAACAGGATATATCTTGCCTGGGTAGACGGATTCGACAGCCCGGAAACAAATGGTTCTGTCGTTGGTTATGCTAATCCTCCTTTTGCCGAGCAAACTATCGTTCACAGTGGTAATCAGTCGATGCCGTTTGCATACGACAACGCTGTTGGGAAATCTGAGGCGACTTTGACGTTAACCGACCCGCGTGACTGGACTGAGAAAGGCGTCAATACCCTGACTATTTGGTACGTAGGCAATGCAGGTAACGCTTCCGAGACTATGTATGTTGTCCTAAATAACAGCGCGGTGGCCACTAATGATAATCCTGATGCGGCACAGTTAGATGTGTGGACCCAGTGGGATATTGACCTTCAGTTATTCGCAGACCAGGGTGTGAACCTTGCCAATGTCAATTCGATTACTCTTGGCCTTGGTAACAGGAGTAATCCAGTTGCAGGTGGTTCGGGTATGATGTACTTCGATGATATTCGTTTGTATCCACTGGCACCCTAAAGCCGAAACCGGCGGTTAGGACTGCATAGTTGATATTACAGATTTACAAATTCGGGGCCTATGCTGATTGATTCGGTATAGGCCCCCTGGTCCTTCAATAGCAGCAGACAAACTCCACACATAAGTCTATCATAAGTTAGACCGGCTCAGGATTTTCTCTATGTGGCTCTGATACTCCCAAAAGGATTATATGATCGATACATTTTTTCCGCCAACTTGAACACCCCAGTAGCTTGAAATCAGGCATCGGATTGTTAGTCCGTTGCCTCAAAATGTTAAATCCCTGCTGAATAAAAACTTGTCCCAAGCTGGAAACAGAGCTTATAAACCAGCTTACAAACAAAACCGAAAAATCGCCTCAAATGAGGCCCATGAAATCCAGTTGACACACAAGGATTGGTTATCTATACTCCATGTCGCAGGAGCATGCATCTGTGAAGATTGATTCTTTAAGAAGTGAGATATCCGTATTAAGGAGATTTGAGGCGTGGCCAAACCCGTAGTTTTCATTTCGTCAACTTGTGAAGATTTGGAGAAAACGAGACATCGCGATGCCGCACTTGGGGCCAGTTTCTATCCTGAGATGAAGGAGTACTGGGAAGCAAAAGACAATCCGCCCCTGAAGGAGTGTCTGGCCAGGGTGGCGGAGACTGACGTCTTGGTTGTAATTGTTGCATACAGGTTTGGATGGGTGCCAGATGGTCAGCATGAAAAAGATGTAAAGAAGCGAAAGAGTATCACCTGGCTTGAGTGTGAAGAGGCTGAAAACAAGAAGGACATATTGGCATTTCTGGTCGATGAGGAGCAAGAATGGCCTGTGGAACTTCGTGAGGAACATAAGCTTGTCAGAGCTGCCCAGGAGAACCGGCTGACGGGGGAGTTGAGTGAGGACATACAGTGGCGGGTCAACAGGCTCAAGGAGTTCAAGGCCTGGCTCAATAATCGGGCGGTAAGGGTGACCTTTACTACGCCCGAAGATTTGCGGGGCAAGATCGAGTCAGCCCTGCTGAAGTGGTGCCGGGACAAAAACATTGACGAGAAGCCGCAACGACGAAAATCCGATCCTGGTGAGTACCTGCGTTTGCTTCGCGAAGAAACTTCCCATATCGACATCCGGGGCCTGCAAGTGGAGAGCGGCAAGGCCCATCGATTCCCCATAGACGACCTGTATATACCTTTGAAAACGACCCTTGCAGTTGAACCGGATGCCGCACGGCTCGGTGGTAAAGAAGCTCAGCTCCATGCACAGCAGAGGAACCAGATTGAACTGCATCATGCCCTGGAGAAACGTAAACTGGTCATCCTCGGAGATCCCGGCTCAGGCAAAACTACATTTCTACGGCGGATCGCTTATGGTTTGTGCAACAGCAGACTGGGTATCGACGCTACGACAACCGCAGAGACGCTGGGCCTGGATAAAGCATCGTTCCCAGTGTTTATTCGTATATCCGAACTCGTGGACCATATTGAGGGATGCTCCGGGCGGAGGCAGGCAGAGCCGCCCATCAAGACCTCACCGGCCTGGCTGATACACTTTCTGACGATGAGAAGTGCCGACAAGGGGATAGGCCTCGACCGGGAATTTTTAGAGCAGATTATTACGGAAGGACCTGCGGTGGTCCTCTTGGATGGGCTGGATGAGACGCCGACAAGACAACAGCGCGAGTGCATCGCTGAGCTGGTAACCGAGGCCGCCCGGAACTTTGGGAACTGCCATTTCGTAGTTACCAGTCGCCCTCCGGCATTTGAGGGTAAGACTGTCCTGCCCGATTTCAGACAGGTCTGGATTGACCCGCTTGAGGATATGGCCGTCGAGGGATTCCTGACGCGGTGGTGTCAGAAGTTATTTCTCGGCAGTGAAAGGCAGACGCAAAAGCACCTCGCTGAACTGCTCAAGGCGCTTCGTTTGCGGGTCGAGATCCGTCGAATGGCCCGCAATCCGGTAATGCTCACTGCACTGGCTGTGGTCCACTGGAACGAAAAACGCCTGCCTGAACAACGGGCCGACCTTTATGAGTCGATAATCACCTGGCTCTCCCGTTCCCGTGAAAGACGCGCCGGTCGCCTCCCCGCTGAAATTTGTGTAAATCGGTTGCAGGAACTGGCTCTTGTTATGCAGAACCATCCGGACGGTCGTCAGGTCCAAGTACCCAGGCATTGGGCTGCCGAAAAGATAGCCACCGAATGGCCCAAGGGACCTGAGCAGTCCGAGCGAAAGCAGATACAAGTAGCAGAGACTTTCCTCGGTGAGGAGGAAGTGGACAGTGGTATCATAGTCGGTCGCGGCGATGATATCCGCTTCTGGCACCTGACTTTCCAGGAATTTCTTGCTGCCCGCGCGATTGCTTCACGATCTGACCAGGATCAGAAGGAAATCCTTTTGAATCCACCTGCTCACCCCAACTTGTATCTTCCTGAATGGCGTGAGACTGTATTGTTACTGGCAGGTGTTTTGCACAAACAGGGGCATCGGAAGGTTGACAGTCTTATTTCTGTAATCCTGGAAACGGTAGATCAGAGAAGTGCGTTGGCGGATCAGGCTCGATGTGTAGGCCTGCTTGGAGCGATGGTGAGCGATCTGTCCGCATTGCCTTACCAGCCCGCTGATCCCCGTTATCGGGATCTACTTGACCGGGTAATGGCTATCTTCGATCCACGAAGAACACGAGGGCTTAATATCAAGACTATTATAGCGGCAGCCGAGACCGTGGGCCAAGCCGGTGATCCCCGCTTTACTGAGGTCGCTCTGGAAAAGAACTGGATCAGCATTCCTGCCGGTCAGTTCCTCATGGGCGCCCAGAAAGACGATCCATCGAAGCCTAATTACGATCCCGGAGCATTCGATGATGAATCTCCCGTTCACCAGGTCAAGCTGAACGTTTACCAGATTGGTCGTTATCCCGTTACGATTGCTGAATACCTGCGGTTCATCGAGACTGGCGGCTACGAGGACAAAACACTGTGGGTCGCCGGCGGCTTTGGCAAGTACCCGGCTCCTGAGGATTGGGAGGAGCAGCTCGACCATCGCAACCGACCTGTCATTGGTGTGAGCTGGTTCGAGGCCTCGGCCTATGCCAAATGGACGAGCTGTCGCCTGCCCACCGAGGCCGAATGGGAATGGGCCGCACGTGGTTCGGAAGGCCGGCGATATCCCTGGGGAAATAGTGATCCGGATTCATCGCTTGCCAATTATCGTGGTAATGTAGGGAATCCTACCGCAGTTGGTATTTACCCCCAAGGCGCTACGCCGGATGGGATGATGGACATGGCGGGAAATGTCTGGGAGTGGATGGAGAACTGGTATGACGAGGACGAAACCTTCCGTTCTTTGCGTGGCGGCTCCTGGCTCAACGTCGTGAGCGTTCTGCGTTGCTCGGGACGCGCCTTCCTCAATCCAGACGACCGCGACGACGGCGTAGGTTTTCGTGTTGTTCGTTCCCAGTCATGACCAAAATCCTGTTACTCTGAAGTTCTGTCCATCTGATACTCTGAAAAAAATTTAAGAAATTTCAACGTATCGGATAAACAAAAGAGCAGATATTAGTTCTTTATTGGGCTGAAAGGGCGGAATAATTATTGCCGGCTGTTAGCAGTAAAGCATTAATCTTTCGCCTGCAGCAGTTTATGTGGCAGAGCTTTTCATAATGTTTTCGAATGCACCTGGGTATCCTGCATTCTTTGCTTGATAATATAGTCAATTATGTCTGGTCTGCTTATGATCCCAATCAGCTTGCCTTTTTTCGATACTACCGGGACTCTTCTGAAATAGTTGACCATCATGAAATCACAGACATTTCTTAAACTTTCGTCCCCCCTGTAGGAAACCGCAGGTCGTGTCATATAGAAGCCGACTGTTTTATTTTTGTCATCTTCATCAGTGTAGAACAGCCTAAGTACATCCTTTTCTGTGATTACTCCGAGTAAAGTCATATCATCATCAATGACAGGCATACCTGTAATATTGTGTTTTCTCATAATATCTATTGCCTCATCTATTGGTGTGTCTTTTGCTACACTGATTACGTCTTTTGTCATAATGTCTTCAACCTTAAGCATGTGATATTTCCTTTCTTGTAAATCAATTTTACCAAATTGGAAAAGACTCTTTGGGTACTTTGTTTTCAGGGACTTTAGGTCGGGGCTTCTTATTCTCCGGTGGTTTAGATTCTTCAATACCGAACGTCTTTTCTATTCTTGCGATTCGCAGCGAAAGCTCTGTTAATTTCTCATTAATGGAATCTAATTTTTTTATAACTTCTTTAAGGTCTCTATCGATCCTTATCGAGCTTCTTTCCATCATGTTCATATACCGTTCCATCAATCGCTCATAGGCATCTATAGCACGGACCGTATCCGTTTTGTACTCGGGTACGGAAATTCTGGGCCGTATCTCATAAGTTTTTGGGCCACCCTGAGTTGTTGTCGAAAACCAGATTACTGTTATGCAGCATACAACAACTGCTACCGCAGCTAATAAATTCTTGTTGGTTATCATTAGCTTATCCTCTTTTTAGTGATTTTGGGCTTTAGGCCACCTTGTTATTTATCGGCAGAAAAGCATCTTGAAATATCTAATGCTTGAAAAAAACCTTATTGTGCTAAGTGGATGCAGCCTTTAATCAACCTGTTTGAGCTTATCGAATAAGGAGATTCCGATAAATTGGGGTACAAAAGTGGCGTTTTTTAATCTGCTTAGTATAAAATCAAACTATAAGCTCAGGGCTTCGATGGTTTCTTCCAATGATAGCTCTGCATAGCAGATAAGGGTATCGGCGGCACCATAATAAATCTTGAGCGTACTATCCTCGCAGAGCAGGCCGCAGCTAAATACCACATTTCCGAAAAAACCATAAACTTCGTAGTCGGCTTCCGGTTCAAAAATCGGTCTTTTCGTCCTTGAAATAACTTTCCAGGGTTCCTGACTGTCAAGCAATACCGCACCGAGACAATACCGGTTTTTCCGATCTACTCCGTGATAAACCTCCAGCCAGCCCTGCTCAATCCTGAAAGGCACAGCGCTGGCGCCAATCTTTATTTCGTCCCAGCAGCCTGTTCGCGGCCCCATCAGATAACGATGATTTCCCCAACAAAACAGGTCCGGTGATTCTGCAATCCAGATTTCCTGTTTTCCAAATAAAGTCGAAACCGGCCTGTGCAGGGCATAGTATTTGCCTTCAACTCTTTCAGGGAAAATAACCACGTCCTTATTGTCAGGGCTAAAGATAATCCCGTGACGCTCGAAAGTTTGGAAATCCTTCGTAGATGCCAGGCATGTAGTTACTCCGAAAGGGCCGACTCCAACGTAATTTATGTAATATCTGCCGTCAATAAGGCTGATTCTGGGGTCTTCAAGACCAAAGGTTTCATATTCATTTTCAGGTCCAATCGAAGGGATATTGTCAATCTCAAAATTGATACCGTCTTTGCTTCGCGCCAGCCTTAAATGAGAAATTGACGTTAAATATGTCCCCTTTGGTGTTATTATTAACCTCGGGTCTGAAAAATCAATTTCCGGGTCAACTTTCGAGAATTCTTTTATGACAAGCTGACCTTTATTAATATCGAAAATGGCGGTTTGTACAATATTCGGATGCTGGTTGACAGGCCTTTCAGCTACGCGAAGGAGCAGGAGAACCTTTTCTTTAAAACGAGTTACGCCGGCGTTAAAGACCCCGATAACTTCAAAGTCTCCTCTGGAGGGCTTCACATCCTCTGGTTTAATTATAGGATTTTCAGGTGGCCGGAATACTTTCACTTCACAACTCCCTTAATTTTGAACATTACGTTATAAAAAACCTTATGCTGGTATCGGATAAATTCACTCTTAACAATAACGGCTGATGAGAAGCTCTGCAATAACTTTTGCCTTTGAAATTGGGTTTGATTCCTTCGACCATGCTCAGGACTTTCGGCTCGCTCCAGTTGGGTTTGTTTTGGGTTTGAATTGGCTTTGTTTTTTGGCCCTTATAGAGCATGAAATCATCATAATCCCTTGTAAATACACACTTTGCATCAATTTTGCCCTTTGAAGCAATTGGCTTTGAATTGGGTTTGTATTGGGTTTGATTGGGTTTGTTTTTGACTTTCGTCAGACTGGCA
>CAZZAX010000094.1:0-23757 GCA_964653075.1 uncultured Pirellulales bacterium
TTTCCCACTCCGGCGGGGTCAGGCCCGCGAGAACCATAAGGCTGAGCGGTTTCCAAACGCGGTAACGGTTCCAGCGGCTCTCCTTGACCTTGACGATACTCACAAGCGGATTGGACGGATTGATCAGATATAATCGCATAGGTTTATTTTGTCAGCGGCATAACACCCGACATCTCTCCAATAACATTAACGAGCTCAGTTCCTGAAGGAATGACGATCTTGGCATTATTCATCAGGGATTTCTCCAGGGTCTCGAGCTTTCTTAGTAGTTGTGCGTTACCGATGAAGCAGGTGTTCGCTGCCTCGTTAAACAGTTTAACGGCTTCGGCCTCGCCCTGTAATTGGTATCGATTCTCAATCTGCTCGATTTCTAAATATGTAGGTGGCCCCCCCATATCATCTTTTCCGGGAAGAATTACTACGTTCATATTTGTAAATTTTGGTTCACCTCGATATTTAGGAATATTAGCTATTTTTTCCATGACCGTTTTTCTACGATTTCCTGTGCACTTGTGCGAAATCATCAATAATTTCTCTTATCTTTGGTTTTGTTATCTCGTCCATCGTCCTTCCTCCCTCCTCCTACGTCTCTCGCCCTTCCCCCCTCGTCCATCGTCCTTCCTCCATCTCATCGTGTCCGGCCTCTCAAAAACTAAAACTACCACCATTAATCAACAAAATCAACCACATTATTTACCAAAATCCCCCTCCTTTTATGGAGGGGATTAAGGGGCCTCCTCCACTCTATATCTTGCTCTCTCTTAATCTTTTATTAAGTTTCTCCCAAATCCCCCTGAATCTCTCCGTCTGCAAGCCTCCCATACAAATCGCCCGGTGGCAGGGGTAGGATGGGCTTCAGCCCATGCGGCTCCTGATATTTAACCCCTTAATTTATTAAGCGGATTCAATCTTTTAAAATTCTCAATTCCAAATTCTAAATTCTGAGTTTATCCCCGGCGTATCCTTTCTTAGTTTACCCTCGGTGTGAGCCCTCTTGCTTTTCTGCCGGGGGCCGGGGACTTCGCGTCTGCGTGAATGTATGATGCTCATGCTGGCCTCCGGCAGCACTTACAACCATCCAATCTGAAATCTGAAACTTGGAATTTGTTTCTCAATCCCAATAATCAATCATCAATTATCATTAATCATTTGAAAGCTGGCCTCCGGCAGAAATGCTATATACCCTCTTCATCCTGAGCTTGTGCCAAAGGTGCGAAGCTTGGGGATGGTTTTTCCCGTATTTCTACATTCTCAATTCTTACTTCTAAATTCTAACTTCTCTCTTATCTCCTCAGACATTGTTACAACTCCTTTCCCATCCTATCCGCCAGCTGCCATTTGAATGCAACCTTATGCTCTTGTGTTTATCCTTTATACATATAAGAGTTCATTAAACCTTTGCTGCCATTCATCTTCATCCACGACATGGTATGAAACATTCTGGCTTTCCATCTCCATCCCAAGTTGATTCGTTGTTGTTTCTTTTGCTAAATCATTGCACAAATCAAATACCGATCTCTTATATTCGGTATCTTCACTTCCTTTAAGGTGTAAACCTTTGGTTTCAACAACAAAAACTCTATCGAATTCGTTCTCAGCATTATCCATCACAGTAAAAATAAAATCGGCGTAAATTCTATATTTCCGCCACCCCTGAACGCCGTAATCTTCTTTCGGAACATTCCTATACCAGAAAAACAATCTTTCCTGTTCCTCAAGATACCACGCCACCTTTTTCTCAGTCTCGTTAAAATCTTCATCAGGAACGTAATCAAACAAGCTTTGCTCTAACTGATCTCCGCTTTTCTTGGTTAGCTTCCGTGCGGACCTCGCACGTTTTTTCTCTGGCAGTTTATATCCAAAATCATTCGCAACAACCAAAAAACGCATTTTGTCTTTCGATATCATCTCCCTGAAAACATGCTTGGCGAGTCTGTCTTTTTCCTTAAACAAATGCTTTCGTAATTCCTCGATAATGAAGACGAAATTATTCACAACTACCTTCTTTTCATATTTTCCTAACAAACCATCCATCACGTGTTTCCCGAATTCGTGTGCTACCCACGGATTTGGCACTATATCCAGCAGGTGTCGTGCCATAAACACAGAATCAAGTTTCAAGCTTCCCTTCCTCAGGGTTATTGCCTTTTTTAGTTCTATAACTTGACTTGTATCTTCTGATATCCCGGCTACCTGCTCTAAATCCTTTTCCTCGATCAGAGAAAGTGCCAATGATGACATATCACCCAAGTCTGTCTGTCCCCACGGAATCCGGCTTGCTATGTCCATCTCATAATTCACTTTGCGCCAACTGCTCCCATCCCGCATAACAAACACAGGTAAGATAACTTGACCTACCGCTTTTTTGAACTTATCCCTTACCTGACATAACCTTTCTTCCTCTTCCAAGCCCTCAGCCTCATCCTCTACTGAGACCCGGCCCATAAGATTACCCAATCCTTCTCTACTGAATCCTCGTCTTATCTCTTCGAGTAGTTCCGCTCCTTGTTGCTGAAAACAGAATACATAGCTCTCGTCTAATTCCTTCATTCCCGTTTTCTTTGCAAACGGCTGGCGCAATATCCGCCCCACAAGCTGTGTTAACGCGGTCTTTGAGCCCGGCTTTGTCAAAATACTTAGCACATAAGCAAACGCGCAGTCCCACCCCTCCTGCAGCGCCTGTTTTGTTATAATATACCTGACTTGACAATTTCTCGACATCAGTCCTCCGATATCGTCCACTTCTTTTAGCTCGTCCTTTTCACTTGTCTTTATCGCAATTTTCTCCGGTGCGATCCCCAAAACCTTTATAAGATGCTCTCTCACATCCTCAGCATGAATAAGCCCTTTTCCCCTTTGTCCCTTGCCGGTTCTCTCTACCTGGATAAGACAAATCGGCCTAATATAATTTCCTGTTTGGGCCTTGTATGCACGCACTTTTTCTTTCAACATCTCTAAATGATTGTGGCTATCCAATAGCGTATCTTGCCAGTCCGGACTGGCCTTATTGAAGATATGCAGGTCAAACTTAATCATTTCTTCACGGTTGAGTTCTATCCCTGTTATATCTACCAAGATGTTACTGCCTTTTGCTGGTGTGGCTGAAAGTTCGACAATTATACAGGGATTAAATCCCCTCAGTGTTCCCTGTGCCGTTTCACTGTATGCTTTATGGCCCTCGTCGAGTATTATAACCGGATTCAGCAAACGCAACGTATTGCCCAAAGACGTTTTTATTTGCCTTCCCCAAAATCCGCCTCCACTTTCGAACGTATCGAGATTAGGTATCCTCTCCAATAGCCGCATGTTGCTCTCAACGTCATCCTCGTCAGGGAAGAAATCCTGAAAACCCCCGTTATCTTTGAACATGCGCAATACATCCTTAATCTTTCGTGAGCCTGATTGAAGCATCAACATGATCACAACAAGATTCTGTTCCACATCGAGGGGTGTAAATCGGTCCGTCTTTTCCAGAATTACCGTCCGCCCGCCGCTTGCAATATCCAAATGCTGTCTATAAGGATGGTCCCTGTTTCTCAGGCTCTTTATCGTCTGTCTGTATATCTGTGTCGTAGGAACTATCCATAGCACAAGACCAGTTTGTCTTTTTAGATAGCTTGTATTAATAAGGTCGATTGCCTTTACGGCCAAAAAAGTCTTACCACCCCCCGTTGGGACTTTCAGACAAAAACTCGGCAAAGGCCGGCCAAGTCCATCCCTCTTACCGTGATATGCCCTGCGAATATCACACTGCTCCCACGCAACTGAAGGATAATCGCGAACAAAGCTTCCCTGGCCCTGTGCGACCATTTGCTCATACTGGTCCCGCGCTGCATACAGGTTATCCAGATACCGCTTAACTTGCCCTAAAGCCTTCTGTTGATATTCCTTCGGCTCCATATTATTCGCCATTCCAACTTAGGAGGGGATCCATCGTGTTCATTTTACCAACTGATATATCTCGAACGGCAATTGCGCAAAATCAATTCGTAATTCGTCAAGATGCCTCTGATCCAGATATTTCGTAGGCGCAAAAACAAGACGTCTTTTATTTTCGTAAGGCCCAAGAGCCTTTGCTCTGTCCAATGTTAGTGCCGTTTTCTTTAGATATTCCAGGTCCGGCTTATAAAAAAGATAAACCAGATAATTTTTGCTTTCTCCTACGAAATTCTTCTTTTCATCCAAAACGCTTTCGTCAAATTCATCTCCTGTTGCCGTATAAAATACGTATCTTGCAAGCTCTTTATATGATGGCAGATTATCACCGCTTAAAATACTTTCCATCTCTATCGGCCCGCCTAACTCAAAATAACTAAAGCTTCCTCCTAATCCATTCTTTAAGTTCTCATCCTTAGCGCCCGGCACTCCCTTAATAACACGACGTACACGCTCAGCGGTAATCTCATCTGCATAATCCTCACATTCGACAAGTACGAATTGTCGGTTTCCCCCATCTTCTTCGTTCAGAGCCAGAACAGCATGGCCGGTGGTACCGGAACCGGGAAAAGAATCTAAGACAATGGCATTTTCGTCACAATGTAAAGATACTATCCATTGAATCAACGATGTTGGCTTTGGAGTATCAAAAATCTTTCTTCCGAATATTTCCTTCAATTCTCTTGTACCGTCAGCATTAAAACCACAAGAATCTAACCAAGTACCCCATCCGACTGATCTTTTCCTATCTCTGATTTTTTCATATGGCACCCATCTTTCTCGTTGTCCTTCATATGTCATACTATTATCATAAGGTCTCTTTTCCCAATGAACTAAGTTGCGGTTCTTTAGAATTTGGATCATTTTCGCATTCCGTTTTCCCCACCGCCAATGGCCCTCCTTGCCATCGTTACGAATTGGGAATACTTGGGTTCCATCGGGAGCCGTCAAAGGGTACCATTGCCCCGGGCGATCAGACCTGAGAGAAGTGCCACCCCATTTGCGCAACTCACGACCCTTACGATATGGACCAAACTCGTCTTTCAGATTTAATGCCCCAGTTGACCGTTCTTCCTGTGTGATTGAGGAACTATCACCGTTATGATAGATCAAAACATACTCATGACCACCCCGTAGCCCTGTTTTTTCCTTGCCCCCACTTGGCTCGGCTAGCCAAGGAGCACACGCCAACTTCCTTTCTTCACCGAATATCTCATCCATTAGAATCCCTAGGTTGAAAACTTCATTGTCATCTATTGTGATTGCAATGATTCCATCTGAACTTAAAAGTTCTTTCAAGAGTTTCAAACGCGGCGTCATCATGCACAGCCATTTATCGTGGCGAGTTAAGTCCTCTTTATCTACGACTTTATCGAGCCATTCCTGCATCATTGGAGAATTAACATTGTCGTTATAGGCCCACTTTTCATTTCCTGTGTTATAAGGAGGGTCGATATAGATACACTTGATTTTTCCTGCGTATGTCGGTAGAAGTGCTTTAAGGGCCTTTAGATTGTCCCCGTGTATAATCAGGTTATCATGTAAGCTGACCTTGTCTGTAAGGGATTTTTTCTTTCGCGGCACTAATTGATGATACTTGACCAGCAGATGATGATTCTGAACAAACGCCTTGCCCTTGAAATTCAGTGTTGCCATCCTTTAGCAACTCCTTTTGATATATCCCTAATAACTTTCGATTCAGCTATTATCAGTTGTTACTCCCCCTCTGTCAACGAATCTCTTCCCACAATACCCAAAACCGCCATTCCCTAAATTATCTCAAAACTTCTCGCCAATTACTAACGTCTATTCCCCCTTCACCCCTTTTTTCTAAATTCTCCATTCTCCATTCTAAATTTTTTCACGCCTTTTGAAAAACCAAGGCTACCACCAAAAATCAACAAAATCAACCACATTTTCCCCTCTATTTGCATTAATTAATCATCAATAATCAACCTGTGCCATAGGTATAATCATTTGAAAAGTTTATCCCCGATGTATGCTCACTTGCCTTTCTGTCGGGGGCTGCCTTTGGTTCGTCTCGACACCGCATTTCTACCATCGGTTCGCGCTAATTTTTTATCACTTCGTGCCTGCGTGATTGTTTGGTGCTCATGCTGGCCTCAGGTAGAAATGCTACAAACTTCTGACAAAAAGCAGCAAAAATTGACAAAAAACGCTCAAAAACAATCCCCAAATACATGATTTCCAACATAAATAAAGAAATACCTCTGTACTACAATCCGTCAACTTCTTGTTTTTTATGCATGTTTTTTTAAATAGTCAATTGTAACCTATTTATTTGTAATATTTTATGATACTTTTTTCAAAAAGGAACTTTCGGCCTTTTGTTTTTCGCCGTAGTCCGCTTTTCGCCGCCTTCACGAAAAAGCTGAGGCGGTGAAAAGAAAGGCGAAGGCGAAAAACATTCGCCGGATCTGTAGGAGCCGACCTTCAATCTTTTGGTTGCGGCCAAGGGCGAAGCCCGAGGCCGCGCCAAGTTCTCTGTGCCCCCTGTGGCCATTACTTCTTTGCTTGTTGCGCGCAAAAAACGCTGGTAGTTTTCAACAAATTTCAATTTTTCTAAAAAATTTTTAATTCTTTTCCTCATAAACACTTAGACTGATCCACTCATCATAATATCCACAAATTTTCGTATCAAACGTGCAGGTACGTCTAATTATAGAGGGACCGTTTTTTTCTCCTCCTAAAAAACTTAATACAATTCTTCATCCTGAGCGAAGACGAAGGATTTGAATTTGAGATCTGAAATATGAGATATGAAATGTCAGATATGCAGTTAAATAATAAAAAAGGCAATTTATTCAATGAAAAAATTACGAAAATTGCTGCTGCTTTTATACAAAACAAAGCCAATTTTAAAAGCATTAAAATTGGCGTAAGTTCTTTTCATACAAGTAAATACGAAATTTTGCCCGCTTGGCGGGGCGAAAAAACAAACCCAATCAAACCCAATTCAAACCCAATACAAACCCAATTGCTTCAAAGACCAAAATGAACTTAAATAATGCTATAACAATGAATTACGAAAAATTACCCCGCTCACCGGGCAAAAAAACAAACCCAATTCAAACCCAAAACAAACCCAATTTCAAAGCCTCAACAGCTATACCCACTCTACGGCTGCTTTTAGTTCGCGCAGAGCCCGGGACCAGCTTTTTCCATCCGGCCGGCCCCAAGCTCTTGCCGTGCCGACTTTTATCGCAGTTCCCAGCGCAAGGATTGCCGAGCTGTTTGAACACCGTCATTTGTTCGTTAAGCACAATCTGACCCATAAAGGAAAGAAAATATTTCAACGGATCGCCATTGATATGTAGCGTGATGAACACCGCCTCCATTTTTTTCTTTTTGCAAGCTGCATAAGGATTAATTGATTTCTGGCCAATTTCCGGAATTTCTTATATGCTGTGTGAGACTATTGTATATACAGGGTGTTTTTATGAAGCGCAGATACAAAATCCTGCTTCTCCTGGCGGCTCTTTTGGTTGTCATCGTCGGATGTTTTGTAATTCTTGTGGGACCCTGGCCGACTTATAAAAGCGGCTTTGAAGATAAGTCTTACTACAAGAAGGCCCTTGCAGCAATTGAGGGAAATAGAGAGCGTCTGTCCCAAGGTTCCAGCGTCAGCCGGTTCGAAGGGGGCTGGGGCTCGTGTCTTATCACACCACCAAAAGGTACTCCCATGGCAGGATTTGGGGCCCGCAAAGGCAAACCATCAACCGGCGTACACGATGAAATTTTTGTCAAGGCACTGGCGGTCAGCGACGGTACGGACGCGGCCGTTATTGTCGGTGCGGATATGCTGATTATTCCCGAGAATGTAGCCGAGCTGGTTCGGGCACGTGTCTCAAAGCAGACTCCGCTTTCGGCAAATGAAATTCTCTTTAACGCCAGCCACAATCATTCCGGTCCCGGCGGATTTGCCCCTGGATTTGCTTCAAAGGCCTTCAACGGTCCATACGACCCGAACATCCCGGTTTTTTTGGCAGGGGCCTTCACAGAAGCAATAGTCGATGCCTACCGGTCGCTTGAGCCGGCCAGAGTGACACATGGCGGGCTTCAAGCTCCTGAGTATATTAGAAATCGCACACGCAGAGACGGCCCGGTTGACGGCGAACTAAGCTATATGCTTGTCGAACAAAAAGACGGAGACCGCTGTTTCGTGGTAAGTTACTCTGCACATCCGACTGTTCTCGGCGCAGACAACATGCAGTTCACTGGTGAATATCCGGGCTTCCTTATACGCCGCATAACGGAGCGAACGGGCGCAGAGGCGATTTATCTCGGCGGAGCTGTTGGCAGTATGAGTCCCAGACCCCCAGAGGGAGATAATCCTTTCGAACGCTGCCGTGCGATGGGTGAAGCGCTGGCGGACAAAGTTCTGGAAGCGGTTTCAGATTCCGAACCGTTCAAAGACAAGGTGGATATCGCATCCATCGGATTTCCTGTTCAAATGCCGCCGTTTCAACTGCGTCTAAGTAAAAACTGGCGTGTATCGAAATTCTTGTTTCCGATGCTCGGCATTGATACCGACGGCTGGATGCATGCCGTGCGGATTGGAGATATAGTGTTAGTGGGCACGCCGGCCGACTATTGCGGAGAAATCAGCATAGACCTGAAGTCCAGGACGCAAAATCGTGTTGGTGATCTCTGGGTGCTGAGCTTCAACGGAGATTATGTCGGATATATCTCGCCGGACAAGTACTACTACGACAAAGATGAGAAAGGCGGCTATGGATATGAACGAGGCGTGATGTCGTGGATTGGGCCGGACCAGGAAGCTTTTACTGTATCGCTCATCATGCACATGATTGATGCTTTATTCCCTGAATGTCACAAGAATCTGTAATAGAAGTCCGACAATTGAAATATTTATTGGGTGCTGTCAATCATTGCGATCAGAGTGTTATTTCCGGAGATTACATTTGAAACGATTTCCAGGATTGCATAATACCATACAGGTATGCTATAATTATAGCCAGAGAGCATATCACGAAAACAGATTATCTCTCTGAAAGGAGGAATTGACGCCATGCGCGGACGAAACGGATTTACTTTAATAGAGCTTTTAGTAGTGATTGCTATTATCGCGCTGCTGCTGGCGATATTGATGCCGGCGCTGCAGCGTGTTAAGAAACAGGCGCGGACGATAACCTGCCAGGCGAGTCTGCACCAGTGGACACTTATCTGGTCGATGTTCACAACGGACAGGGACGGCTTTTTTCACCAGGGTCTTGGTGGGGAAAGCCAAACGAGCGAGGGCAGATGGCCTGTTGTTATGCGGACGGAGTACAAGGACCTGGACATGCGTACCTGCCCGATGGCGACGAAACCTTTATCCGAAGGGGGCCTAAATCCATTTGCGGCATGGGGAATTTTTCAGGACGGCTCCTTCGGAAGCTATGGTTTCAATGAGTGGCTGTGCAATCGAACCACGGGCAGCAATGCAAGCAACTACTACAGGCATGTAAATAATAAACCTGCTGATAAGATACCGCTTTTCCTGGATTGTTTTTGGTACGATGTCTGGCCGTTTCATAACGATCAACCACCGCTATATGACGGCGCTACGGAAAACCTTGCCGGTAGTAACGAAATGCGGCGGGTCTGTCTGAACCGGCACAGTGGGGCTGTCAACGGTGCCTTCCTGGATTGGTCAATCAGGAAAATAGGGCTAAAGGAATTGTGGACGTTGAATTGGCATCACAATTTCGATATCCATGGTCCCTGGACCATTGCCGGCAACGTTGAGTCGAGCGACTGGCCGGAGTGGATGAGAAAATATAAGGACTACTGAGCAAATAAACTCAGCGGGTATTTGCTAAGAAATGCGCCCAAGTATGCGGTCCAGGGAGTCTGATGTCTGGTAAATCAGGGCCTCCGGATAATGTGGATAGGGATGAAAATACTCAAAGGTGACATATCCTCGATATCCGACTTTTTCTAATTCCTCCGTTACAGCGGGCCAATTAGTAGTGCCGTCCAAAAGCGGACGAAACGTTTCCAGTGAATAATCAGTGCTCTTCTTTGAAAATTCCTTGAAATGGGTATTCTGAATACGTTTACCCATTATCGGTATCCAGTGCTCAGGATGCTGAAAAATGGAGATATTTCCGGTGTCGAAATGAATCTTCACATGCTCACTCTGGAACGAGTCAACAAAATCGTTCATTTCCATGGGAGTCATCAGATAGCCACTGAAGAAAATGTTCTCGATGTTGAGGAAAACATTTAGCTTTTCGGCCTGGGGTATGAGTTTTTTGACGGCTTCTCTTGCGCGGCTGTCACAGACGTCATTGGGTACCGGCTCGTAATCGTCCCGCCAGGGAATATGAACGGCGCCGGGCACGAGCAATACGTTTTGAACGCCGAGGTCGTGGGCAGCTTGTGCGATTTTTCCGGCTAATTCGAGACCTTTCCTGCGTTTGGCCGGGTCGTTGCTGGTCAAGGGATAAGGCCAAAAAAGAAAGGAGCAAAGCCCGCTAATCCGGATGCCTATCTTGTCGGCTAATCGTCTAATTGCCTGATAGTCTTTCTTTCCAGATTTTGGTGAAAGGTCGTTTTCCAGATCGTAGTTCAATTCGATGGCGTCAAATCCGGCGTCTTTGGCCAATTGCAGGCACTCCTTCAAATTCATTTGCTGTGGATATGGAAAGGCCCACTGATTGATGGATTTCTTCATAGCGTAACGTTTGGGCGAACCCTTTCGTGGATCGGGCTTTCGTTTGGTCTTCTTTGCAATGGCTTTGCTCGAAAAAGCTGCAGCGCCGGCAGAAGCAAGAACAGCTTTGATTGCACTGCGACGCGTCAGACAATTATGTCCCGGCGGCAAAATGCCGGCTTTGGTGTTGTTTGTGTTGTTATTGTTTGACTGATTTTCCGAACTGTTAGAATCTTTTGCGTTCAACATAATATCACCTTTTTGATCTCGTATCATAAATTTCCTGTTTCCACCTATTCAGTGATTTCCTATAGCCCTGTGTTCAATAAAGTATCAAGTTGTCTTTTAAGGTGCAAGCATTTTATGGAGCACCTATAGACCAATCATAGCTGTGGATCTGAACGGCGGATTGAGTGCCGGCTTATTGTATTTTTCTGGGTTTATCCAGCGGATTGTCTTGAGAAAGTTCACAATCCGGGATTTTCTGCCTGTTTCCATCGGTTTTGATATAGGTGCTTTTCAAAGAAATATATCAATCCCGGTAAGTCTATGACGTGTCCACCTCCATGGACGTCCAGGATTACATTTTCAGGCCTGTCCAGGTCTTTATAAATCGTTCTGATTTCTTCCATTGCCCGGCAAGTTCGAATGTTAAGGGTGTTGATGGGGAACTGCTTATTTTCGATAAAGTTCTCTGCAAACAGCCGGACATACAAGAAACTATTCTTCTGCTTTCTTCTTTATCCTCTTCTGGATTTTGCCCCAGGACCCTGTTATCAGAAAGCTCTCTTCCATGTTTTCGATCATTACTGAAAATTTGTTCATCAGTGCAGAAAAGCTCAGGACATTCTCAGGTACAAACGGGCGTGCTGAAACATCGAACATACCTATAACGGCTTTCGGATAATCGGATTCTTTTTCAAGATATGGATATTGGACAATAGAGCCACACCCGGCGGAAAACGGTGAGAAAACAACGTTCAGCTCACCGGCATCATAGTTGGCCAGAGTAAATAGGCCGGAAAGCACATCCGGGCGGGCAAAAAAGATAACCACATCAGGCTCATCCTTCTTTTCGAGCATATCCCATCTTTTGAAGACAATGAATCTGCCCGGCGCATCGAACTTTGGCGCTTTTTTCATAATCTCCTTAACCAGCTCAGGTGTTTTCTTATAACGTTCGCCTTCGAGCTTTTCTGGAATGCCGTAAGAAAGAAAATATTCGAAATTAGGCATAACTTCCCGGCCAAATCCCAGGTATCTCTTACCGCCGAAACAGCCAAATGAGCCGGCCCCGAAAAAAATAGACTCTCCAGACCTTACCTTTAAAAGGTCGGTCATCATACAACGATGTCCCTGGGAGGGCTTTACGATTTCCACTCCTGTGGGTTCATTAGTGTAGTAGAAAACTATCGGAAGCTCCGTTCCGTTGAAATATTTCTCCCAGAGCCTTAAAAACTTTTCTTTTAGTTTGACATCCATGATATGTGCCTTTCAAAGTGGAAGAGGAGCTTTGTTTTGAAAGAACGCCGGCTACTTGAGGTTTTCCAAAAGTAACATTGGGCCGATGTACCTCTTTGCTATAACAACATTATCGATAAACAGATGGTCGTCAGTGTCTGCGGTCCAGGTACCACCGTGGTAAATATTTATCCAGATACGCTCTATCTTCAGGTCAGGCACATCGCGCATTCGTACATCACTTTTCTCGAATGCGGGCCTTCCATCGACCCAGCCGCGAAGGATACCGTCGTTTTTCCCCGGCGTGTTCATTCTAACGTACTGTTCGATACAGTACCATCGATTGTTCTCAAGATAGCCCAGTTTATCCTTCCGCCAAATCCATGCATTGCCGTATCTGCCCCGCATATCAGCATGATAGCAATAGAAACCTGTTGGCGTCTTTCCTTCTTTTTGCCCCTGGAACTGGCCTCGTGCCGACCATCCGTTTCGGCCATTGCTTGGCCTGCCGCCCCAGCCGCCCCGATTGTACGTGCC
Source organism: uncultured Pirellulales bacterium (assembly GCA_964653075.1). Taxonomy (GTDB): domain Bacteria; phylum Planctomycetota; class Phycisphaerae; order Sedimentisphaerales; family Anaerobacaceae; genus NIOZ-UU13. The sequence goes on from CAZZAX010000094.1 coordinate 12,617, forward strand.
GCTTATACCGGGCAGCTTACCGCCCCTTCTGGGATTCCAATCGCTGCCGAAACGAAGATAGTACCGAAAGTATATCTCTTCCGGCTCGCTGCCCATCCTGTTCTTGAAATTGTATTCGATACTTGCGCCGTAGTGGTCACCCTTGCGTACTTCGATTTGCAGCGCCTTTTTCTGCAGGGGCTCAAAGCTCCGCTCCTTGTCCTCGTTTACCACACGGACGGTCTTTCGTTTTCCGCCTGAGAAGTACTTGTGCCACTGGTCGGACTCAAAATCCGTAAAGAGTATGACGTTCGGATCTTTTTCAATCCCCTCGTCGCCGGTATATTTGGCCGCCAATCCTCTTTCGCCAGCCGTTTGTCCACCGGGAGAGATGGCGGCCGGTATTAAGCAAATCGCAGCAAGCAACCAAATTAATCTACAGGTATTCTGAGAACTATATACAATCACGTCGAAAGCCTTTCTTTACGAGAGATAATGTTCACTGGATTATAACGTTAGAGATGAATTATTGCAATTGGTTCGGTCTTATTACAGGCAATCGTTTTTGTTCTAATGTTTAGTAGGTTAAGGGGATACTCAAACAGGACGCCTACTGATGAAAAACTGTTAAATTGAGCTTTGTGTTTCGAAAAGAATTACTGTAATTATTCAGGGCCGGTTGTCCCAAATTAGTGTATATTATACAATGCTATTGAAATTGTTAATGGAATATTGCAATTACAAAGGAGAAGCGGCTATGAATGCAAAGTACTGGTTCTTTACGAAACCTGTATTTCTTTTATGTGTGTTGTGCGGGGTCTCAGTTGTCATGGCTCAGCCGATAGTTTCTGAGCAGCAGGCCGGGCGGATTCTTGACGCCGCTAACATCAAAGGCGGTTTAATCGTTCACGTTGGTTGTGGAGATGGAAGGCTCACGGCGACGTTACATGCAGGTGACAGCTTCCTTGTCCACGGGCTGGACACCGACGCTCAGGCAGTGCGGACGGCAAGAGAGCACATCAGGAAGCTGGGAGTTTACGGGCCGGTATCGGTTGACGTCTTCGATGGAAAGCGGCTGCCTTATGCGGACAACCTTGTGAACCTCGTTGTGGCTGAAGATGCCGGTGACGTCCCGGAGGCAGAGCTTATGCGCGTGCTGGCGCCCGGCGGCACGTTATACGAAAAGAAAGACGGCCGCTGGAGAAAGACCATCAAGCCGCGGCCCGAAAACATTGATGAATGGACACACTATCTCCATGACGCAAGCGGAAATCCGGTGGCCCACGACGAGGTGGTCGGGCCGCCTCGCCACGCCCAGTGGATTGCCGAGCCGCGACATACTCGGAGTCACGAACATATTCCGAGCATCTATGCCTTGGTCTCGACAAATGGACGGATATTCTATATCGCGGACGAGGCTTCCGTTGCATCCATCCGACAGACTCCGCAATGGTATCTCGAAGCTCGTGATGCTTTCAACGGAATCCAGCTCTGGAAAAAACCGATCGGCACGTGGTTTCCTCATATCGTTAACTGGGGACAAACGCCCCGTCAGCTTCAGAGAAAGCTGGTGGCTGTTGGGGACCGGGTCTATGTTACCCTTGGCCTTCACGCGCCGCTGACTGCTGTGGATGCGGCCACGGGAGAGATTCTAAAAGTTTATGAGAACACTCTTGGTACCGAGGAAATCGTTCTCCACAAGGGGACATTACTTCTTGCCGTTCGCAGCGTTACCGATGAGCGAACCAACGAGCTGGCGAAATGGGTACAGCTTGTTGATAAGAAGTCCCCTCTGGATAAGAGAGAGACCGCCGAACCGCTTGTCAAGCGCCTCCGTGCGACCGAAGCTAAAGGTGAGAAATCGGTTCTTGCTCTCGATGCCAATACCGGTAGCTTGCTCTGGAGGAAGGATGGTGCGAACGTTTCCGGGCTGAGGACGCTTAGTTTGTGCGCTGATGGTGACCGCGTGTTCTATCAAAACAGGAGGGACGTTGTCTGTCTCGAACTTGGGACCGGACGAGAGCTGTGGTCCGTATCCTCTGCTCCTATGCGCATGGTTAGTAATGACAGTGTCTTTTGTGCCGATGGCAGGACTGTAACGGCTCTGTCGGCACATACCGGAAAGACTCGTTGGGCCAAGGCAGCCTCACTCACTGGAATCAGGGACGTGTTCGTTGCCGGCGGGTCGCTCTGGGTGGGCGGCTTCAAGCCGTTTCCGACGAAGAGGGGACCTTCGTGGGGCCCGTATTTTGCTACACAGCGGGATTTAGCTACAGGCGAAATGTTGATGCACGTCGAACCCGAGAACCCGGGGCACCATCATCGATGCTACTCTAACAAGGCCACCGACCGCTATATACTCGGAGGCAGGAGAGGCACCGAGTTCATCGATTTAAAGTCGGGCGATGTTTTGTGGAATAGCTGGGCGAGAGGTGTCTGCAAGTATGGCGTTATGCCATGCAACGGATTGCTCTACACTCCGCCTCATCCCTGTGCATGTTATGTTGGGGTCAAGCTGTCCGGCTTCCATGCCCTCGCGCCGTCAAGAGATTCAGGATTTACAGTTGGTAAAACCGAAGAAGGCCGTGTTGAGCGCGGCCCCGCTTATAGCCAGGCCCTCAATCGTCAATCGTCTATCAACAATAATTCGGACTGGCCTACTTATCGCTTCGATGCCCAACGAAGCGGCTCTTCGCCGACCACGGTACCTGCAGTGCTGCGCCGCAGATGGAAGGTGGAAGTCAGCCGCAAGCTTACCGCTCCTACTGTTGACGGGGGCAAGGTGTTCGTGGCTTCTGTGGATGAGCATGAGGTTTGTGCGATTGACGCTGATTCGGGTCGGTCGATATGGCACTTCACGGCCGGCGCTCGCGTGGATTCGCCGCCAACCCTATATCGGGGCAGTGCAATCTTCGGCTCTCGCGACGGATATGTGTACAACTTGCGGGCGTCTGATGGCAAACTGGCCTGGCGATTGCGAACAGCTCGCGATCCGCGGCACATCGCGGCCTGCGGCCAGCTCGAATCTGCATCGCCCGTACACGGAAGCGTGCTGGTTCGGGAAGGGGTGGTGTATTCTACAGCGGGCAGGTCGTCTTATCTGGATGGCGGTATCGACCTCTGTCGGCTCGAAGCCGAGACGGGCAGGATGTTATCGAGAACGCCGATTTACAGCCCCGACCCTGAAACCGGAAAACAGCCTCCGCAATTCGCCCCGTCAGCCATGCCGGGTGCCCGTGCGGATATTCTGACGGGTGATGAAAGCTGCATCTATTTACGGGACATGGTTTTCGATAAAACCGGCGCCGTGCTGCCGGAGGGAAAGTCGCACTTGTTCACGCTGACCGATTTTTTGGATGACTCGTGGGCTCACCGTTCCTATTGGATATTCGGTAAACGCTGTTCCATCTCAACCGGTTGCAGCGGTCGCGACAGAAATCTTATCTTCGGCAGGCTGCTTGTTTTTAACGATTCGATGATTTACGGATACGGACGCCGGCAGGTTCACTGGTCGAACCAGCTGCAGGATGGAGCGTACCGTCTGTTTGCCGTAAAGCGGGACGATGGGAAATCACAGTGGACAAAGCCTTTGAAGATTCATGTCAGGACGATGGTTCTGGCGGACAAGGTGCTGTTCATCGCCGGGCCCCGCATCGACGCAGGCAATGGGCGGACGGATCTTAACGAAAGCAGGCAAGCGGTGCTCATAGCCATCTCAGCTTATGACGGGACCGAGTTGGCGCGGTACCGGCTCGATTCAACGCCTGTCTTTGATGGAATGGCCGCAGCCTATGGACGACTCTATGTTTCAATGGAAGATGGTAATTTGCTATGCCTGGGTGAAAAGTAGCTCCGCAATCTTAAAGCCAATTAGCTCTGAATCGATACTTCTGACGTTACCTTCAATATAATATCCGGTGCTCAGTAATGAATGATGCAGTCATCAAACACTGCCGGGAATTGGACCGCTGTAATCAACGAGGCGGACGGATGTTGTCTGTCTTTGATTTACTTGCAGCAAAAACTTTAGACCTGGATTTGGCGGCTTATCTAATGGCGCGTATCAGCAATGGTTCGTCTTTCATGGTTGGTTCAGTCCCCGGGGGAGCAGGCAAGACGACCGTTATGTGTTCCTTGCTGAATTTCGTACTGGTGGATGTTCCGCTTATTGCAGCAACACCGCAGGAAGTTTATAAGGTATCGAAGTCAGCAACATCGCCGCGGGCTTGTTATATATGTCATGAAATTGGCTCCGGGCCGTATTTTGCATATTTGTGGTCGGATGCATTGAGGGCTTATTGTGGATTGTCTGAAAACGGGCATATGCTGGCGACGAATCTGCACGCAGATGACCTGGAAGAGGCAAGAGATCAGGTATGTGTTGATAATGGTGTTCGACGAGAACTTTTTAACAGATTTGAGCTGCTTATATTTCTGCGCATCGAGGGCACTTACCTTAAAACCCATCGCCGCATTGAAAAAGTTTACTCAAGTGACGGCTTGACTAACCATATATTGGTATTTGACGCAGGCGATAACAAAAAGATTGAGCCAAAAGTAAATAACTATATGGCAGAGCCGGATTATGTCAGCGCTTGCCGGGATTTCCTCAGGAAGACGACCCCGAAAACTCGCACCATAAAGCAGACTCGTCAGCAGGTGGTGGAGTTTCTTGCTCAAAATCTTTCTATGTAGTAGTATAGAAACTGATGGGATGGTTAACTAACAACAGGATGGAGTGAAACTCATGAAATATCGACGGTTGGGAAAGACAGATATTCGCGTGTCGGTCATTGGAATCGGAACATGGCAGCTCGGAGGAGAATGGGGCAGGACATTCGAACAGGCTGAGGTTGATGTGATGCTTGAGAGAGCCGCTGAGCTGGGTGTCAACCTGATTGATACAGCGGAGTGCTACGGCGATCACCTGTCGGAAAAGCTGATTGGTCAGGCCATCAAAGGCCGGCGGGAAAAGTGGATTATCGCTACCAAGTTCGGCCATGGATTCAAGCCGAATTTCGAGCGTGACAACTTATTTGAGCCGGCGCAGGTCCAGGAGCAGCTTGAAGAATCATTAACGTCGCTGAAGACCGACTATATCGATCTTTATCAGTTCCATAGTGGAACCGATGAGATGTTCGATATGCCCGGATTATGGGAAATGCTGCAAAAGCAGGTGAAGGCCGGTAAGGTCAGACATCTGGGTATATCGATTAGCAGCAAACTAAGAAGTGTTTATCAGGTCAATAAGTCATCTGCGGTGGGAGCAAAAGCAATCCAGGTCGTATATAACCGGATCGAGCGAAAGCCGGAAGAACAGATTTTTGAATCCTGCATCCGGCAGAACCTGGGCGTGCTGGCAAGGATTCCTCTGGCGAGTGGATTTCTAAGCGGTAAGTACACCTGCGATGCGAAGTTTGCCGGCAGCGATGTACGGAGCATCCGGCAGGATGATGAAATGAGTGAAATTCTTGAAGAGGTTACAAAAGTAAAGAGCGAAGTTCCACAGGGTACCCCTATGGCCCAATGGGCCCTTGCATGGTGTTTGCGACACCCGGCCGTAACGTGTGTGATCCCGGGCTGTAAGACTGTTGAACAGGTTGAATCCAATGCTATGGCCGCCGATCTGCCGGACATTAGCAATGATCATCCGCAGGCTGTATAAGTGTTCAAATTCACTTAAGCTATAAGCAATTTTCAATAAGTTCCTAGCCTTAAGAAGAACATCTACGAGCAAGCAGGCAGTTTCTGTCAGTACGGCTTTGTCCGGCCCGGCATGGCGCAGGTGTAAAGGCCGTCGATATCGGGTTTGATAGGTGCCTCGGCATTCCAACTGTAACGTTCCGGGCCGAGGTCGGTATCGGATTTCATAGCCTCGTCCCACTTGACGACCTGACCCGAGTATGTTGCCATGCGGCCGAGGATGGCCGTCATTGTGCTGGTGATACCGTAGTCGCCTTCGTTGTACGGCCGGCCTGCATCCAGAGCGGCGAAAAGGTCATCGTGTTCGGCCTGGTGACCGGCTACGCCGCGCTCAAACCGAAGCGGTTTTTGTCTATCCAGACTGAGCAGACCCTTGCTGAGATCGGCCTGACCTTTCGTGCCGTGAGCAATACCGCCGAAGCTGCTCCAGCAGTTGGGTATGTGCCGACAGAACAGAAACATCTTTGTGCCGTCACCGTAAGTATATTCGACGGCATGGTGGTCGTAGATTTCACCATAGTCGGTGCCGACTCGCACCTGCCGTCCCCCCATCCCCTGGGCATCGACCGGATGACTCCCCATTGCCCAGTTGACAAGGTCCAGCGCGTGGACTGTCTGCTCAACAATCAAGTCGCCGCACAGCCAATTGAAGTAGTACCAGTTCCGCATCTGGTACTCCATTTCGCTTTGACCGGGCCGGCGGGGCTTTACCCAAACACCGGCGTTATTGCCATAGGCCCGCAGGAAAGTGACCTTACCAATTGCTCCGTTGTGCACGCGTTTAATTACCTCGCGGGAGTTGTTCTGGTGGCGGATATTCAATCCCACTGCTACGGCTAATCCCTTCTGCTTCGCCAGCTCGTTGGCTGCTATCACCCGCCGGATGCCCGGCACATCAACGGCAACGGGCTTCTCCATGAACACATGCTTATTGGCCTTGACCGCTGCTTCAAAGTGAAGAGGACGGAATCCCGGCGGCGTAGCCAATAGCACTATGTCCACATCCGCACCTATCACCTCCGAATATGCGTCCATACCGACGAATCGCCGTTTGGGCGGCACGTCCACGCGGTCGGGGTGCGCTTGCGAAACTGCCTTATGACTTCGCTCAAGGCGATCTTTGAACGCATCGCCCATGGCGACGAGTTTTCCCCGTTTACAGGCATTAAGCGCTTGTACCGCTGCTCCGGTACCGCGTCCGCCGCAGCCAATCAAACCGATTTTCATCACTTCCGCACCGGCTGCATAGGCTCGGGCTTGTAAAGTTGTGCTCAACGCGGTCAGAGATGCCGCCGTCGCCGAGGTTCTGAGGAATTGTCTTCGTGAAATACCTTCTGTTTTTGTTTGATTATCTGTTTTCATTGAGTTTCCTTTCCGTTTGTTCACCTTTCTCGTTCTATTATCTTAGATATACACTGTGGCATATTATACCGGATGAGTGCGAATTAGCATACCCTTAAAGCGTTGGAATAGCTTCCGGCATGCCTTTGCAGAAGAGGAAATATCCGGTTTGGAAAGAAGTTATGGTATCGCAGTGTTGACGTAATAAATCTGTTTATAATATAATGGCAGGTGAAATGACAGCCTGCCTGAGGGGCACAGCAGTCATTGATAGATGTTGGCTAAAGTGAAGGAGGTCAATCTATGTCGAGTAATCCTATTTATCGGCGTGATTTTCTTGAGAAGCTGGGTAAGGTTTCGTTGTGGGCGGTTATGGCCGGTGGTCTTCCTGTACAGAGGGTGAGTGCGCGGGAGCAGCAGGGGCAAAAGAAGTGGGAACCTGTCTCCGAACGAAAGGTGCGCATCGGTATCGTCGGTTATGGCGTATGCCGTTTTGGTGCGGCCTTTGGCTTTCAGGACCACCCGAATGTTGAGGTTGTTGCGGTCAGTGATTTGGTTCCCGAGCGCCGGCAAGGGCTGATGAAAGCATGCCGGTGTGATAAGTCGTATGAATCTTTAGAGGTGCTGGTGAAGGACCCCGGGATAGAGGCGGTGTTCGTTGCAACCGACGCACCGAGTCACGTGCGGCACTGCATTGAAGTGCTCAGGCACGGTAAGCATGTGATGACGGCCGTGCCGGCTGTTTTTGGGTCTATCGAACAAGCCGAACAGCTCTTAGAGACGGTACAGAGAACGGGCTTGAAATATATGATGGCTGAGACGAGCTGCTTTCGGGCCGACTGTTATGGCATGCGTAAAATCTATGAGGCTGGAGGGTTTGGCCGGCTTGTCTATTCGGAAGGAGAGTATTATCACTTTCATACAAAGCCGATTGGTTCATTCAAAGGCTGGAGGGTTGGCATGCCGCCTCTGTGGTACCCCACACACTCCACGGCTTACTATGTGGGCGTGACGGGAAAGCGATTCACCTCGGTATCATGTATAGGTTTCAATGCGGGATTCCAGGCCTACAGATCCGGGGCCAACAAGTACAACAATCGGTTCACAGACGAGGTCGCTCTGTTTAAAACCAGCGAAGGCGGCTCGTCTCGAATGCTGATGTGTAAGGGCATCCAAAGCCTCATTGTCGAAAGGGGCCGCGTCTTTGGCGAGCGGGGTTGGATGGACGGCATCAAATATCACGGCATTGCGAAGAAGCTTCCCGACATAGCCCGTCCGCCGCTTCCGCCCGGGATGCCCGCCGGCGGACACGGCGGCTCACACGGAAATTTGGCAAATGAGTTCATAACCTCGATTCTCGAAAATAGAGAACCGATGGTAAACGTCTATGAGGCACTTGCGATGACTGTACCGGGTATTGTTGCTCACCAGTCGGCGCTCAGGGACGGTGAAACACTTAAGATACCGCAGTACGTCCCAGCCAAAGCTTAGATACTAACAGTCAGTAATCGGTGTGCCGGTGAGCTTACCCTGGACAATCTGGAAAGGAAAAAACCATGATTGGCAAAATGTTCATTAGAATTCTTCTGTCCTTTTGTATTCTGTCTGTGTTTGCCTGCCTGAATATGGTGGGCGAGTCAACAGCAGATGCGGCCCAGCAAGTAGCTGCTGCTTCGGAGCAAAACACAGCCGAGACGCCCCTTTACGTTGGTTGGGCAAATGCGGACATTACACCGGAACAGCCTGTCGCATTGGTGGGGCAATTGAGCAAGCGGATATCGAAGTCTGTGCGCGATCCTCTTACTGCAACTGTTTTAGCACTGGAAACGCTGAGACATAACGAAAGGCCGGAGCAGGCCATAATGATTTCCTGTGATGTGCTGTTTATCAGAAAATCCATACAGTCAAGACTGAGAAGGCTGGTAAAACACAAATTGCCTGATTTCGATGTGGACAAGCTGTTCATGAATGCAACTCATACGCATACCGCACCGGGTTTTATTGATGGTGCCTTCAAAGGTCTGTACGATGTCAGCCGGGACGAAGGTGTCATGAAGGCCTCTGAGTATGCCTCATTTTTTCTGGAGCGTATTGCGCAGGCAGTTGTAGAGGCCTGGCGGAGCCGGCGGCCGGGCTCAATGAGCTGGGCCCTTGGTCATGCAGTAGTTGGTCTGAACCGGCGGGCCCACTATTTTGATGGTTCATCTGTCATGTATGGCTCGACACAGCGGGATGATTTTTCTCATATCGAAGGTTACGAGGATCATGCGGTGGAGATGCTTTTCTTTTGGGGGCAGGATCAAAAGCTCACAGGTGTTGTGATAAATCTGGCTTGTCCTTCTCAGGAGACGGAAGGTCTGAGCGTTATCTCCGCAGACTTTTGGCACGATACGAGAAAGGAAATTCGCAATCGCCTTAGCGATAATCTAAACGTCCTTGCTCAGTGTTCCGCAGCGGGTGATATCTCTCCTCATCGAATGTTTCGCAAGCAGGCGGAAGACAAAATGCGGCAAAGCAGGGGACTTTCGTGGCGACAGGAAATCGCACGCCGGATAGCAAACGCAGTTGAGGAAGGACTTGCCTGTGCAAAAAAGGAGATTCATACAAAAACTATTTTTAAGCATGTGGTGGCGCGAATTGACCTTCCTGTCCATAAACCTCCGTCGATACCTTTCTATGAGACAGATTCTGTAGAGCCGATTGAGTTCCATGTTATACGCCTGGGTGATATTGCGCTGGCTACGAATCCATTCGAGCTGTATCTCGATTATGGAATTCGCATCGAAGCACGAAGCCGTGCTGCTCTGATTTTCCTGGTCCAGTTGTCGTGTCAGCACAGCGGCTACTTGCCGACAGAAAAAGCGATTAGAGGAGGCGGGTATAGCGCCGATAAGTTCGTAGTCGGGCCCGAAGGCGGCCAGGTGCTGGTGGATGAAACCGTCAGGCGAATAAATGCACTGTGGGACTAACAAGACCCTATATTTGGGGCTGGCTGCTTAAATCAGGAACTATAAAAAACAACGAAAAATTTTAAAGCAAAGGGCGGATAATAATATTCGTCTGGCTTAAAGAAATCGCAACCTCGCAGGGAGATGAGATGAAAACATACTTATTGAGTTGTCATTTGCTGTTAATCTTGATATTGATTATTCTTGACAATTGCAGAACATTTTGCTCTAAGTTGAATTGTGGAATTTATATAAATCCTTGGAAATAAACAAGGGGGAAATTTTTCAGGAGGCACAGATTAAAAATGAAACCTAAAAAGAACATGAACCGTCGTGAATTGCTGGGCTCTGCCGCAGTTTCTTCAATAGCTTTTGCAGTTGTCCCCAGGCACGTATTGGGAGGCCGCAGATATGTTGCTCCGAGTGATAAGGTGACCGTTGCCAATATCGGGTGCGGTACGCAGGGCCTTCGCGAAATGCCGGGTATGCTTGAAAACCCGGACGTGCAGATAGTGGCCGTATGCGATCCGAATAAATTTACTACCAATTATATTGACTGGTCACCGAACGGCATACGAAACGGCATTCGGAACACGTTGAATGACCCGACCTGGGGCGCTGGCTTTAAGGGTATTCCCGGCGGGCGTGACATAGGCCGGGAGTACGTGGAAAAGTATTACGCCAAAAATATGCCTTCAGGGAAATACAAGGGATGTAATTCTTATGAGGATTTCCGTGAATTGCTCGAAAAGGAAAAAGACCTGGACGCCGTAAAAATTATGACGCCGGACCATCTTCATGCGACAGTAGCTATTGCTGCGATGAAAAATGGAAAGCATGCCATTACCCATAAGCCGATTGCGAACAGGCTGTCGGAAGGAAGGCTGGCCATTGAAACAGCTCGAAGGAAAAGAGTCAAAACGCATCTTCTGGCCTGGAGCAGCAGACCTGCAAATAAACTAACGCGGAGATGGATAAGGGACGGTGTGATTGGGACTCTTAAAGAAATACATAACTGGTCTCACAGACCCGTATGGCCCCAATGGACGTCAAATCCGACGGATACCCCACCAATACCGAAAGGATTTAACTGGAAGCTGTGGCTGGGACCTGTGCCGGATCGTCCTTATCACCCGAATTATACACATAACGTTTTTCGCGGCTGGTATG
>CAZZAX010000095.1:0-23740 GCA_964653075.1 uncultured Pirellulales bacterium
AACATAATCGTAAAAGTATGGCTCTTACTGCCTGCCCAGGAATCCGCCGGCCCCGGCTGTATATAAGACCAGTCCTTCTTTGCATCGGATTGTCCGGCCACGAACAGTACATCATGAGGGAACGTACCCGAATACAAATTGCTCCTGTCCGGCCCTAATGCGAACTCGGCGGTATTATTGTCTTCGTTACCAATCTGCCAGAGAATTTTATCGTTCTCAGCACCCAGCCCGTTCATACACAAACTAAACAAAAGCACCAACGCCGTGATTTTTATTAGCCTGAAACATTTCATCTTACACACCCCTGTTTAATATCTGTATTCTTTGCAGGTTAATATGCGTTTTTTTTGATATCAGTATATTTCTATCTGTTATCCTGGTTTCGGCTTGCTATTTTATCGAGGTCGCTCATTCTTTTCCAGCTTATTATGCGATCAATGTTAAACCACTATCAGACTTTGTTGGTGGTAATACCCTCTTTCCATTTTCAATATCATGTCACTATATATTTATAGAAATAATCTTTAAACTTTTTTATCTTTTTCTCCAGGAAATTGATTTTATCTCGATATAATCACCCTTGTTACCTGTAGTAACCGGGTCAAGGCGAAGGCCTGTAATAACCCCCTTATAATGCTGACACGAGCTTAAATCGATTTCGTAATAATAATATTGCCCGTCAGGACGAAGATTAAAAGATACGCTTTTGTCATTTGTAAAGCTATTTTCCTCACTTGTTTTCCAGTATAGTCGTGCATTGGTATCGTGTGTACGGCATGCCGCATGAATAAAGATTTTCGGCACATCGCTTGCAAGCCAGAATCCAACTTGCCCAATCAACTGTGGGTCGTTTCTTTCGAGCTTGATGTGCAGTTTCCCATCTATGGGCCATCCTGTATCGGCGGCGTTGCGATATACCCAGTGTTGCCTGTCTTTCTCAAAGCGATAATCCGGCAAATATTTTCCCACAGAATGTTCATAAACATACTGTCTAATCTCATCCAGAATACCTACGATAAGTCTGTATTCATATTCATGCTGAATATTATGATCGAGTATTTCATCTTGAATAGGTGAAATGTATCCTGTTGGTCCGTCCTTACTTCCACCTTTACCTGGAACTCCGAAAAAACCTCCTTTGAATGAAAACGTGTCAGGCTTAAAGACACCGAGCCCCCAATTATTATAATCGACAAGAGCGGCCCAGTTCTCCGTTGCCAGCCAATTCTCCCATGGATCGCCGTCAACATCCTCCAGGCTTGTCCATGTTTTTCTAAAGCGGGAGAGTTGATCGCCGGTAAAGGGCTTGTCTCCCGTATAACTCATTAGACGATACCACGGCCCGTTGGTGTAAACTGCGGGAAGTTCCTGGCCGCGTCCCGGGTATTGCGTTTTATCCGTGCGTTTATTGTTGATACGGCTTCGCACCAGCACAGTATTTTCATTTAATCGAATCCATGTTTCGAAGGTACATTCCCCCGGCTCATTATCTAACGGCCATTGCATGGGAATACATTTTACATAAAGCATTTTCCCGTCGTTGCGGTGCTCCACTACATCAGAGCGGTTCCCTGCACAATCACCGGACTGAATCGGATTCCAGCCCAGACCGGCCCATGTTGTTGAAGGTTGTTTGCCGTTCGGTGTAAAAGGATTGGGTCCTGAGTAAAAAGACATTTGAATCTGTCGTCCCCAGTCATGGTTATTGATAATATTGTTTTTTTCTTTTGCATCGGCCAGATATGTTATTGAACCGCCGAGGTCAAGGTTTATGCCCAAACGAATATTACCATTATCGAGATAGTTCATCGTCTCACGAACAGGCATATTGGAACTCCGGCCGGCATAACTCGTCTCTATAATGATTTCGCATATAATGACAGCAAAAATCAGAAAATATATCGGAACGCGAAATTCTTTCATAATCATTATTTTCCTGGAATAAATATAGCTTCTTTTTCTCATGGCATACTTTTTAGGAACATTATAGACTTTGAAAAGTATAAAACAAGCGGCAGCTCGAGCTTGCTCAATCAGAGCTGTTATTGTCTGCCCACTGCCCAAAATACCTCTCTGGAGTCTCTTTCTTTAGCCCTTTGCAGGAGATTGCCAATATTTGTACAAGCACTATTGAGTTTTTATCCATTTTAACAATACAGAAACGAAATTTTGTAAAGCCATTAATTATAAAGGTTTGTGGACTTTCACCTCTTCTTCACTTTGCCAAATCTTAACCGGTGATAAAATAAATGTAGTCATACAACTGAGTTTTTTTTAATTTTGAGAGATTTGACCGGTATTGCACAAGTTTTTCGCTTGGCAATACAACGATTGTGTACTAAAATCCACTGCTTTCGTGTAAATGTTCGGCTTTGAAAAAGCGAGCTTCAAACGCGAACGTAACTCACCGGAACGGGGTTATTAATTGGTGCATAAAATCCCTGGTCTGAAAAATATAATCGGTGGTTTTGATAGTGTCACTATGATTGATAACAGTGTAGATGAGCAGAAAGAGGAAGGAGGCTCGAAAATGACTGAAAAAATGGTCGGCACCAAACAAGAAGAGAAGTTCGTACCAACATGTCACATATGCGGAGAAAAACACTGGCCTCACCATATGTTAATTCCTTGCTTTAATAAGAATAAGGCAAAGGCAAAAGCAAAAGCTGAGAAGAGAGAAAAATTAGAGAAGAAACGAAAGGAAAAAGCCCAGGCAAAAGCCAAAGCCAAAGCTCAGGCCCAGGTAAATGCCGAGTTTGAAGCCCAGGCAAGAGCCCAAATAAAAGCCTTGGAGGAAGCATTAGAAGATGTCAATGAAAAGTTAAGAGTACAAACCGAAGGCATGGAGAAAGCAGAGGCACAGGCCAGATCGGAAAAGGAAGCGAAATCAAAAGCACAGGAGCAGGCAAAAGAATACATGGAGGCTGCATCAAAGGCAGAGGAAAAAGCAGCCAGTGAAGCCAGAGCCGGAAGTAAGGCTCAGCAGCATGTCGATTCGCTCAGCAAAGTGCTAAAAGAAGCTGAGCAGAAACTTGCGGGACACAATCAGGAAATAGCAAAAGTCGAAGAGCAGAGAAAAGCAGAATCTAAAACAAGGGCTGAGGCGGAGGGGCAGTTAAAAGCTGAAATCCGTGCAAGACAAATAGCCCAGGAAAAAGCAGATGCTGAAGCACAGGAAAGGGCAAAAGCCCAGGCCAAAGCGGAAACTCTGGAAAAGGCAAAAAACCAGGCCGAAGCTCTTGCTAACGAAGAATCTCAAAAGAGGGCTAAGGCCCAGCAGCAGCTTCAAGCAGAGTTGAAAGAAAAGGAAAGAATCTGCGACCGGTTGCAGGCTCAAATTGAAGCTGAAGAAAATGCAAGGGCTCAGGCTGAAGAATTAACACGGACTGAAAAACAGGCCCGAGCTGAAGCAGAAGAAAAAGCGGATTCTTATGCCGAAAAAATAAATGAGACAGAAAAAATACTTCAAGCCCGGAATCAGGAAATACTCGAAACGCGGGAAAAGTTAGAAGCACATATACAGGCAAAACAACTAGCAGAAGATCTCGCGAAAGAGGAATCTCAAAAAAGAGCGGATATCGAAGCCGAGCTTAAATCTATAGCGAGCACCAGAGCAAACAGAATAGCCAAAGCCCAGGAAAAGGCAGCGGCCAAAGCGAGGGCGAAAGCTGAAAAAGATGGTTATCTCGAAACTGCCGCTAAAGCCGAGGAGCAGAGAAAGGCAGAAGCACAAGCAAGGGCCGAGGCTGAAGAAAAGCTGGAAAACGAAGTCCAGGCAAGGCACAGAATTCAGGAAAAGCTCGCAGACGAGACACAGGAAAGGGCCAGAGCACAAACCAGAGCTGATGCACTCGAAAAAGCAAAGGATGAAGCACAGGCTCAGGCAAGAGCCGAAGCCGAGGCAAGAGCCCAGGCTCAGCAGCAGGCAAAAGCCGAGCTGGAAGAAAAGGCAAGAATTTGTGGTGAGCTGCAGGTCAGGATTGAAACAGAAATCAAGGCAAGGATTGAGGCACAAGATAAAGTCGAAGAAGAAAAACAAGTCCGTGCTGAAGCCGAGGCCAAAGCCGGAACTTATGCCGAAAAAATAAATGAGGTAGAAAAAATAATTGAAGCCCGGAATCAGGACATACTCCAGGCCCGGGAAAAGTTAGAAGCCGAAATTCAGGCCAGACTAAGGGCTCAGGAAAAAGCGGATGTCGAAGCGCAGGAAAGGGCTAAAGCCCAGGCCACCGCCCAGGCTCATGAAAAGGCTAAAGCCCAGGCAGAGGCACAGGCAAAAGCGGTTTTGCAAGCCAAAGATAATGCTGTCCAGGAAGCTAAAGCCGAACTTCAAGAAAAGGCAAGGCTCTGTGGCAGCCTGCAAGCAAAAGCTGAGGCCGAGGAACAGGCAAGGCACGAAGCGGAAACTACGGCGATTGTGGAAAGGCAAGCCCGGTCTGATGCCGAGGAAAAGGCCAGAACTTATGCCGAAGAAAGAGCAGAAACCCGGAGGAAGCTTCAGGCGGAAATCAAAGAAAGAGTTGAGAAGGAAAGAAAACTTGAATTAGAGGCTCAGGCAAGGGCCGAACTCGAGCAAAGGTTGGAAGCCGAGACTCAGGAAAGACGAAAAGCCGAAGAAAGGGTTGCCGCTGAAACACAGGAGCGAGTAAAAGCTAATACAACAGCCCAGGTCATGGAGAAAGCCAAAGAAGAAGCCGACCGAAGAGCCGCTTCAGAAGCACAGGCAAGAGACGAAGCCGAACAGAAAGCCAGAATTGAACTGGAAGAAAAGGCAAAGATTTGCGGCCAGTTACAGGCAATGGCTGATGCTCAGGAAAAGGCAAGGTTTGAGTCCGATGCCAGAGCCAGATCGGAAAGTCAGGCCAGAGCTGAGGCTGAAGAAAAAGCGAGATCCTATGCCCAGACAATAGAGCAGATGGAAAGGAATCTGGAGGCCGAAACTCAGTCAAGAGCTGAAGCGGAAAGAAGATTTGAGCTGGAGGCTAACGCAAGAGCCGAGGTCGAGGTAAAATTACAAGCCGAGATTGAAGCAAGATGCAGAGCTGAAGCCGAAACCGAGGCCGAAACACAGAAAAGGGCGACTTTGGAAGCTCAGTTGAAGGAAATCACCACTGAGAGGACTGTGAAAATTGCCAGGGCCGAAGAAAAGGCCGCGGCCAAAGAAAAGGCCAGGGCCGAAAGAAGAGGATATATCAAGGCCCTGGCAAAGGCCAAAGAGCAAAGAAAAACCGAAGCGGCGGCAAGAGCACAGACCGAGCAGAAGTTAAAAGCTGAAATGAAGCTCAGACGCAAAGCCGAATCCCAACAAAAAAGAGCCGGTTTTGGAAACCACCGCGAAAGAGAGCCTGATTTAGCTAATCAAACAACTCCGATAGAAATTCGTTCCATATCGGGTAATAATGGAAAGTGTGACGGTTGCGGCAGAAATAATTTTCCACAGGAGCAACTGGTTAAAGTGGATTCGGGCGACCTGCTATGTCCGGATTGCGTGAATGCATTAAAAGAATAACGCTGCTTGCTAAACTAATCCTTTGTCACAACCACCGGTTGGCATTGCGAGTGAAGCCGGTTAATCTCATTTAATCGAAAGTATTAAAGAACGGAAGAAATTCGGACCTGAGTAACGAGGAATTTTGGCAGCTCGCCTTTTTTGTCTGCGGATTCAACGAACCGAACTTTTTTTATTCCCGATTATCTTAAGTGCATTTTTTCTGTATACATTCATGAGAACCCTGTCGCTCAAATCCAGCCCGTAAAAAGGCCGGTAGTAGCTGGTTCGTTCCCGCGCGTAAAAAATGTTCATCTGCATATTCAAGCATTCTGGATATTTGCCTTCTTAACGTTTGTATGGGTCAGCGCCGTTTATGAAAAATTTTTCCAGGACAAGATAAAATGTAGTTATTATAAGACCTTGATAGTCATTACAGCAAAAAATCCGTTTATCAGCAATTAAAACCGCAAAAAAGCATAAAAAGGACGTTTTTTTATTGTTCTAATCGTTGATTTTTTATATAATGAGGTCTCTATAGTGGTGACTTTGTTGGAAGGGATTTCGCAAAACACATTATCAAAATTTGTTCTTTTATATTTTTTGTACTCTTCTGCTCTGGGGTGATATCAATCTGTTTTTTCAGGGCATACTTTATTTGCTTTGTTCCACACTTTCTTGTGGGTGGTATGGATAGTTCCTAAATTGTTAATTTAAGGGGTTTCATTATGAGTAGTACAAAAACAATAATGTGCTTTGTTCTTGTATTTCTTTTGGGTTCGGTTTTTTGCTTTGCAGTAGATGCCGCGCAGCGAAAAACCGATTACGATCCAAAGATGGAGCAAATGCGGGAGGATGCGCAAAGAGCTAAGCGCCAGGCTCACGAAAAAGCTAAAGCAAAGCTGGAGGAAGATATATCGGAAATTGATTTGCCGGAAGATACAAGCCAGCGAATCAGCATAAAGGAAATTAAAATCAGTGGCAACACACTTCTTACGACCGATGAATTGTTGGACGACATGCCTCTGATTTACAACGATTCACCCGAGACATTAAAGACGGCCGATAGTGCCAACCTTTACGATTTTAGGGTCCTCCACGACGTCATTTTGGGGCCCGGCCAGGCTCGGGAGGTTTCAACAAGGACTATCAGGGCTTTTACCCAGTATATCGTTTCTGTATATCGAAAAAATAATTATGCGGGTATATATGTTTATGTACCTTCTCAGGCAATGATAGATGGCGAAAGATTAAGAGATGACATACTGCCGGTTGAGGTCCTCGAAGCATTGGTTTCTAAAGTCAGAGTAACGCAATACGATATCGAACAAAACGTGGTGGAAAAAGGATACCTTTCCAAAGAGGCCGTCATGGAGTGGTCGCCAATAAAAGAAGGACAGGTCGGAAATCAGAAAAAGCTCGATGATTTCGTCAACCTCTTAAACCTCAATCCCGACAGATACGTCTCGGCCGTTGTAACACAGGGAGACGAACCTGACACACTCACAGTCGCATACGATATTTATGAAACCGACCCTTGGCACTATTTCATCCAGGTTGACAACTCCGGCACCAGGGACAGGCAGTGGACGCCGAGAGTTGGCGTCATAAATACGAACGTGTTGGGTATAGATGACAAGTTTATGGCGATTTATCAGGCGCCGTGGGAATCGGGAATTGAAGATAATTATTCGCTCTACGGCACATATGATTTCCCCGTCATGGGCCCGAAACTGCGCCTTAATGTATATGGCGGATACAGCCAGTATGATATTAATCCTGAAGGCGGGGGTATCAACTTTCTTGGTAACGGTTCGTTCATCGGGGGCATATTACGCTACAACGCATATCAAATGGATGGCTGGTTCTTCGATATAACCGGTTCGATGAGCTACGAACGCAGCAAAATTACACCCTCGTTATTCCCACAGTTTTTGGGAAGCAATATAAGAATGGGTATATGGGGTGTAGGTGTTGATATTCATCGTTCGACCGACCTGACAAATTCATCCATCACAGTTAACCGGCACGAAAATTTTGACGGCTCCGACAGCGGCGAATTTAATACCGCAAGAAACGGCGCCGATGACGATTTCGTTATATACAACACAACCGCTTCTCACAGCCATTTTCTCGATGCCAATAAAGTACAGCGCATCGGCGGCTCGTTACGATGGATTACTTCGGCCGAAAGACTTATCCCCGCAAAGATGACCACCTTTGGCGGAATGTACTCGGTAAGGGGCTACGATGAATATGAAATAGTTGCTGACGGCGGTATCCTCGGATCACTTCAATATGAGTTCGATCTTATCAAATACGACCAGGTCATGAACCCCTCCGAAGAGGCCGAATCAATACCGGCTGATAAATATCAGCTCAAGAAACTGGCTCCTTTGGTTTTTCTCGACATAGGCCGCACAACAATACAACACCCCGTACCGGGTGAAGAAAGACATCAAACTCTCTTTTCCGCCGGTTTGGGTGCGATTTTTGAAATTGGTGATAATTTTAGTGGAGGGGTCTATTACGGCTACCCCTTAAAGAAAACTCCTGACACAAGGAGAGGAAAAGGCCGGCTAAATATTGGCCTCTTGTTAAGATGGTAAAAATTTGGCCCGGCTCGCGTACTCCGGGTGCAAAAGGAATTAAATATAACGTAAAAAGGAAAATAAAAATTCAATAGGGTGTTTTAGTAAAGGGAGAAGTAATGGAAAAGGTAAGAAAAGTTGTAAAAAAGTATTATTTAAGGCAGATTATAACATACTGGCTCGCCTGCTGGATGTTCTTTGGTCTGCCGGCGCAAGTCGCTATGGCGGCGATGAATGCTGGTAATATTGTATCAACGAGCCAAACGACCGGTGTTGATTTTCTTAATCCCTCCGGTTCCGATATTACCACAGTAATAGCTCCGCATCAGGCAATCATTGAATATAGCGATTTTAATGTCGATGCACTAAAAACGCTTCATTTTGACCAGGCACTTGCTACTGATGCTGTGTTGAACAGGATAATTGAGGATAGTCCCCAATCAAATATATATGGGAATATTACAGCCCTTGGCAGGGTTTTCATAGTTAATCCTGCTGGTATCGTCTTCGGCTCCACTGCAACTGTAAATGTTGCACAGTTGGTTGCTTCCGGACTCGGAATGTCGGATGGTGCGTTCCAGGCCGTCTTGGCTGATGTGGACAACAAGATGGAATTTACCGGCGGCAGTGGTAAAGTGGAGAACTGGGGTACAATCAATGCCACTGATAGCGTTTATCTTATTGGTAAAACCGTTAGAAATCACGGCTCGATCCTTTGTCCTGATGGTTTGGTTGTAATGGCTGCCGGTAATGAGGTTAAACTCCGTCAGCCCGGCAGTACCGTCATTGTGGATATGACCATAGACTATACTGGCGATACTGATAACGATATTAATCACACCGGCGGCAAAATCGAGGCGAAAAATATAGCCCTCGCAGCAGGTGACATCTGGTCCTCGGCCCTGATAGAAACCGAGACACTGAGAGCCGAAGCAAAAGGTTATGTTAAAGTCGACGATATTATCAATGCCCACGATACTGCCAGTTCTGACGCCGTAGCCACGATTGATATTATCGCTGGCGGTAATGTTACTGTAAATGCCGAAATTAAGGCCGAAGCTGTGGCTGATGGTGTAGATAACGCTACTGCTACATTAACAATAAACGCCGATGGAGATGTGGATATAAGTGGCAACGTGCATACCTATGCTTTCACTAAGGATGGTTCGGGCAACAACAACGCTACGGCCAAGACGACAGTCACAGCCGCTAACGTAACCATTGACGATGGCCAAATAGGCTCTGACGCTTACGTTGAAAATGGCTCAGGTAACTCCACAGCAAATGTTGATATTATCACCACCGATAGTGATGTAAAAGTTATTAATGATAGCTGGATATGGTCTTACGCTGAGGCTGATGGTGACTCAGGTGAATCTACGTCTAAGATAACAATTGATGCCGATAACGTAACTGTTGAAAACTTCAGCGGAATATATGCCGAAACTGAGGCTTATGATGGCTCAGGTAACACATTAGCTACTGTTGATATTGACGCAGATGGTGATGTTCTTGTCAAGGCCGGCGCAGACGGACAAAGTTACATAACATCAGATGCTTACTCTGATGACGCAGGTGACACCACAGCTACTGTTGATATTTACGCAACCGGTAACGTTCTTGTGAATGCAAGCGTAGTAGACAAACTAAGTTACATAGGATCGGAAGCTTCCTCTTATGAGGCAGATAACGCTAAGGCTGAGACAATAGTTGATGTCGGCGGCAGTGTTATAGTAACAGGCTCAGGAGGCACTGGACGTGTTTATGCCTGGGCTCACGATGGCTCATCTAAAAACACCGCCAATGTGACCGTTACGGCAAAAAGGGATACTGTTGATCCGGATGTCGAGGATGGCCATGTTAGCGTAAAAGCCAGCAATGGCGGTGATGCTATAATAAAAGCTCGGGCTGATTCTGGCACTGTTAATTCCGCTACTACGACTATTATAACCGATGGCGGAGTTCTGGTACAATCCGACTGGGACAACAATAGCGATGCCAGGATAAGAGCTGAAGCCGAGAACGCCTCTGTTTCCAATACGGCCATAATTAATATGACCGCTCTTGAAGATATTATTGTAACAAGCGACAGCAGTACTGCTGAAATATATGCTATGGCGCAGTTTGCCATAGATGACCCTGACAATAACAATAACAAGGCCGAGATTAATATAACAGCCCGAAGCGTTGAGGTAAAAACGCAACATGATGCTGCTGAAATAACCGCATATACTTATGATGGCTTTACCAATACCTCCAACGTTACGATTACCGCCAAAGGTACGGAAATAATCGAAGACGACGTAGTTGTTGGCACAGAAGGCGGAGATGTAAAGGTAAAAAGCGATCCGGGCGATGGCAACCCAGGCTATGCCGGAATAAGAGCGGTTGCTGAGGATGGCCCAACGAATACAACTAATGTTAAA
Organism: uncultured Pirellulales bacterium; assembly: GCA_964653075.1. Classification (GTDB taxonomy): domain Bacteria; phylum Planctomycetota; class Phycisphaerae; order Sedimentisphaerales; family Anaerobacaceae; genus NIOZ-UU13. Next base: position 10,506 of record CAZZAX010000095.1, read on the forward strand.
ATTGATGCCGCTGGCGATGTCGAGGTAATAGCCAGAAATGGCGGCGAAGCTGAAATAATAGCAGAGGCTTTTAATTCGCTTTATATTGGAGAAGAAGATGACATTGCTTATTCTAAGTTGATTAACACCGCCGGTGTTGATATTGACGCCGATGGCCGCGTGAAGGTAAAGGCCGAAGGCGGTACGTATGAATATCCATCGCCTGAGTGGATTGGCAGCTATGCTGCTATAACAGCTAAAGCTCGAAATATATTTGACATTGAGCGTGATTCAAGTGAACCTGTAAATCTTACACTCAATGGCCTTACGAACGAAGCAACCGTTGATATTGACGCCGCTAAAGTTGAGGTGCTTTCCTATAGCGGCGCCGAAGCTGAAATATTAGCTGAGGCCGCCAATATCCTGGATTGGGATTTTGATGAAGATGGACCTCTTCCTGAAGGAGTCACTATCAATTTAACTGGCGATAACATAAATAACACTGCCCTTGTTGATATTGCTACACTTGCCGTTGAAGATGATGAGCAAAATAATGGCAATGTTTTGGTAAAAGCCGATGGCGGCGACTATGCCGGAATAAGGGCTGATGCCTTTAACGGGATTTTGGAACTTGCAGACCCTGAAACTGCGGATGACCTTCCGCAGAATATGACTAACCTCGCCGATGTTACGATTGACGCCGACGGTGAAGTTAAGGTAGCAGGCTATTACGGCGAGGCCGCAGTAACAGCTTTCGCTGCATTAGGTAGAAACAATGAGGCCACTGTTGATATTACCGCCGATGACGACCTTAAGGTGGAAGGTTATTACGGCGAGGGTAGTATCGAAGCCATTGCTGACTCGGGTGTTGATAACACCGCTAATATTGTGGTTAACGTTGTTGGAGGCGATGTTAAGGTAACAGACGAAGGTGGAATCGGCGACACAGCCAAAATAGAAGCTAAAGCGCAGTATGCCTTAAATAGCAACAATGCCGATGTTCAAATCAGCGCAACTGCCACTACCACCACGTATGAGAGAGAAGGAGATGGTGGTGTAGTAGAAGTAGAGGAAGTTAATGGTGGTAATATTAAAGTCGTTGCCAAAGATGGCGGCCATGCTGAAATAACGGCATTTGCTGCTGATGCTGAGGCTGAGATGGACCTAACTTCCAACACTGCTAACGTTACGATACGCACCAATAGCGCCGAAGGAACCACGTGGGAGCAGGTAGATCAACCTTTATCTACTCTTGGTGATACGCCAAGTGATGAACCGGTTGAATATGAAAAAGTACTTTATACCGAAGGCGGCGATGTTAAGGTGAAAGTCGAAAACGGCGGCAAAGCTGCAATACAGTCTGTGACTATGCGTGCCAATGAAAACGACTCCGATGTTTTGATTTGTGCCGAAGGTGAAGTTGTAGTGAGTGACAAAAATTCGCAGTTTACTACAGCCAAAATAACATCTGTCGCTCATTTTGGCAACATTAACAACGCCTATACAGGTGTCCGTGGCGCTGAAGGTATTACGGTATTGGCCGATGGCGGCAATGCTTCAATAGCTTCAAAAGCCATGTTTGGGCTTGATTGCATGTTACTTGCTGAATTGAACAACGCCTTTACTTCACTTTGTACTGATGGCGATGTCCTGGTAATAGGCCTGAATAATGGTACTGCCGAAGTATTATCTAAGGCTATCGAAGGCATTGGGAACACCGCCGAAACTGGCGTTTGTGCCGATGGTGATATTCTCGTAGCCGCCGGCTTGGACGGTATGGGCGGTACGGCTAAGATAAAATCGGAAGCTCGAGCTGCTTATGTTTATGTGGCACCGACAACAGAACCTACGGGAGGAACTACGTCGGCCCCGCAGGAGCCGCAGGAGCCGACATCAGCTACCGCCAATACTACCGTTGTCTCTCATAAAGGTGGTGTTGGTGTAATAGACATGGGTGGCCCCAACACAGCTTTAATAGAAGCCAAGGCTCATAATAGCAATGAGAACAATGCCTATGTTGGTGTTGCTGCCGGAGCAGACCTTTCACCTAAGGATCTCGTACAGGATACACCGACTGTGGTTAAAAATGGGCGTGAAGGGGAAGTCTGGGATTATCTTTTGGACAAAATTATGCCCGGAAATGTTAATGTAGAAGGCCTTGGAGGTTCAGCTAAAGCTTCCATAATATCTAAAGCTTACGATGGCCCTGTAAACACCGCCGAGACGGTAGTTTGTGCACCCGGTGAGGTTAAAGTATATGCTGTAAGTGATGGCGGTATGCCGATAGCTCAGATTAAATCCAAGGCCGGTTGGCATAATGATTATGATTCTCTCAACAGTGCTACTACGCGGATTTATGCCAGCGAAGTTGATGTGGACGTCCCGGGCCTTTACCGAGGAAATGCAATATGGGCATACGCTTATGGTAATGACGACAATCCGCGTGTACCTGGTGAATTCCTCTTGGAGTATCTGGGTGAACCTTATACCGGTGAATATTATAACATGACAGAGCATGGTGAAGTTGTCTATGGCGATGGTGAAGAAGACAACGCCACGTTAATAATTCAGAATTATAGCGACCGCGAAAATTGCCCCGAATGCCCACCGTGTCCGGATTGTGACTTGGATGGACCGGACGAACCTCCGATTGGACCTCCGGCCCCATTGGGCGCAGCACCGCTTCCGGCATTGCAGCAGATAGTCTTTGAGCAAGGCGGTTGTCCTGCATTAATGGAATGGTTGGCTAATGAAGTCGGTGTTGCAGTGGATGTACAGGTCTTCCTGGCAAACGCCTTTGTATCTTCTACCGATTGCCAGCCCTGTGAGACCGCTGCAAGGCTAAAGGCTGCCGCTGCGGTTTTGACTGACGAAGACGGCTCACACATGGCTGCTATGAACCAGGTATTTACTGAGCTGATAAATACATTGACACTTAGTGCACCGTTCACACCGGAAATGGCCGACTCGGTTGCTGCTGCTTTCAATGGTCGTGTCAATGACGGAACACAGTATGCTACAGCGATAGAGTACATTGATGCTTTCGTTCAGTATATCGCTATTCTGAACACTGAAATGGGCTCGCCGATAGCTGATTCTGTCGCCTATGTCTTGGAAAAATACGGCTCTGACGTATCTGGTAATCCCATCATGGCCGATTTCCTTGCGTCGCGTTTGGAAAGCGGCGAAACTTTCGCTCAGTAATTCTCGAAGAGAATTAGAGCAAGCGGATTATTGATTGTTAAAAAAAATAAGCCCGTCCCTTTTGGGGCGGGCTTATTCTTTTTTGAGCCGATTTATTAGGTTGTTACTGAAGTGCTGCGAAGTATAAATTCATCGCTTGCACGAATGGGCGAAACAGGACTTGAACCTGTGGCCTTCCTTTCTAATACCTGGTTTCTTTTGTTGGGTTCGCCATGTACGCCATAAGAATTCTTGTCTATGTATGTAATCCTATACGATTTAAACAACACAAAAGCATCGCAGATTGTCAAATCCTGTTTTCTATATATTCGGCAGTTTATATTTAATTTACTTTTACTATTCTGCCTGCCGTAATTTGTATATGCTGTTCGAATGAAAAGCTGACAGTAAAAAGTGGATTAGTCATATTTGAGAGTGAAAATGAGGTTGGTATGAATATTTACAACAACTATCTTATCCGGCTGTATTCGAATGTCGTCAAGATAATCTTAACTCCCCTTCTCATTTTGTCTTGTTCGACATCTGAAATATGTGCCGGTTCCTCGGATTATTTTGCGACCGAAGATCAACTTTTAATTACTGGCTCGGAATTTTATCAGCGTAGTCAGTTCGATGCAGGTGATATTCGGCTCTTTCTCAAAAATATTAACGATGAGCCTGTGTCGATTAGTCAGCTCAAACTCTATAGACTTATATTAGATGTTAAAGGTGAAAAATCATATAAAGAAGATGGTGCAGAAATAAACTATTTATGTTCAAAATTATCACCGCCGGTTTTAATGGCGGATCAGAACGGAGAGCTTCTGGTTAAACTTCTTAAGACTCCGCCAAATAACAGCAAGCTTAAATGTATCATTTATGGCAAGACAGGCCGGATTTCAGAAACGCTGATTTCTATACAAAATACGCCTATCTGGATCTCGTATGTAGGTTTTTCTGAAGACCTTGGCAAAGTTTATGTATATGCCCAAAATAATACAAAAACATTCTTGAGTATTCGACTTCTGGAGGTGGCAGGAGTTAATGTCGGCGACAATTATCAGTCAATAAATAATAACCTGCCTCCAGGTGACATAGGTTGTCTGATGTTTAAAATGTCGAGACGTCCGGTTCTCGGAGAATACGTTCATATAGTTATATCTGCAGAAACAAATGAGCAGGAATTCCAGACACATAGGATTGTTAAGGCGTCAAACAAATTCACCTTATTAACAGAGGGTGGCTCTCCCAATCCCAAACTTGGATTAGATTCTAAAAGCTTATTTGTCCAGATCATGAGTTGTCCTGCCCACGCCCATGGCACTCATGAAGAGGCGGCTAAAAAATTTGTAGACGACTACTACAGTAGATTCTCACAAAATCCATATCTTCTAATACAAATGTGGATATGCCGTTCTGGGAAACCTGAAACATGGTACAAATTTGGTGCACTTCCTGATGTTGCTGTTATGAATCCTGTCCTGTTGGCACAACGAGCATATGAATCCGACACAAAGGCTTCTGAACGATTTTGTCCATTTTTCTGGCTTGCCGCTACTGCAAAAAAGGCAGTTGCACCAAATAGATATCTCGCCTGTATCCCTGTTATTCCTAGGGATAATACTATCTTTTTACAAAATAATCACACGCCTGAGGAGATCAAGTTCCTGGTTTACTGTACCATTGCTGCCGGTGCCAAGGGGGTATTATATAGGGGGACACCCTCGTCTGGCCGGCTAAGTCACGATACATTTGTACGATTGAATAGAGAACTGCAGCAGCTAAAACCATTGTTAATAATAGGTGAACCTGTCAATTGGGCCTCAACAAAAGATAATAATTACGTAGCAAAGTGTCTTCTGTGCGGTAATGAAGCTATACTAATAATAGTTTTCGACCACCGATATTTTGGTGAGCAGCGGAATAACAAGTTGTACACGCCTGCGTTTGGAAAAACCGTAAGGCCGGTGAAAATTCAAGTCAAAGTTCCGGAAGGTTTCCTGGCTTCTGAATTGAAATCCACGTATGCCCCACTTTCAAGAAAGCTCTGGAGTTGCGAGGAAAGCCGGCTGGATTTTACGGCCAATATGGTTGATTCGGTTCAGGTGTATAAGGCTGTTCTTATACGCAAAAGTTCCGTATCGAGTTTGGAGGAATAGCAAAACCATGCAAAAAAGAAAGTGTGTATTGGTAATTATTATATTGATTGTGATATCGATTTATTCCGGCCAGAGTAAATACTGTAACGCACAGATAAAGCAGGATAATCCGTATCTTGAATTTGAACAATTAGTGCGGAACAAGCTACACACCAAAGCGATAACAATCGGGGATGATTTATTCGAAAGGCTTGTTTCCAAATACCCTGCAAACGCTGGTCTACACGATTTGCAAGGAAGGTTGGAAGTCGCACATGATCTCGTCGAGTTGATAAGAAAGGGTCTTGAATCCAGACAAAAAAAATCGCTTGAAGATATTGTCAGCCTCGATATACTGCCGGAACTCCCTCCCATAGGAAAGGACGAAGGGGAACTCGATTATTTTCTTCCACCTGCCGAGCAGTTGTACTGGACTTACCACGAATCCTTTTCACACAAACTTAATATTCAAAAATTGTCTGTTGCAGAGTTAAAATTTTTACTGGGATACTATGACATAAAAATACAAGGCTGGATTAAGGAAATTGCCAATATTGTTACTCAACTGATTATTGCTAATCCTGAGTCTTCAGACCTGTCTTATCATAGTTTTGTACTGCCCTTATTATATCTTTGTGAGGAAGACTCTGGCTGGAACAAGACGGACTCCTTGTTCGCCCTCGTAGACTCGGACAATCTTGATGTAATGTCGGATTTTTGCCTTTTACGGGTGGACCGGCCTAAAGCGGCTCTTGCAATAGCTAAATACAAAGCCAAGTCTCAGGATAAAAGCTTTCCTGTGGTTGAATGGACTCTTGCAGCAGGCACAAAGTGCATTGAAAACCACCGGCCGGACCTTGCTGAGGGATTATTGACCGGAGTCATTGATACCCTTGATGATAAAGGTAATATCGTCGAGCTAAGATTAAAGGTCGTGGAAGGTTATGGCAAGTGCGGTGACAATGCGACCGCCGCAAAAAAATGCAGACAGATTGCAAAAGATTTTCCGGATAGCCCGCTTTACGGCAAGGTAATGTCCTCTTATTTCGCATATCTGGCGAAACAGTCACAACCAGGACAAATCCTGGCAGAAATTGACTCGGAATTACAGTCTCGTCAATGTCAATGGTATTTCCCACAATTGATGTATCTTAAATGGTGGGCACTACGTAAAACAAATCAGCAGATTCTTGCAAAAAATATTGGCGAACAATTAATTGAAAACCATGGAAGCAGTCCATGTATCGCACCGGTGCTATTGGCCCATGGAACTGATGCGCTTTCGAATCAGCAGTATGAAAAATGTCGGCAATTGCTTGCTCAGCTTACAAGAAATTTCCCACAAACAAATTCTGCGAAGCAAGCTCAGAAAATCCTGGTTCGTCTCGATAACAGGTAATTCGCAGTTCCATTTGGAAACTAAAATTTTACGTGTTGTATTTTGAAATTTTAATCTTATGTCAGTTAAAAACTTATTTGTCAATTACAACACGAAATCCAATAAATGGAGGACGTTCACTTACTTCAGTATAGTAATCTCGCGAGGCAGACCTGGCACTGCGAATATCACTTCTCCAACTTCCACCCCTATGAATCCGTTTACTATCTGTTTGGAGCTCCTTGTTTCTGTCTAAATCTTTATTGTAGGCGTTTTCAAAATATATATCTTGGCACCATTCTGGAGCATTACCTATCATATCATATAAATCCCACTTGTTTGGTTTATACCGTCCAACAGGGCATAAAAAAGCATTTCCATCATCAGTAACAAAACAATACGCACTATCAGGCCACATTTTTTCGTAAGCCTTGTCTGCAACGTTAGCATACTGTCCGGCGTCTTCTTCCCTTTTTCCCCAGAAGAATCGTGTATTACTTCCTGCCCGACATGCGTACTCCCATTCGGTCTCGCTCGCTAGACGAACATTCAAACCAGTCTTTTTACTAAGCCATTTGCAAAAAGCTATTGCGTCATTCCAATTGACCAGAGCAGGTTGATTATCTAAATCCATTTTCCTTTTATCGTAAGGTCGTCTTGTATAATCCGGGCGGAAGCACCGATATTGCGCGCACGTAACCTCATATTTACCCATATAGAATCCTTTTTCTATTATTACTTTATGAGGCGGCCCCTCATTCCCGGGTCGTGTGGGCTTGCCCTTCTTCTGAAACCTTTTCAACCAGCGTGCTGGATAACCAATCTCTGTGTCAGGCGATCCCTTGATGAAGTCACCTCTGGGAACATACACCAACTCCAAGTTAATGTTACCGTCTAACGAGACATGATTTAATTGCTCATTTTCTTTAGAAGCTTCAAGAATTATGTCGCCCACGGATTTGTCTATAAAACTTTGTACCACGTTTCTTCCATCTCGTCCTCTGATTTGTAGTTGTAGATCGTAGTTATAAATTATGTCGGTAGGTTCTGCTTCCAGTTTAAATAATTCATCTGGCAAAGACGTATTAAATTGAACTGTATTTGCATCGACATTATATCGGATAGTTCTGCTCAAGATGCCGGCCTTATACACCTTTTCTTCGAAACCCTGTGGAAGGTATACGGTATTCCCGTTGACATCATACTTTTGAACCTGATGGATTATGCTCTCACCACTTGTTTTCTCCCCAAGACCTGGATAACCTTCCCACTCGAATTTACACTTTATTGGTAGATAGCCGTGCTCAACAGAGTACCATATGGTAACAGGAAAGGATGAAACATCACCCGTAGGCAAGGTCAGTGGTCTTTTAAAAGAGACCGCCACGTGTTTATTATCATTTAATTCTACTAACTCGACAGACTCAATTGTTCCATCAGCCTCTGTTAGCTTATCTAACCTGAAGGAAAGACCACCATCAATCTGGTTCCACGGTGATTGTATTCCTGGGATCACAGGTGAGTTGGGATCTGATGAAATACTTAAAGTGCCGGCACCTTCCTTGTACTTCCTTTTCCTCTTTTCTGTGCCGTTGCTCACAAAATCACTCCTGAAACCCTCGGTGACAAACTGTTCCCGGCAGGAGAGTTTGCCTTCCTCGAAAGAATATCGCCCTGTTTTTTTTGTCCTTTTTACTTTATCCGTGTCGTCTTGTTTAGTATTCATTTCCCAGGCATAACAGCAATCAAAAGAATTCACAACTCGGAGATTAGTCCTGTTCGATTCTGTAATCATTTTAACCAGTTCCAAATCGCGTGAAGAAACTTCACCATTACACGGTAATATAATCGGATTGAGCATAATAACTATTAATAATACGTATATATCGCCAAAAAATTTGGTTGGTTTCATTAGAGTTTTCCTCTCATTTTTTCGTTTTGATCTTATAAAAAGTCAAAACTACCTAACTCTGTGAAAAGTCCGGTCTCACCTCCGCGGCGGTGAACCAAGACCTTTACGAAACAAATGATATGGGATCAGAAGGGTTCTTCGCAGTCGTAATTACATTCTGTTCCGTAGCCACCCGATTGTGTCCAACAACCATACCAGTGTTGAGGATAAAGGTCCCCACAGTCATTCTCAGTAGGCAGAACGTCTGGAAGTTCGGCTTCGCATCCTGATTGGTAAACTTGGGCGTTACTGCCATTAACATCTACTACTTTATCAACAAAGAGTGGAATGCAATACCACCTACAATTCCCACTAAAGTGAGTACATTCTTCTGCTTTGACCTCTATGGCAGAAAAGGAAAGTAGGACCAATACTACAATTGGAATAGCCAACATAAGTTTTTTTGTTTGTAATGTCATCATTTTAAGGTCCTTTCTTTATCATTTTCTCGATAAGTATATATGTATTAAGTCTATTTTGAGTCAAGGAGGACCTCTCGGTCTTGCTTCTCTGTTCATACTTTTACATTTGTCTAAGTTCATATTTCTGCACTTCTAAATTGCAATACTTGATATAAATCAGTATTTTTCAAAAGGCTAATTAGACAATACCATTACTTCGATATGTTGCTCGACTACATCCGGTTTTGTGATATTCAGAATTATTGTTGTTTTTAGGATCCCGACCGATTCTTTCGCAGCTTTTGCCTTTAGAGTATCAACCAATACATTTAGGTCGATCCTGCGTTCATCAACACGGACCTTCTTGACTGATAGCCATTGTGCTAAAGGACGTACCTGCTCTATTTCAAGAATGTCCGAATCACTATCGGCTATAATCTGTATGTTTCTTTCAAGGTTATCTAATGTAGATAAGCTCCTATAGAGTAGAACCTTAGGAAATACTTTGATTCTGCTTTGTACTTTGCCGGTTATGGGGATTTTTATCATTGGATACTTAGGATGGTTTGTCGTAAAACCGATCCATTCACTTATTGGACCAACAGGGATATCCGAGGTAAGTCGCATATCAAATCGAAATAAATGTACGTCACCGCGTCGTTCACATTGTAAGCATCGATGTACGATATCAAAAAAGTCAACCATCAAGTGTGGACTTTTATTAATGTCGGATATTTCTAATCTTTTATCCCATAGGTCCAATACGAAGACACTATTAAGGGGATAGCCAAAGGACTTCCGGGCATCTTTATTCGACAACGTGAGTTTTATAGCCTTTGGTGAAAACACAACGTCGCCAAGTTTTATTCTATAGTAGATATTTGCTATAGAGTATTGCATATTGGGATCGTTGGTTTTAAGGACCAGTATCTGTGTGTTTTGACCTTCTGCTGACTTGGAAGGATCAATTGCCACTACAATCTCGCCTTTTTCTCCTGGAGAAATTTTCTTGTCAAAACTTTCTATTGTGACGCAGTTACATCTTGACTTCACAAAGTCTATCTCGAGCGTTTCGGTGCCATTATTATAAAAAGGAATGCTAAATTTCTTAACTTTGCTACTGTCAGTGAGCTTTCCCAAATTAAGAGAGTTTTGTTCAAACTTGAAAACAGGATCGGCCAAAGTCCGGGCAGATAGAAACATCAAGAGAATATAGATGTTTAAACTAATTAAAAGAGTAAATAAGCGTTCTTTCTGGCATGACTTGCCCAAAAGCTTCTTTAACATAATATCTCCTTTTTCACAATAATGTATTATAGCAAAAGAAACCTTATTCTACAATTAACTTAATTTAATATATATTTTTTATTTTTTGTAAAGTAAAGTGAAAGTTAATTAAATTAAAATCCAGGCCCAATCCAATAATGTTTATTTTGGGAAGGAATGTTAATTGGCTATTCTGCAAAAAGGAATTTCTGAGATTCGTTCGACCATTATGAGATTTACAATTCTTTTACTTTATTTGAGTTAATTGGTGCGTTATCTATTCTGTTATGAGTCTTGGAAAACATCCAAACTGCCGAAGTCGAAACAAGGAGAATTTTATCTGTATTTATTAAAGGCGGTAACTATGTATTCTTCAGCTAATACAATACTGAACGTTTTTTTAAGTCTATTGGGGTATGTCTCAGGCAACTTTTATCAACAGGTTACAGGCTATATAGACCCGAATACAATGCAGCATGTGTTTACATTTTTGGGCCCTATACTGGCGTTTTTCACTGTTACGGCGGGCGTGATTATTTCGGTTGTCTTTTTTCTTCGCCATCATCTGGTTGGCTGGTTTAGAAAAACATCTGGCATCAAATTAGTCATAGTATCTCTGGTATTTGTATCAATAGTGGCTTGTGCCATCATAGTTACATACAAGCTCATCCTGCAATAGACAATACACTAAAAACCGGTAAAAATAACTTCTTTATGAAGATTAGGTACCAAAAAGTGAAAATGGAGCGAAGAAAATTTCTTAAACGAACAACAGCTGTCGGTACTGCTCTTACCCTATGTCGCTTTTCAAACACCTCTCTTGGTTGGGAAAAGATGAATAAAAAGAAAAAAAACAGTTATAAACGCTGTATCATTTTGGGTATGGATGGGCTGGACCCAAAAATACTAACCGATTTGATAAAAGATAATAAACTTCCTAATTTTGCCGGGCTTGCTGAGGAAGGAACATTTGTGACGTTATCTACGAGCAATCCTGCCATGAGTCCTGTAGCCTGGTCGGATATAGCTACAGGTGCTCGGCCCGGATATCATGGCATTTTCGATTTTTTGCACAGAGAGCCGGATAACTATATGCCTTACATTTCCCTGAGAAAAAGTTCAATCGGTATATTTGGTACCAGGTACAAGAAAGCTCGCCAATGTGATGGTTTCTGGAGATACACCAGTGACGCTGGGATACCTACGACCGTGATGCGCTGGCCGGTTACATTCCCCCCGGAAAGGGTAACCGGTAGATTTCTATCAGGGCTCGGCGTGCCTGATCTTCTGGGAAGCGAAGGGCAATATCATTATTATACGACAGAGACGGTTCCAAAAAACGATCCAAGCCCTCACAGTGTGGTTCATGTAGCCTGGGAAAAGGGAATGGTTATCCGGACATCCTTAAAGGGTCCTATGACAGGTCGCCATAAATGCGCTGAACTACCCTTGGTTGTAAAAAGGAATAATTCAGACACCGTGACTATTGATCTGGCAAATTTACCAGCTATCAAGGTAAGTTGTGGTAGTTGGACCCCTTGGATAAAAATAGCTTTTAAGGTTGGGTTGCGGGGTATTCGAGGGATGGTAAGGTTCTTATTGCTTGAGTCCGAACCCCATTTGAAGCTCTTTGTCTATCCGATCAACATTGACCCGGCCAACCAGGCTTTTTCGATAACCTATCCGCCGGAGTTTGGACAACGGTTGGAAGATACCATAGGGACATTTCATACATTAGGGATGCCTGTGATGGTACACCCGGTCAGCCACAAACGGTATGGATTCGCTGAGCTTCTGTCCCAGATTGAAACTGTCTCGAACGAACGAACTGAGATGTTCTTAAACGAATTAGACCGTTTCAACAAGGGCCTACTTGCTTTTGTTTTCGACCACACCGACCGCCTGCAGCATGCCTTTTGGGCTACGAGGGACCCACAGCATCCCGCTTATGATGAAAAGGAAGCCAAAAAGTACGGCAATGTGATTAACGAAATGTATATGCAAATGGATAATATTCTCCGCAAGGCACTTGAAAAAGCTGATAACCAAACCGCCCTTTTTATTGTATCGGACCATGGCTTTGCCGGCTTCAGACGTCAGGTGCATCTTAACCGCTGGCTGATTGAAAACGGGTATATGCATTTGAAAGAATCCGATGACAAAGAAGGTTCCGGATTATTTCGAGATGTTGACTGGCAGAAGACCAGGGCTTATGCCGTTGGATTTGCCAGTATATACGTAAACATAGCCGGCCGGGAAGGCGGTGGCATTGTCAAACGCGGCGCCCAATACGACAAACTTTGCAGAGAGATAGCTGCAAGACTTGAGCCGCTTATTGACCCTGACAATGGAAACCCTGTTGTTCACAAGATTTACCACGGCAGTAAAATCTATGATGGCGGCCCATTGACAGACAAAGGCCCGGACCTTATAGCCGGGCTAAAACCCGGATATCGGTTTAGCTGGCAAACGGCTCTCGGGGCAGCGCCAACCAGGCTGATTGAGGATAATAACTCAAGCTGGTCCGGGGACCATATTTTTGACCCCTCTTTTATGCCGGGTGTTTTGCTAAGCAACCTAAAAATAAGTACCAAAAAACCCCATGGGATTGATATTGCACCGACAATTTTAGATTGCCTCGGCTTGACCCGGCCGGGGCATATGACGGGAAAAAGCCTTTTGAATGCGTAGTTGATTTCTGAATATTTGAAATTGGCTCCCCGACTGCGACATACGAGGATAAATTTGATTTGGGTTTGTTTTGGCTTTGTTTTGGGTTTGTTTTTTTGCCCCGCCAACGGCATAAATCTTCCATAAGTCATTTTTAAAGCATTTCTTACGTTCATTTTTGGCCTTTCTTCAATTGGGTTCGTATTGGGTTTGTATTGGGTTTGATTGGGTTTGTTTTTTCGCCCCGCCAAGCGGTTAAAATTTCGTAT
>CAZZAX010000096.1:0-22423 GCA_964653075.1 uncultured Pirellulales bacterium
CAGAGATAAGAATGTTTACGTGCTGAACAAGTTTTCTTTCGGCCCTTCGCAAGAAGATGAGGGCCGAAAGAAAACGCTTCCTGCGATAGAAGGAACTCGCTTAACCAGCATCACGCAATACAGTCAAACTTCGCCAGATTTTCGACAAAAAACACTAAAAACAACACAAAATCAACCACATTTTCCCCCAAAACCTCTCTTTTCTCGGTGCTCTCTGTGGCTATTAATTCTTTGATTATCGCGCGCAAAAAACGCTGGTAATTTTCAACAAATTTCAAAATTTCTAAAAAAATTTTTATTCCTTTTCTCATAAGCACTTAGCAAAATTAACCCACCCGAAAATCCCCAATTTTTCGAATCAAACGTGCAGGTTCCTCTAATTATAGAGGCGGACCTTTTTTTGCCTGCCCCCTTGTTTTGAGTGCTGTATACTCTAAGGGGGTCAATAGTAAATTATAAATCAGGTATACTCATGGCTACAGAAGCCCAAAGTTTATCCCGTGAGATGGCGCATGCCTATCTCACTGGGACCAACCGGCCAAACGCCCAGCAATCTTACAGCACCGAAAGCGAAAATCTACGAAAGATTACGTACGAATTTATGAGCGAAATATGCATAACAAACCCAATTCCCGAAATGCCCAAATTAATGCAAACTCAGTATATACAAAGGATTAAGAAGATTTGTTGCTCTATAAGGGCCCAAAAACAAAGCCAAAACAAACCCAATTCAAACCCAATTGTCAAAAGGCTAAAATTGATGCAAAGTGTGTATTTACAAAGGATTATAAAGAAAAATGCGGCTATGGGCTACGAAAAACAAACCCAATTCAAACCCAATCAAAGCCAATTAAGCTTGTCCTCGAATGTCGTAGTCGAATGGGCCAATCTTAAAAAAAATGAATGTAAACTTTTATGCAGCAGGCTATTATCAGAGCAAAACCAACATTCGCAGTCCGGCGGATAAAATCGCTTTGAAAATTTATCCGTTCGGTATAGACTGTCCGATTGTAAATATAATATTTGAGGTAATATTATGGCAGAAGAATTGGTTGGAATAATAGGCGGCACAGGATTAGGTGATGCGCTGAATGAGCATATCATTGACGCGGAGTTCCACAATATCAATACACCTTTCGGCAGGCCGAGTACGTCTATTATGGTCGGCAGGATAGGACAAAAGCGAGTGGCATTCTTAAATCGTCACGGCAAGGGGCATAGATTTCCGCCGAGCGAGGTACCCTTCCCGGCTAATATTTTCGCCTTAAAGAAACTCGGTGTCCATACGATACTAAGCAGCGGTGCGGTTGGTTCGCTCCGGGAGGAAATCACCCCCGGAAACCTGGTTATTGTTGACCAGTTTATTGATAAGACGTTCAAGCGGACAAATACTTTTTTCGGAGGTTTTGGTGCGGTGCACTGCGAGATGGCTCAGCCGGTTTGCGGTCGCCTGCGGGATATACTTGTCGAAACTGCCAAAGGCATCGACATTAAAACGCATCCGAAAGGCACATACGTCTGTATGGAAGGACCGCAATTTTCAACTCGGGCCGAATCGCTTATGCACCAAAGCTGGGGAGCTGATTTGATTGGTATGACGGCTATGCCGGAAGCGAAACTGGCCAGAGAGGCTCAAATCTGCTACGTCCTGATTGCTCTGGCCAGTGATTACGACTGCTGGAAGCCGCACGAGGCACAGAAGAACAAGCAGACCCTGCTCAAAGAGATAATCGGCAATCTCCAGGTGGCAACGTGTAATTGTCTGGAACTTATAAAGGCCGTTCTGGCAAGCGAGCGCGAGCTTGTTTGTGATGACTGTCACTGTAGAAACAGTCTCGAGCTGGCTGTCTGGACAAACTCGGGCCAAATCGCGATGGCTGATAAAGAAAAATTAAAAGTGCTTTTCGAATAACTTATCAGTTGTCGGGGGGGAACCTGAGAGGGCTAAAGTATGAAAGATGCAATTCAGAAAAAAGTGATTTTGGTAGTCGGATTTGTTTTTATTATGTCTTTGGGCAACTGCCGGGACGCTATAGCAAACGGAGGGCTCAGAGAACAATTAGAGCAGAATGCCGGAAGAATGTTAAGACGAATAAAACAAAACGCCGAAGGATTCTTCAGTCGGAAAGAGCTTGTAGAAAATGGGACATTCATCCAGATTCCCGGCCCTAATCCTATCATCACACCGGGGGCAGAAGGCGCCTGGGACGATAGGGTTACCGAAGCTGCGGACGCCTTTGAAGATAAGGGCAGATATTATTTCTATTATCACGCCTGTGGCGCCGGCAAAGGATATCGACTTGGTGTGGCGAGTTCCGGCCATCCACTTGGGCCTTTTAAAAAACACGGCGATAAGCCGGCATTAGACCTTGGTCCCAAGGGCAGTTGGGATGACCGCCACGTGGCCTGTGCGATGGTTCTCAGGTCGGAAGATGAAAAGGATGATACTTATTTAATGTGGTATTCCGGCTGCTCCGACAAGGCAAGATGGTCTATCGGGCTGGCCACTGCCTCGCATCCTCTGGGGCCATGGAAGAAATATGAAGGTAATCCGGTTCTAAAAGATTTTGGGTATTTGGGTGGAGTAGTGAAAGTTGACGGTAAGTATCGCCTGTACAGTGCGCATCCAATTCGTATGCCCTGGGCTGGTTGGGCCCAGGGAAAGTCACGTTCACAAGGATATCATACCGATTACAGCCCGCTGGCAGTTGCCATCGGTGATTCTCCCAAGGGACCTTTTGAAAAATATCGCGGCAATCCTCTTATGGTGCGGGGAAATACGGGTGACTGGGACGATGGTGGTATCTCTGAGGCGGAAGTGCTCTATAATAACAATATGTTCCATATGTTTTATGGCGGGACAAGGTCGTACGGCCCGCGGCTTGAGAGTATCGGCTATGCCTATAGTTTTGACGGATTCAAGTGGTACAAATATGGCCGAAATCCGGTCGCTGACCGCCAGGCCAATCCTAATGCCGCTGCCTTCGCCGAGGTGCATGCCATTATCGAGCTTCCTTTTATCTACGTATATCACACACTGCGCTACGAACAAATTGACAATAAGAGCTTCCCCTGGACTGAAGATCTGGGTGTTCAGATACTTGTGACAGAGAAACCCTTTAGTCTTGATATGCCGGTGCTGAACCTTGAGAGACTGGGTCCCAACAAATTTACTGCATTAGCTGACTCGCCACCGCTTTGTCTGGGCAACATAACTGATGCTGCACTAACCGCCGAATGCACATATACAAAGAATGCAAGAAGACCTGTTCGAGTGCACGTGAGGGCAAGTTACGACGGTGTCAACTATGACACAGCCGATTTGACCTCATTCAGTAACGATTTTAAGCCGGGCGAAACTGCAAGGAAAACCTTTGATCTGGATACGAAAGTTCGCTTCATCAAGATACTCGTGGAAAACCTGGATGAATCTGAGAGTGTCTCGGATGTGCGCGTTACCGCTTCGCTTAGTGGATAACAAGGAAAGGTAAAAAATCGCTTTTTGAATAGTTCGATAATTTAACAAGGATAACAAGGATGAAAACAATAGTTCGAAAAATATTCGTTTTGGCAGTCTGTATTTTTGTCATTTTATTTGCAGGCTGTGGGCAGCCGGAACCACCCGGTGAGAAAATGAGCAGGCTTGTCGCCGTAGAAAATTCGAGATTAAAAAAGGAATTAAAGCTGCGCAACAGCCAAATAGAAAGATCAACAAAGCTGCATAACCAGCAGAGCAAAAAGCAGGAGAAACTCCTCGCCAACTGTGTACAGGAAAAAGAGAGCTGGAAAAAGAAGGCACAGCAAAACGTCAGAAACCAGGTAAAAGGCGTCTTTGACGCTGTTATGGAACAAAATTCAAAACTGCTCGAGGAAAATAAAAAACTCAAAGCAGAAATAGAAAAACTCCGGAAATAATTCGATCACAGAGCAGAATCGTCTCAAGCACCATAGTCTTTGGAATCACCACTAATCAGTAAATTTTCAAACCTTTTGGACAGCCCTTATGCAATCGGGCAGCTTATCATCCGGGTAATGTTTCTGCATTGCCGCCGCAACGAGTCCCACGAACATCGGCTGCGGTTTTAGCGGCCTGGAAGTCAGGCAGGGATGGGCCTGAGTGCCCATAAAAAACGGATGGTGTGGGAGCTCAAGTATCTGCATAATCGGCTGATTGGGTGCTTTTCCGGAAAAGACCATGCCGGCCTGTTCCAGTTGTTCGATATAACGCGGGTCAACTTCGTAACGGTGCCTGAAACGCATTCTGACTGAATTTGTTTTGCCAAAAAGCTCCCAGGCCAGCGTCTGAGGTTTTATTTCTATGTCCCTTCCGCCGAGCCGCATATTGCCACCCAGACCCTCTATTTTTTTCTGCTCCGGCAGTATATCGATTACAGGCTCCGAGCAATCCGTCTCAATCTCGGTGCTGTTGGCCTCTGTCAGGCCGCAGAGGTTACGTGCAAATTCTATAACAGCCATTTGAAAACCGAAGCATATTCCGAGATAGGGCATATTATTTTCTCGGGCATATTTTATGCAGGTGATTTTTCCTTCTGCGCCACGGATTCCGAAGCCGCCGGGGACAATAATTCCATCAACGTCGGCCATGTTTTCAGTGGCGTTTTCATCGGTTATTGAGGTCGTTTCAATCCATTTTATTTCTGTCTCGCAAGCCAAAGCAATACCTGCGTGTTCGAGGGCATTGATTATCGAGGCATAACTATCACGGACTGATGTGTATTTGCCTGTTATGCCGATGGTAATCCGGTGTCTGGCAGAGCCGATTCTATCGGTAAAATCGCACCATTTTGCCCAGGCCTTGCGCTCCTGTCGGAGCTTGATTCTGTCGTCTATTTTTAGCAGTCTGGCAACCTCAAAATCCATGCCGACCTCTCTGAGCATGGCCGGTATCATATATATACTGGCCGAATCCGGCATACTTATTACCCTTTCAAACGGGACATTGCTATAGACGCTTATTTTCTGCCGCACCTTGTCCGTGGTCGGATTGGCTGCTCTGCAGGCAACAATATCCGGCTGAATACCTAACTGCATAAGCTGCTTGATTCCTAATTGCGCCGCCTTTGATTTCTGCTCGCCAAGCGTTTTAGGCTCCAGTATATAGGTTAGTGCTACAAAGCAACTGCTGTTGGGCCCCTCCTCATATGCCAGCTCGCGCATCGCCTCGATATAGTAGGCATTTTCCAAGTCGCCGACGGTCCCGCCGATTTCCACGAAGACGATATCAGCATCGGATTCCATCGCCAACTGGCGCAATTTCCATTTTACCTCGCCGGTAACGTGAGGAATCATCTGGACGTCCCTGCCAAGATAGTCGCCATGACGTTCCTTGTTTAGGATAGAGCTGAATATCTGCCCGCTCGTAGTGAAATTCGCCTTACTCAAATTCTGATCGAGCATCCTCTCGTAAGTGCCCAAATCCATATCGCATTCCATACCGTCATCGAGCACAAACACCTCGCCGTGCCGGAATGGATTCAGCGTGCCGGAATCTATATTCAAATAACCTTCGAGCTTGATAGGTGCGACTTTAAGACCTTTGTCCTGCATCAGCTTGGCAAGACAGGAGGAAAATATCCCCTTGCCCAGGCCGCTCATCACGGTACCCATTACGAAAACATATCGAGCTTTCCCCTTTTTATAACCTTCGGGGACGGGCGAGAAAAATTCACTCTCAGTGGAAGTATCACTGACAGAAGCCAATAAATCATTATCATTTGACATAATTTTTTCCTTCTTGCCACAGAGGGCACAGAGTTCACAGAGAAGTCACTTGTCCTTAAGTCTTGAGTATTCAGATTCAATTGCTGTAAGATCAATTTGATAAAATTGGTAGATATGCTTTAACAGCAAGAAAACACATGCCATACACATTGGTTTTATAACTATATTGCCATTATCATAACTAACTAAATTATTCTTATCGGTAACTCCAAGTCTTTGAAGAAAAGTCAGATTTGAATGAACTACTTCATGAAGACTGCCGAATAGAATCAAATAGTATAAACCGCCCTTTTTCCCAAACAGATCCTTACAGAGCTGAGCGTTATCCGGCATATTGCGGATGTTAATCAGCGTATTATTGATATCGTCCTGACACTCCTTCAGATTTTGTTCTATTTCCTTATCGTTAAAACATTCAGAAGCTCTCTTATTGAATTTCTGTTTTTCCATGAGCGAACTTTTAGTCCATCGTTCACAATTAGTAAGGAATGAGGACTTGTCCTTATGAGCTTCATACATACACCAAGAAAACTTAATGACTAACTCGGCTAATGTCCGGAGAAGAACTCTTGCGGGAAGCTCTTTGTTTTCATTACTCAATTCCAAAATACATATTGAATATTCGCTCACCATAATCTTGATTAACAGACAATAATCATAAATGCATTTTTGAGCGTCCGACTTTTCTGATATAGCGCCCACTCTCTCAAGCTCAGCACCTAAGAGTATTAGCCATTTGCGAATTGTCTTATCTATTTCCATTCTTCTTTTGCCAAATAAGGATTTGATTTGACAGTATATTGTCAGCCAAAAACTCTTAAATGAATTTATCAAAAACACATCTGTGCCCTCTGTGGCTATTTCCTTCTGTATCGCTTGACGAATTCGGCGTATTGCTCCGGCGTGTCTATTCCGTCACAAGTGTGCTCGACTTTGCCAACAAGAATCTTATAGCCGTTTTCGATTGCCCGCAACTGTTCGAGTTTTTCTATTTTTTCCAGCGGAGTTTGAGGTAATTTGGTGATTTTGAGCAGAAACTCCTTGCGATATGCGTAAATACCCAGATGCCGCAAATACTGACCGACATTTCCTATGCCGGATTTGTCCCTGTCATAAGGAATCGGTAAACGTGAAAAGTAAATCGCGCTATTATCACTATCCGTAATGGCCTTGACTATATTAGGGTCGGCTACTTGCTCAGCAGTCTGGAATTCAGCACAAAGAGTAGCCATCGGGTAATCAGGATTATCCATCAGAAGCCTGGCAATAAAGTCAATATTTTCGGGGTCTATTTCCGGCTCGTCAGCCTGGAGGTTCACGACGATATCGACGTCCATATCCAAAACAGCTTCGGCTATGCGGTCTGTGCCGCTCTTGTGCTCGACCAAGGTCAGGATACATTCGGCGCCAAAGCTATCGGCGGCGGCAACGACCTTTTGGTCGTCGGCCGCTATGATTACCTTTTCGGGTAATTTGGCAAAGCAGGCCTGCTCGTATGTGTGCTGGATGAGGAATTTGCCTGTATCTTTAGCGAGAACTTTAGCGGCGAATCTGGTAGAACTGAAACGGGCCGGTATAACTGCTAAAATTTTCACTCTGGCCTAAACCTTCATATCGGTTTAATTTAGAGCACCTAACAAAATGACTCTGCATTCAAACGGCTTATTTCGTCTCTGGGCGGCGTCAGGCTGCATCGACCATCATCGGATGGCCTGCTTCGCCTTCCTTGCCAGAGACGAAAGTGCTCGTTTTCGGTGCTACGATTCATTTTGTTAGGCACTCTTATTTTCCAGACAAGTAACAACAACACAGGGAACACAAATGCCGCGATGCCGGTGCGGCCTCGAAATTCCAACTGGGTACGTATCATAGAATGAAAATGGAGCCTTGTCAACAAAGTCTGTTAGAAATATTTTCTTTTTATCTTATATTGTTATTAGAAGAACATCGTAAAGGGAACAGTTAAAATATTTTCTTTTAGAAAACGCTGGATTTTAGTATAATTTTCATCATCATTCGTCTAAGCCGATTTTGTTGGGAAACGATAGTTTACAACGAAAATTCGTGTACGAGCCTTCATAGATATAGCGAGTTAATTGAGGTTTAATAATTTCAGACAAGGAACGAGCCCATGAATAAACTAAAAACTCTTGTTTTTGCAGTCATTATGCTTGTGGTCTGTTGTCGAGCTGTTCTTTTAGCCGAAACCTCCGTTTTAATTAAGCCACAAGATGCTTTGGTCATGGTAAACATGCGTTCTATTATGGGAAGACGTGCTGGAAACGGTTTTGTGACCGGCGATGGTACATTGGTTGTAACAGCGCATCATTTAGTTTTTGAACAATCTGAAAGGGGCCGGCATAAAATGGCCGGCCTGGTCTCGGTAATCAGTCCCTATCTCGGGGATGGGTGTGAAGCAGAAATCATCGCAGCGAATAAAAAGCTTGACCTTGCCGTTCTAAAAATCCCCTGGAAAGGACATCCGGCTTTGAAATTGGTGGATGAGTCCGGCCTTTTATCAATTGAACGTGTAGTTATATTGGGAATGCCAGGGATAATTAGCAGCCCTGGTACCGGCTTTCATGAACCACCTTTGCAAAGTTTCGAGGTGCAGAGGGAAAACCTTACGGTTGACTTTGTCGCTGTGCGACGTCAAATCCCACGGTTCATATCACTTTCCGAGGTTGGTAAACTTGGCCAGGGATGGAGCGGTTCACCAATGCTGCTGCCTGATTCGGCTATTGTCGCAGGTTGTTTTACCACCTTGCACAGAGCTGCCCGAGAAGGTCTTAAACGGGTTTCAGCCACAGGCCCTGCGGTTACCCAGGTCAGGCATCTTCTTGAGGGAGACCACTGGGAAAAGTCCCTCATTCCTTCTAATTCAACCGTATCTCGGCCCGAAGATGGAATCGATGCTTTTCTTCTTTATACTCAAGCCCTGCGTTATTTTATGAATGATGATTACGAATCTGCATCTAACAGCATTAAGAAATTTATCGATTTACGACCGGAATCACATATTGGATACGCATTAGCCGCAAATAATGCTGATAGAAACAAGAAATATGACGTAGCTGAACAATGCTATCAAAAGGCTCTGAAGTTTAATCCCGAAGGAACGACATTGAAGGCTCTTTACGCCCAATTTCTGTCAGATCATCAACCCGATAGGGCTCTTGAAATACTCCAGGGCATTTGGCAGCTTGGTAAATTAAAACATACCGTTGCTCTATTGATGTTCAATATTCTCTCCGAACGCGGCGAGTACCAGCGCTGTGCCGTATTGCTGAGCGAAGTTGTTAAGATTCATCCTGAAAATGCCTATTTATGGCTCAATCTGGGTGGCTGCTATTACCATTTGGGTAAGCACGATGAAGCAATTGTACACATGACTAAAGCCGTGGAATTGTTACCCGAAAGAGGTCCTTTTCGCGGCCAATTGGCTCGTTTGCTCGAAGTTGTTGGCAAACTTGACGAAGCGGAGAAGCATTTTCGCGAGCTTCTGAATATCGAGCCTGATAATCCCGTTGTGCACTTTTGGCTCGCCGAATTTCTGGGCAAGCATCGCCCGCAAGCCAGGGAAGAAGCCCTGAAAGTAGCTCAAAATGCTCTTGCATTACCCTCCAGAAAAAGCATGCCAAAACAGAAAATCAAACAGCTTATCCAAGAATTACGTTCTAAAACCAAGCCTGCTCCTCTGGAGTAATTTTTTCACAACACAAATAGAGCATACTATAAAGGCATGTCCGACCAAATACAGCACAAATGATTTTCAAACAGCACACTTGTAACAAACAACAAAGCAGATATACTTTCTTGACTAACTGATGGTGAGTTCTTAATATTATCGTCCAGCACTAATTTGCTGATTGTGCCGGCGGCTTATTGCTGCTACAAATTTATTGGCATAAGATACAGGAATATGACAGATAACATTAACTAATTAGTGCTGGATAAAATTTCAGGGAGCCAGAATTATGAAAAAGTTATTACCGGTAATTATATTTGTTGCCATTTCAGTTATTTTCATTACACTTGGCTGCAAGCAAAAAGACAAAAGCGAAAACAAGTATAGCATAGCCGTAATTCCCAAGGGCACAACGCACGTATTCTGGAAATCCATTCATGCCGGTGCTGTCAAGGCGGAACAGGAATTGAAGGATGCAGGCCTTGATGTTGAGATCATATGGAAAGGGCCGCTTAAAGAAGATGACAGGGAATCGCAAATAAGGGTAATGGAAGATTTTGTGACTCGCGGCGTATCGGGGATTGTTCTGGCGCCGCTGGATGACATGGCATTGCGGGTTCCGGTCAAAAACGCCGTGGAATACGGCATTCCGGTAGTGATAATCGACAGCGGACTAAAAAGCGAAGATTACACCAGTTTTGTGGCTACTTACAACGAGATCGGCGGCAGAAAAGGCGGCCAGCGCCTGGCCGAGATTTTGGGCGGAAAAGGCAAGGTGATTATGCTGCGCTATCAGGAGGGTTCAGCCAGCACGATGAAACGGGAGCAGGGATTTCTGGACGTGTTAAAAGAAAAATACCCGGAAATTGAGGTTGTCAGTTCAAACCAATACGGCGGGGCAACCACGGAAAGCGCATATTTAGCAAGCGAGAGCCTGCTGTCACCGCTGCGTAAGCCCGACGGGGGTCTGACGATTGACGGAATATTCTGCCCGAACGAGTCAACGACATTCGGGATGCTGCGGGCGCTGGAGGACAGCGGCCTGGCGGGCAAGGTCAAATATGTTGGTTTCGACAGTTCCGACCGCCTTGTCTTAGCGCTGCGAAAAGGATACATCCATGGGCTGGTGCTGCAGGACCCAATCAATATGGGTTACCTCGGGGTTAAGACAATAGTAGCCCACCTGCGCGGCGAAAAGGTGGACAAACTAATCGATACCGGCTCGTCGATGGCAACTCCGGAAAATATGGATGAACCGAAGATGAAAAATCTGTTGGAGCCGGACTTTAAAAAATGGCTGAACGAGTAGTCCCTGGGACTCCTTACGGAGAACCGGACCAACCAAAAATACGGCTCCGAATGCAGGGAATATCTAAGCGCTTCGGGGCAACGGTAGCGCTGGAGGATGTCGGTATTGGTGTAGCTGCAGGCCAGGTGCTGGCGCTGGTGGGCGAGAACGGAGCCGGCAAAAGCACACTAATGAAAGTCTGCTCAGGTGCCATCAAGGCCGATTCCGGTCAAATGCGGCTGGACGGCGAGCCATATCAACCGGGCAATCCCCTCGAAGCCAGGCGTGCCGGCGTGGCGATGATTTATCAGGAGCTGTCCCTGACACCGCATCTGAGTGTCGAGGAAAACATCATGTTGGGCATGGAACCGGCGACGCTGGGTATAGTGCACTGGAAAAAGGTGCGGCAGCGGGCAATCGAGGCGATTAAGGAATTCGATAATCCCGAACTGACCCCTGATGCCCGCGTCAGTAATTTGTCGGTTGGTTCACAGCAGTTGGTGGAGATTGCGCGGGCTTTGGCTATCGGCTGTCGTGTGCTTGTGCTGGACGAGCCGACAAGCAGCCTGACACAGCAGGATGTAGAGCGGCTGTTCGAGATTATCGGGCGGCTTAAACAACAGGGCAAAGCCATTGTCTATATTTCGCACTTTATTGAAGAGGTCAAACGCATCGCAGATAAGGTGACGGTCCTGCGTGACGGAAGAGTGGTAGGCGGCAGTGATGTTAATGCTATCACGACCGATGAGATAGTCGCGCTTATGGTCGGCAGACAGGTTGATGAGCTTTATCCTCGCTCTGCACGTGAAGCCGGAGAGGTAATTTTGGAAATTGATGATTTGGCCGGCCCTCAAAAGCCAATATCGGCCAGTCTTAAGCTTCGTCGCGGGGAGGTGCTGGGCATCGCCGGATTAGTCGGAGCCGGACGAACAGAACTGCTGCGGAGCTTATTCGGGCTGGAACCCGTCAAACGAGGGCGGATTCGATTAGGCGTTTATACGGGTCCTGCTTCACCGGTAAGAAGATGGATGCAGGGAGCCGGCCTCCTGAGCGAAGACCGCAAGGAAGAGGGATTGGCGCTTTCCCTAAGCGTGGCTGATAATGTTACACTTTCAAAGCTGCAGGGTTTTGGGCCTTTCGGTCTGGTGCTGCCCGGCAAACAGGATAAAGCTACGCGACGCTGGTTGGAAAGTCTGGATATTCGCTGCCTTGGACCACGGCAGCCGGTCTCGTCTCTTTCGGGCGGCAACCAGCAAAAGGTGGCCCTGGCCAGATTGTTGCAGCACGACGTTGACGTGCTGCTGCTGGACGAACCGACGAGGGGTATTGACGTCGCGGCCAAGGCGCTGGTCTATAAATTAATTAACACACTGGCCAGTGGTTCGCCTGCCGAGGGGCGGCAACCCAAGGCCGTGCTGATGGTTAGCAGTTATCTGCCCGAGCTTATGGGCGTCTGTGACCGTGTGGCGGTTATGTGCCGCGGCAGGTTAGGGCCGACATATCCGATTGACGAAGTGAACGAGCATAAGCTTATGTTAGAGGCGACCGGACAGAAGATTAACGCATGAGCGATGAGCTGATGACTCCAAAACAAAAAATAAGATTCAATCCCTCGACTTTGCTCGGGATGGTGAGCCTGTCGAACCATTGGCGTAGCTGGCTGAATACGATTGGGCCGGTATTGGCTCTGATAGCTGTGTACGGTGTGTTTGTGATGATTGCGCCGCCAAGTTTTGCCACCACGCGAAATATGGAAATGATTGCCCGGCAAACAACAATAGTGGGCGTGGCGGCCCTTGGTATGACAATAGTGATTATATCCGGCGGCATTGATTTGTCTGTAGGCTCGATAGTGGCTCTTAGCACTGTGGTGATTGCCTGGCTGCTGCAGAATGGCGGGATGAATCCTCTGATAGCTGCAATTGGTGGTGTGGCGGCGGCGGCATTTTTCGGCCTTATAAGTGGAATGCTGATAACCCGCTTGCGGGTGGTGCCGTTCATCGTTACTTTAGGCATGATGCTTGTAGTTCGCGGGGCGGCCAAGGGCATCGGACGCGAGCAGAAAATCGACGTTGACCCGGAGCGGCTTAAATGGCTGGAGGAATTATTAGCCACCGTACCGAAAGAGCGAAGCTGGATGCTGCTGCCGCCGGGGGTGTGGGTGCTGATTATTTTAGCTGTGGCTGTGGCGGCACTGCTGCGATACACTCGGCTTGGGCGGCATACCTTCGCCATCGGCTCAAACGAGCAAACAGCCCGACTGTGCGGCGTGGCGGTGGAGCGGGTCAAGGTATTAGTTTTCACCCTGTGCGGGGCTTTTGCCGGGTTGGCTGGACTGATGCAGTTTTCACGATTGACCGTGGGCGACCCTACGGTGGCGGTAGGATTAGAGTTAAATGTGATAGCCGCGGTGGTAATCGGCGGCGGCAGTTTGAGCGGTGGAGAAGGGTCGATTCTCGGTACGCTGGTGGGGGCTCTGTTAATGACCACTATCGCTTCGGGGTGCACGCAGATGGGACTACCGAATTGGGTGCAGGAGATTATCACCGGTGCGATTATCATAGTGGCGGTAGCGGTGGACCGGCTGCGGCACCGTCGCAGTATCTGAGCATACAGGAGTCAGAAAAACTCGGAGCCGGTTCTGTGGTTTAACCTTGTTTTTTTCAATTCTTTGCGATAAACCTGTCGTTTTCGGGCGAAATATTCTATTTTTTTGCCAACACTTCGATGCTCTTGATCATTATACTGATAGATGAACGAAGGCTGACTCGTAGTGGATGCAGACTGTGAATGAGATAAATTCGGATTTTACGGCCCAAATGGACCAGGCAGCCGGCGAACGGTCATCAGAATCGAACTTTGTGGATGTCTTCTTAGCGGAGCTTTGGCAGCTTAAGCGGATTGTGGCCGGTTTGGGATTGAGTGCACAGGACGGCGAAGATGTGCTGCAGGATGTATCAATCCAGGCATTAAAGCAGTCCGGTAAGTACCAAAGCAGAGAGGATAGCGTTAAATGGCTGATAAAAGTAACGGTCAACAGATGTTTGATGGAGCATCGACGCCGGAGAAGCTTTCGCAGACGAGCGTGCGAAATGCTGAAACGGCGGTCAGAAAGTAAAACGAATTCGAACAGAACAGATGAAAAGGTAATTGACGCTGAGGAGCTTGAGATTGTGCGAGAGAGCTTGAAAAAACTGGATGATTGTCTTCTGGGGCCTGTGGTACTGCGATATTTTTGTGATTTAAATTCCAAAGAGGTAGGCGAAATATTGGGGCTTAACCCGTCCACTGTGCGAAGCCGGCTGCGAGAGGCGAGGATGATTCTTGCCAAACGATTATTGAAACGAGGTGTTGAACCATAATGGATAGGTCCTGCGAAGATATTAAAGAGATGCTCGTCGATTACGCCGATGGGCAGTTATCGCCGAATGATTCGAATAAAGTAACAGAGCATTTGGCCAAGTGCGAACATTGCCAAAGGATATTGGAGGCACTGCAAAGCTCACTTGAGCTTGCAGGGGTCATCTGGGCCGATGGCCTGACAGAAACAAAAGATATTCGCGTTTCAATCCGGGGCAAAGCAAAGAAAGTTCATTGGCCCAGATATGCTGCAGTTGCAGCGGGCATTTTGCTTGTTGTAACAACTTCTATTGTATGGCGTACGTTGATGAAGCCTGCAGAGAAAGAAATAAGTTTTGCTGAGATTGAACGCAGGATAACCGAATCGGGCACTGCTGCTCGATTGTTAGCCGCGACGGAACTCTTAGCCGAATATACCGATGACGAAGCCTTTGTAAAACAGCAATATCGACATATCATCGAGGTATATCCGAGTACGGCCGCAGCGGACAAAGCAAGGTCACGAATATAATAATCCAATTTAGGAGGTCAAAGAAAATGATTAAATCAAGAAGATGGCAGTTAATAATAAGTGTGTTGTTCATATTGTTCTGTGTGTCGGTCATTACCCGAGGTGCCAACAAGGTTGAAGAAAACACCGGCTCTCAAGTTCGAGAAGAGTCCAATCAGCTGGCGACGAAACTGGAGTTTATAGCCGATCAGAGTCAGCAGTCATGGGTAATTGAAAAGAGTGAGGACCCAACGCCTGTTATACCAAGATATGTGGCATACCTCAACATACGCTGGTATCACGGGGAACCTAACGATCCGAATGGAACAGCGCTGCTGGAAACCTCGGCAGGCAAGTCGCTATCCGACCTTCAGCGGGACTTCATTAGGGCAGAACGGGCCATTGTGGTTAATAGTGATAGGACTGGTGCTAGGACTGGTGCTATGCCGGGCAGATATAGTTCGCAATTGGAGGACTTTCCCTGGGGCCGGAATCGTTATTTCCTCTTTGCTGTCAGCGAGGCGGATGCCAAAAAGATGGCGTTCGCTTTAGTTGAATTCCTGGCCCGGCGAGGCAATACAAACGCTCAGCGCCGTATGAAGAACCATATTCGGAAACTGTTGGATGTCCAAAAGCAGACTACAGAAAAGGTAGCTCAAGCAAAGGAGCAACTGCCGGACAAAGAAAACGAGTCAACTGCAGCTTATGGCAAGTATAAAGATGCCGTCAAGAACTCTATCTATTCCCTGCATTCACTCAATGAAGTTCCCGACGAGTTAAGGAAAACGATATTCGACATGAATAAAATGCTCGACACTCTCAATATAGAAATCGCCGGAAGCAAGGCAAAAATATCGGCCATTGAACGATACGCATCACACAAGGACGTGTTGAATAGTCCGGATCTCAAAGGCATGCTTGCGCAGATGTCAATTCGGGAGAACATTGAGTTGATTGGTGCCGAAACCCGGCGCAAGGCAATACTCGATGGCAAGAAACACCGGGAATATCTGTATGGACTATACAATCATCGGATGGATCTCGTAAAAGATTGTGATAGATTGAGAAATAGTTCAGCTCTTGGAGCGAGAGACCTTCGGGCAATTGAGAAGGAGCTTGCTGAGTTGCAGGCTTCCCGAGCCCACTCATTCGAAGTGATGAACAACACTGTGACCATTTATCCTGTGCGTGTACGTGAGTGAGCTTCTGAATGAAACCTGAAGTGAAACCGCAGGCTAAATGTTGATGGTTCGCTGTCGCTGGTGATTGCAAAAAGGATATTATTTTATGGTTTTTTTCTTGACAAAATAGAACAAATTTGATTTAATACAGGATTATGAGGCATATTAACCGTAAAAATACGAGTTGTTGGTGGTGGCCTGCGGGATAAAATCCGGCAGGTGAGCGGTAATTTGCTGTACACAATTTGTTAGATATGCGAAAAATGCAGCCTGTTGGAAAAAAGCAGGCTGCTTTTTTTGTTTGTCCAGCACCTATTTGCTGTTTTTGCTGGCAGATGGGTGCGGCGATATATACAATGATAGCGAAAACAGAAATATGACAGATAACATTTACAAATAGGTGCTGGATGGAAGATTACAGGCAAATAATTAATAGCGCAGAACCGGGCCAGATAGTACCGATAGTCAAACAAATTGACATCAAAGAACCGGTGGATTTTTTTGCCAGGCTCAGCGACTACGGGCGGGCCAAAAACTGCTGCCTGCTCGAGGCAAAAGACTATCTGGAGGAAAATGCCCA
Organism: uncultured Pirellulales bacterium; assembly: GCA_964653075.1. Classification (GTDB taxonomy): domain Bacteria; phylum Planctomycetota; class Phycisphaerae; order Sedimentisphaerales; family Anaerobacaceae; genus NIOZ-UU13. Next base: position 16,330 of record CAZZAX010000096.1, read on the forward strand.
GAGCTTCGGCACCGCCAAGCCCGCTCTCTACCTCACCGGCACCGGCGCCGACTTTTCCATCAAGGCCCTGAGCAATACAGGCAGACGCATATTGGTTTACCTGTCCGAGCACAGAGAAAAGTTCGATTTCTGCGAATCGGTTGATTTCAGCGCCGAGGCTATTACCGGCCGAATTAAACAAACCAAAGGAACGGTAGATGAGCAAACACGGCTGAAAAGCACGAATCAAATGGATGTATTACGAGCCGTTGCGTTTGCCTTTAACCTTGCGTGTACGCCGCCCGATGAATTGCACATGAATTGCGGACTCCTTGGGGCGATAAGTTATGATTTCATAGACCAGTTTGAGAAACTTCCAACAAACAAAGAGGACCTGCTGGGCAATCCTGATTACGAGCTCTTTTTTGTTGATAATCTCTTCGGCTATGACAGCCGGAAAAAGGAATGCAAAATCGTTGTTAATTGTGTTATAACCAACGGTGACCGCGAGGAGGTCATCCGTGAAGCTCAAAGTTGCTTCGATTTCTATTTCAACATGGCAAGATTCGACACGCCGCGGGGACAGAAGTTCACAGGCGAACTGCCGCCAGGCTCGACCGACACCAACCAGGCAGAATACGAGGGGATAGTAAGACAGGCTAAACAGCATATTATCGACGGCGATATTTTTCAGGTGGTTTTGAGCAGGACAATAACCGAGCCCTGTCCCGATGAGCCCCTCGATGTTTATCAGCAGTTAAGGGAATTGAACCCCTCGCCATATATGTTCTATCTGAATACGCCTAATACGATACTGATGGGTTCTAGCCCTGAATTGAATCTGCGAGTCAGTGGGACCGAAAAACGCGATGTCGAGATCAGGCCGATAGCCGGCACAAAGCCCAGAGGCCGAATCGCAGGCAAGATTGACGCCGATACTGACTTCAGGTATGAGGCTGAATTAAAAATCGACCGTAAGGAATTAGCTGAGCACATGATGTTAGTTGATTTGGCAAGGAATGATATCGCCCGCGTAGCTGAGCCGGGCAGCAGAGTGGTCACCGAACTGTTGGCGGCTGAAAAATATGAATCCGTCCAGCATCTGGTTAGCAATGTCAAGGGTAAGCTCGCGGCTGAGCTCGATGCATTGAGTGCGTACCTTGCGACGATGAATATGGGCACACTCACGGGAGCGCCGAAAATTGAGGCAATGAAGATAATTCGCCAATTGGAAAAAACCAAACGCGGCTACTACGGCGGCGCCGTTTGCTACCTGACCGTAGATGGCCGGTTCAACAGTTGTATTACTATAAGAAGCCTGCAGGTCAGGGACCATACCGCTTATATTCGGGTCGGTGCCGGTATCGTACACGACAGCGTCCCGAAGACCGAATTTGAAGAGACCGAACATAAGGCCGGCTCCTGTTTGCGTGCGATTCGCGGACAGCATCAAAAACTCAAGAACAGAGCCCTGAATGTCAGTAACGGGTAAAAAAAGTAGGGAATAATCCAGCACCTATTTGCTGGTCCTACAGGAGTTAAAAATTTTGCGACATATAAATTAATACTGAAAAAAATATGGTACATGGAATTTACAAATAGGTGCTGGATGGAAGATAGAAGCAGAAAAGTCTTGTTCATCGACAATTTCGATTCGTTTACATATAATCTCGTCGATGATTTTTGCAAGCGCAACTGCCGGGCCAGGGTCTATCGGGCCGATACTGCGCTTGATGAGCTAAAAGTATTGGCCGAGGAATTTGAGCCTGACCTGCTCGTTATTTCGCCCGGGCCGGGCACACCGGATACCGCCGGTGTTTCGCTACAGGCGGCAGGTTACTTCAAAGACAAACTAACAATATTTGGCGTGTGTTTGGGTCATCAGGTAATCGTGCAGTATTTCGGCGGCAAAATCGGCCATGCACCGAAGCCAATGCACGGTAAGCCTTCGAGAATAACTCATAACGGAAAGGATGTATTCGCCGGACTTGAAAATCCTTTGCAGGCCGGAAGGTATCACAGTCTTGTCGCTGTTCAAGTACCGGATTGCCTGGAGAAAACCGCTGAGTTCGAAGGCATCGTTATGGGAGTGCGTCATAAGGAGCTTCCGATATTCGGCGTGCAGTTTCATCCGGAAAGCATTTTGACCCCCGCAGGCGGTAAGATTATTGAAAATATTTTATCAATCGCAGAAAAAGTAACGGCAAAAAAGTAAGCCATATGCGAAATTTGAAAAAGCACCGTAAGGTGTCCCCAAGGGAGAATCCGATTATGGCGGCAATAACAGAATATATAAAGACACTCCTCGAAGGCGAGGATTTGAGCTTCGAGCAGGCAACGGATTTACTGGACGTTATTTTTGAAGGCGAGGTACCCGAAGCCCAGATTGCAGCTTTTCTAACGGCCATGCGAATCAAGGGTCCAACGTCATCTGAAGTAGCGGGACTGGCCAAATCCCTGCGGAGTCACGCTCTCAAAGTCGAGCCAGGCATCGAGAACATGGTTGACGTCGTGGGAACAGGCGGTGCGGCGGTAAAGACCTTCAATGTATCAACTGCTGCCGCCATTGTGGCCGCCGGGGCAGGTGTTTATGTCGCCAAGCATGGCAATCGCGCGATCACCAGCAAATGCGGTTCGGCTGACGTCCTCACAGAGCTTGGCGTAAAAATAGACCCCGGCCCTGAAGTTGTGGCCGAGTGCATAAGACAGGCCCACATCGGATTTATGTTTGCGCCGATGTTTCATCCGGCGATGAAATACGTTCAGCCTATACGCAAGAGCCTTGGCTTTCGAACTATCTTCAACATCTTGGGGCCTCTGGCCAATCCTGCCGACGTCCCGGCCCTGGTCCTCGGAGTGGCCGAGGAGGGACTAATGACAATGATGGCCGAAGCCCTCAAAATGCTGGGGGCTCGGTATGCTATGGTCGTTCATAGTGATGGATTAGACGAGATAAGCATAGCAACAACCACCAAAATACTCGAACTAAAAAATGGTCAAATCACAAGCAAGGAGCTGAGCCCGCAAGACTTAGATATGGAATTGGCTGATATAGAGGATTTAACAGTAACCGATGCCAAAACAAGTGCGGCAGTTTTAAGAGATGTACTAAGCGGTAAAGACAGCGGGCCTCGCAAAGATATTGTTATTCTAAACGCCGCGGCTGCGATTATCGCCGCAGGTCTCGCTGATGATTTCACTTCGGCAATCAAGATAGCACAAGCATCGATCAGTGAGGGCAAAGCATCAGCCTGCCTGGAAAAGTTAACTGAGGTCTCAAATAACCCGTGATTCCTGAGATGGCCTAAGAGCAAAAAAATATGTTAATAGTGAAGGTCAAAATTTGCGGCATTACCAATTACCAGGACGCTTTAGCGGCGATGAATATGGGTGCGGACTTATTAGGCTTTAATTTTTATCCGGAAAGCCCGAGGTATATAACGCCCCAAAAAGCTGCCGATATAATAAACAAGCTGCCGGGCTTTATAGACACCGCAGGCGTGTTTGTGAATGCTTTGATTGAGAACATCAATGAAATAAACAACCTTTGTAATTTAGACTGGGTCCAATTGCATGGCGATGAAGACCCGGAATTCTGCCGGTCGTTACTTTCTCATAATGTAAAAACAATGAAAGCGATACGCGTAAAAAACCAAACAGACATCAGGAAGGCAGAGAATTTTTTTACGGACGCTATTCTGTTGGATGCCTTCGACCCGCAGAAATATGGCGGCACAGGATTGACTTTCGACTGGAATATCATAGGACACATCGGCAAGCGAGTTTTCCTGGCTGGCGGGATAAATCCCGATAATGCGGCCCAGGCGGTTCAATTTGGAGTTTACGGAATTGATGTCTGCAGCGGGATAGAAGCCGAACCGGGCAAAAAAGACCATAAGAAAATGAAAAAACTGTTCGAAAATATACAACATCTTAGAGGATAAATAACAAAAACAAGGAATAAGATATGAAGTACAAAGGCAGGTTCGGAGATTATGGCGGTTTCTATGTTCCCGAGGTTTTAATACCGGTATTGGAAGAATTGGAAGAGGCTTTTTATCGTTTCTACCAAGACCGGCAGTTTACTGCGGAGCTGGCGGAGCTTTCGAAAAAATATGCCGGCAGACCCAGCCCTCTTTACTACGCCAAAAGATTCAGCGAATATGTCGGTTTCAAGGTCTATCTTAAGCGAGAGGACCTCCTCCACGGAGGGGCACACAAAGTTAATAACACGCTCGGACAGGGCCTTTTGGCCAAATATATGGGCAAAACAAAGTTGATTGCCGAGACCGGTGCAGGCCAGCACGGCCTGGCTACCGCGATGATTGGGGCCTTGTTTGGGATGGACACGAAAATTTTCATGGGCGTAATAGATATCGAGCGGCAGAGTGTCAATGTTCATAAAATGAAACTCTGCGGTGCAGAAGTGATTGAAGTTCAAGGCGGAACGGGAACATTGAAGGACGCCATCAACGATGCGCTTCGCTACTGGACGGCTCATGTTACCGATACGTTTTATCTTTTCGGCTCAGCCTGCGGGCCGCATCCGTACCCGACGATAGTAAAACATTTCCAAAGCTGCATCGGCAAAGAAGCCAGGCAGCAATGCCTCGAACAATTAGGCAGGCTGCCGGATATGGTTGTGGCCTGTGTGGGCGGAGGCAGCAATGCAATAGGCATATTCTCGGGTTTTGTCGATGATAAGAACGTCAGACTGATTGGTGTTGAAGCGGGCGGCAGAAGCCTCAGCGACGGCATGCACGCCGCGACACTTGTGGTTGGCAAGGTTGGCATCCTGCATGGTGCCAAGGCCTATCTGCTGCAGGACGCCGAAGGCCAGATTCATGATACCGAGTCCGTCAGTGCAGGGCTGGATTATCCGGCGGTTGGGCCGGAACATTGCTTATTAAAAGACACTAACAGGGCGGAATACGTAGCGGCCGAAGACGACAAGGTGCTCGATGCATTCGGGCTGCTGACTAAAAGCGAGGGGATACTGCCCGCCCTGGAAAGCGCACATGCTTTAGCGTACCTCATCGCCCAAAAGGGCAAGCTGGACACTAAAACAATAGCGGTCGTGAACCTTTCCGGCCGGGGTGATAAAGATGTTTCGATTGTGGAAAAACGCCGACCCCTGCAAAATTGACCATCGACCACTGACTACTTGAACAAATGAGGGATTTTATTAATGAAGACATACAACCAGGTTTTCTCGGAACTAAAAGAACAAAACAGAACGGCCCTGATACCGTTTTTCGTAATAGGCGACCCCGATTTTGATACGAGCCTTGCGATTATTAAAACGGCCATTGACGCAGGCGCTGATGTCCTGGAATTGGGAATCCCCTTTTCCGACCCCATAGCAGACGGGCCGACAATTCAAAAGGCCGACATCCGCGCAATGAAAAGCGGGATAAATATGAAAAAGGCGCTCGATTTTATCCGACAGATAAAAGATTATAGAGACGTCCCAATCGGACTGTTGATGTATTACAATCTGGTTTATCAGTACGGCACAGAGAAATTCTTCAGCGATTTCCATAAGGCCGGCGTCAACAGTATCCTGGTCGCTGATTTAAGTATTGATGATGCGGATGAAATTGTCGGTCCCGCCCGCTCAGTGGGTCTTGACACGGTTTTTATGGTTACGCCCGTCACCAAACCCGAAAGAATGGAACTGATTGCCTCCATAACGACCGGATTTATCTATACCGTTTCGCTGTTGGGTGTTACCGGCAGCAGAGAAAAACTCTCCGATACGATTGGAGAGCTGGTCGGAAAATTGAAAAAGCTCACAAACGTGCCGGTATGTGTAGGTTTTGGAATCAGTAAAGCCGAACATGCGGCAACCGTTGCTCAGGCAGGGGCTGATGGTGTGATAATCGGCTCAAAAATCGTTGGTCTGATAGAAAATAATCTCAAAGACACAGAGAAGATGCTTGCCGATATCTCGGCTTTCTTGAGTGAAGTTAAAAGCGCAATTTAGAGCCTATCCGGATAACCGTCTCGTTATAAGGCCGAACGAAAAGTGCGAGGCCAAGGCGGCAGGCCAAAAAGGCTCGCCAGGCGTGGTTTTCATCACGTCGAGAACGTTTTTGGCTGACAACGCAGGCAT
>CAZZAX010000096.1:22433-23467 GCA_964653075.1 uncultured Pirellulales bacterium
CAATAGAGTGGGTTATTCGGATAGGTTCTTACCCCCAACCTGTTGCCGTGGGCCTATGTTTCAATTCTATAGAGTCATACCCTCCGATACCGGCTCATGAGGTATGCGACATCTTAAATTAAACTGTCGGACTTTTTATAGATTATCGCAATAAAAGCTTTTCTGTCCGCGTCTATACATAATGGACACGAACAGATCCGCAAAATAGTGATTTCCAGAGTGGGAATTAGTCGGATTGTAACCTTTAATCTTTTTGGAGAATATTATTATGAAGAAGTATCTAATTCCAACCATCGCTGTTCTGTTGGTTATGGCTATGACGTGGGCCGCATTTGGCCAGCAGGAACGCAGAGGAGGTAGGCGCGCCACCCAAGGCCGACAAAACCTCTCTGAGGAACAAAGAGCCAAAATGAGAGAGAGATATCAGAATATGTCTGAGGAGGAAAGAGCGAAATTCAGGGCCGAGATGCGTCAAAGAGGCGGTTTCGGACGTGGCGGATTCACGAGCCCCGAAGACCAGGAAAAGGCCATTAAAACGATTGAAGAACAACTGGTGAAGCTCAAAGCAGCTCAGATCACACGACCTCAAGGATCATTTCAGGACCTTTCCGATGACGAAAGAGCCCAGCTCAGAGAGAAGATGATGAAAACCATGCAGGAAAGGCAGAAAGCACTCCAGACCATTATTGCACAAGTCGCCAGACTACAAGGCCGAAGACAGCCCGCGGCCGGGGCCGGAGGTGGACAATTTTTATTAATAAACACCAGCGACCTGAAACCAATCCAGGAAGCGGCAGTGAAGGAAAAAGCCGAGGAGACAACCCGGCTACTCCAAAGGTTGATTGCCAGAGGTAGCGGCCGCGGATTTGGCGGCAGGGGGCCGGGATCGGGCCAAAGACCCCAGGGCGGCCAGCGCGGCGCCAGAACACCGAGGCCGGAAGGCGGTCAAGGCGGCGGCAGACAACAAAGAAATCGCTGAGTCTCGAACAATAAAACGCTGTTAAACGTAAGGGCGGTTCGAGAACCGCCCTTAC
>CAZZAX010000097.1:0-22832 GCA_964653075.1 uncultured Pirellulales bacterium
GAAAATTGAGAATATAAGATTATTGCGCTCCTCGAAGGCAAGAATATATTGTAATGATGTAAAATAAGAATGACAATTTTACGAATTTATTCTTCTTTATCCAACCGAGCCATTGCTTCATCGGTAATGTCTACACATCCGCCACTATATAAAACTTTGCGAGTTATCATAGTTTGATTAAATTCGTTGACACTTAACGCAAGAATATCGATTTCATCCTTTTCGAGCACCACATCCAGTCCCTTTTGCTCAGCCAATTCAGAGGTTATTCGCAGAATATCTTGATAGAATTCTTTTCTCCACCTGTATTCTTTTAATATTGCCTCCTCTTTGTTGAAAGCCTGCTGAGCCTCCAGGCTGATACGTTTATTTATAACCTCTTTGCGCTGTGCCAGATAATCACTGCTGTCTTGTTTTAATGCACTGAGCATACCTTCCTGGGCTTTGAGCTGTTTGGAAAGTTTCTCCAATTCTCCTATTATTTTGCTTTGTTCTGTATTCATCCTGGTTATGTGTGCAGCACTTCTCTTACTATTACGAAAGATTTTTACGATGCTGACAGTACCAATTTTAGCAGATGCAGTACCGGCTTTCTGTTGAGCCTGACTGTATTCATAGCCCATTGCCAGGATAATCATACCTGCCAGACAGCTCAAAAACATTGTTTTGATCTTCATAAATATTCCTTTCTAAATTTGTTTATGGCTCAAATCTCACATTTGCGATAGTTTGTAGTTATCTGGTATTTATAAGTAAATCCTTGTAAATAAACAAGGATGGATTTTCAACAGGGACAGGGAATTTCAAAATAAGAATTGCAATTTTGCCTGTTTACTTTAAGATTATGCCTTTGAGTCGGCTGTAAGTTTTACTTGGTGAGTAGATTGAAGAATTTCGTTATATCAGGGAGAAGATTATGGCAGAGGTTAAACCGGGCCGGGAAGAAGCCTTTTCACTGCTGAAAGAGTATAACAAAAGCGAAGGGCTGATTAAACACGCGCTGGCTGTTGAGGCAGTAATGCGCTATTGTGCCCGAAAAAGAGGTCAGGACGAAGAAAAATGGGGTGTTATTGGTTTAATCCATGACCTGGACTATGAGCAGTTTCCCGAGCAGCACTGTAAAAAGAGCGAGGAAATTCTAACTGCCCATAACTGGCCCTCTGAGTATATCCGGGCTGTGGTCTCACACGGCTGGGGGATATGCACCGATGTCGAGCCTCAAAGCGAGCTTGAAAAAGTGCTTTATACGATTGATGAGCTGGTCGGGCTTGTAGGGGCGACAGCACTTGTGCGGCCGAGTAAAAGTGTGCTTGATATGAAAGCCAAATCGGTCAAAAAGAAGTGGAAAGACAAGGCTTTCGCTGCGGGCGTAAATCGTGCTGTTATTGAAAAGGGCGCCGGGATGCTGGGTATTGAGCTGAATGAGCTTATCAGCGATGTAATTATGGGGATGCGCGAAGTGGCGGAAGAAATCGGGCTAAAAGGTAATTGTTAGTTTTCGCTTCGGCGAGTTTATTGAAATCAGGTTTAATTGTAATTAAGTAAATGCGGGGTTTAGGTATGCTTAAGTTTGCTTATATATCGATGTTCATGCTAATGCTGACAGGCGGGTGCGGCAGCGGTAATAATCCGAGCAGTGCTGAATTAGAGCGCCGGACAATTACGCATAAGATACGGCTTGTAGAAGCCACGGGTGGATTTGTGCTGATGGTTGGCGGTGAGACGCTGACAAGTGATGAAGTAATCGAATCACCTGCAGAATTAGGAGGAACGTATTTATTACCAATAGAATCCTTTAAGCCGATTGCGCAGGCAAGTGAACTCGAACAGTTCAAAGAACGAGTAAGGGACCCGCTTAAAAATATTCTTATGTCTAAGATATCGAATATGCTGCTTTACCAGGAGATCAAAAGAGAAGTCGGTGAGAATGTTGAGGTGGCTCTGGAAAAACAGGTGGAAAAGGCGATGAGAGAATTTGTCATGGCCCACGGGGGTGACCAGATCAAGGCTGACGAGGCGCTGAAGGCAAGTGGAATGGACTGGAAAAGCTTTGGAGAACAGCAAAAAAAATCGATGCTCATTCAATGGTATGTATCGAAGAAAATGCCTAATAACAGACCGATTGCTCATAGTGAGTTGATGGAATGTTATAATGAGATGAAAGACGAGTTTTTTGCCGTACCCGCGATCATACAATTTCGATTGATTGATATTCAACCGGGCCTGTTGAAATTATGGGAGATAAGTGAACGTCATAAGCTTGCGAGGCTGCTGGCCGACAGGTTACTCACACGCATACAATCAGGAGAGGATTTCGGTGAATTGGCCATGCAATATTCTCACGGGCCTATGCGAGAGTTCGGCGGGTTGTGGAAGCGGGTGCGGCCTGATTCATTAGCTGCTCCTTATGATTTGCTTGCCGCTGAAGCAGAAAAAACCGAGCCCGGCCGGATTGCAGGCTTAGTTGTAACTGAAGAGCACGTTTTTATAATGAAGCTGGAGAAAAAACAATCTGCCGATTATGAGGATTTTGAGAATGTGCAGGAGCAGGTTCGCAGCAAGATTTTTATCGACCGTCAGAATGAGGTTATTGATAAAGTAAATGCCGAATTTTTACAGCAGGCCCAATTAAGCAAAACGGACGAATTTGTAGATTTTTGCCTGGATAAGATTTATCAAATGCGCGACCAGCCCATAACGGTCAAAAGAAATATATATAAAGGTACCCAGACACAGAAACGCAAGGACACAAGTACGCCGTTACCCGGAGCAGGCATGGGAATGCCAGGAAATATAAGGAGAAGGTAAAACTAAAAAGAGACAGGTATAAATACGAAAAGTAACAATAGAGTAATTTCAAACACAGAAGCAGTTAGCTGTTAACTGAATTTTCCGGTGCGAGTTTGGCTCGAGTGACTTGAGAAAGTTGAATTGAAGGATGGGGATTGTAGCACACGGTATAGACCTTGTAGATTGTCCGCGTATTGAAGCAATGATAGAACGGCACGGTGAGCGGTTCATTCAGAGGGTTTTTACTGCGGCCGAACAGGCCTATGCCGAGGCCAATAAAAATGAGATAGAGAAATTAGCAGGTCGCTTCGCTGCCAAAGAAGCCGTTCTTAAACTGATGGGGACAGGGTGGCGGGGCAAAATCGCCTGGACGGATGTAGAAATAATAAACAATAGTAGTGGTCAGCCGGAGGTTACTCTGGGTGGCGAGGTGGAAAAAATAGCCGGTAAACTTGGGATTAAACATATTAGCGTAAGCATTACACATACTGCAAATTTCGCGATTGCATCGGCAGTTGCGCTGACGGAGAAAAGTTAATAGTGCCTAAAGTGGATTGGCATTGCTATGTTGTTATTAAATTTTAAGCTCTCAAAGTACATAACATTAAGCTGGGGGGCGGCGGTTGGTCATAATAAACCAAATTGCCCCATTCTTCATCTGTGAGATCTTGCTCGCGATCAAATAATCGACCAAGTAAAATCAGCCTGTTTTCCACATCTTTGCAAATCGTATTAGCGGTTGGTAAGCACGTAATAATTTTCCTCTTGGATAAGTATCCTTATATGGTTTCCCTATAAGATACGATATTCATTCTGTCATTTGTATAACAGCTTTTCCCGCTCAGTGAGGCAGGAGAGTCCACTCGATTGTCTGGTTGGGTACAACGTAGCGGTCAGCTTGTTACTTGTAAGGCGTCTTGTGCTTCACGGGGCAGTTCGACAAGAATAAAGTATGACTCAGGATATAGGTAGTCTTCCCCGGACTCATCAACGATTCTCAGGTATCCTTCCTTTGCTGCATCATTATCCGGCAGGACTCTGTAAATCTTACGCTTTTCCAAATCGTCGCATTCCTTGTTCTCTATGCAAAGCGCAAATGATTGTTCTTTGCTTTCTTTAGCCATAATTTTAATCCAGTAATCTTTTGATTTTTAACTTTTTTCTGCCTATGCCATGGGCTTCGTACCAGTGAATCTCAGCATTGCGGATGCTTCCACTCTGAAGGCGGACTTTAGCAGTCCCTTTAAGTTTTCGCCACTTAAAAGAGTCATATTGTTTACGAAGCCGCATAATATCTCTGATTCTCCCACCGCTGGCTATTGTTTCAATACTCTTAATCTCACCTATTATCTCAAAATGCATACCAAATCCTTTAGTCTTATACCATTATTAGAAAAATGTCATCAGTTGTCAATACTTGATTAGAAAGTTCAAAAGGATATACTGGCTGAATATGTCCAAAAGAACGAAGACAAATGATTTTGATTGCGTTGTTATAGGTGGAGGTCATGCCGGTGTCGAGGCGGCGCATGTTGCGGCGAAAATCGGCGCCAAAACCTGCCTTTTAACCATCAGCAAAGACACGATAGCAAAAATGAGCTGCAATCCGGCTATCGGTGGTCTTGCAAAGGGCCAGATTGCGCGCGAGGTAGATGCGATGGGGGGGCTGATGGGGTTGGCAATAGATGCAACGGGGATTCAATTTCGTCTGCTGAATCGCTCGAAGGGCCCGGCTGTACAGGCTCCGCGTGCCCAGGCCGACAAATACAAGTATAAAGATTATGTCCGTATGCAGCTCGAACAAACTGAGAATCTGACGATAGTCGAAGCCGAAGCGACTGAAGTTATGACCCGGAACAATACTGTACGAGGAGTGCGATGCAGTGATGGAAGGACATTCAACGCTCCAACTGTAATTCTGACGACAGGGACATTTCTTCGCGGCTTAATGCATATAGGAACAGAACAGTTCGCCGGCGGAAGGCTTGGTGAGCCGCCTGCCAATGAACTTTCTGAAAGTCTTCGGCAGCTTGGGCTTGAGCTTGAAAGACTAAAGACCGGCACACCGGCCAGGCTTGATGCGGCAACAGTCGATTTGGATGGACTCGAGGTCCAGCAGGGGGATGAACAGCCGGTTCCTTTCTCATTTATGAACGAAACGATAACTCGCCTGCAGATTCCATGCTGGATAACCTATACGAATGAACAAATACATAATCTAATAAAAGACAATCTGCATCGCGCACCACTTTATTCGGGACAAATCACTTCCACAGGTCCCCGTTATTGTCCAAGTATCGAGACAAAAGTCGTACGCTTCGCAGATAAGAAGCGGCATCAGGTGTTTCTGGAGCCTGAAGACGAAGAAAAATCAACTATCTACTGTAACGGCATAAGCACTTCTCTACCAGAGGATGTGCAGGAACAAATGTTCAAATTACTGCCCGGAACGAAAAATGCTCGGATTATTCATTACGGCTATGCAATTGAATACGATTATTGTCCGCCGATTCAGCTAAAGCCCAATCTGGAGACAAGAAAGGTCTCGGGGCTCTTTCTGGCGGGGCAGATAAACGGAACCAGTGGATATGAAGAGGCGGCTGGGCAGGGTATCGTGGCCGGTATCAATGCAGCCGGAAAACTCCAGGGCAAAGAGCCATTCATACTCGGCAGAGGCCAGGCGTATATCGGGGTGATGATAGATGATTTACTTACCAAAGGGCTTGATGAGCCGTATCGAATGTTCACGTCGCGAGCAGAGTATCGATTGGTGTTAAGAGCTGACAATGCAGACCGAAGATTGACTGAAATCGGCAAATTGGTCGGGCTCGTGGACGAAAAAAGATGGGTAAGATTTCAAAATAAACTCGAGAACATCAGGAAATTTAAGAGCTATCTGAAAAATAACCGTTCGGAAGGGATAAGTTTGTGGGACCAGCTTCGCCGGCCACATAATACTCTTATGAAAAGGATGGCTGAGAGCCCTGATATTAAAAATATGAATCTTGCTGATGATGTTTTTCAGGCGGTCGCTATTGATGCCAAATATGAGGGTTATTTAGCTAAACAGGAGCGTCTGGTGGCTGGTTTCATAACTCTGGAGAGTAAGAAGATTCCAGCAGACTTGGACTATGACAGCATCACCCACCTCCGTGCCGAGGCAAAAGAAAAGCTGTCGGTTTTTAGGCCGAGCACATTCGGCCAAGCTTCTCGAATAAGCGGTATAACACCTGCAGATATTACTGTAATTCAAATTCATCTAAAAAAAAGCAATGACCGAGCTGTCTGAGAATATTTATAACAGCCGTCTCGCCCGTAACGAGCCTAAGTTTAAGCTCTGGCGTTCGGCGGGGCTGTTGTTGACTTACAAATGCAACTGTGCCTGTGAGTTTTGCTATTATAATTGCAGCCCCGATAAGAAGGGACTAATGTCCGTAGATACCGCTATTAGCGCGTGGCAGTCGTTGAAAATCCTTGCCGGCGACAACACCAAAATACATATCACAGGCGGCGAGCCGTTTCTGTATTGGGAAAAGATGCAGGAAATTCTCGAAGAGGCACAGAATCAGAACCTCGGAAAAGTCGATTTGATAGAGACAAACGGTTTCTGGGCCACCAATAACAAAATAATAAGGCAGCGGCTGAAAAGGCTTGACGAGCTTGGTATGAACAGGTTTAAGGTCAGCACGGACCCGTTTCATCAGGAGTATGTTGATATAGAATCGATACGTCGATTGGCCGGGATTGCAACTGAGATTCTGGGGCCCAAGCGGGTGCTGGTTCGCTGGCGGAAGTATTTATATGACCCGGCGGAAATGAAAGGTCTATCACCCTCCGAGCGCAAGCAAAAGTATATAAGCGCTATGAACGATTATCCCTGTCGTTTTACCGGTCGGGCGGCAGGCAAGCTGGCTGAATTAGCAGCCTCAGATACAGTAGAGAAACTTGCCTGCGTGAATTGCAAATCCGACCTGCTCGGAGCCAAAGGTGTGCATATCGACCCGTTCGGCAACGTATTCAACGGTACGTGCAGCGGCATCATTTTCGGGAATGTAAATCGAACGAAACTTGAGGATATTTGGAAGCAGTTCCACCCTGCACAAGGTGAATTTATCAATACTTTATTTAATTCCGGCCCTTATCAACTGCTTGAGCAGGCCGGCAGGCTGGGTTACAAAAAAGCAAAAGTCTATGCAGGCAAATGCCATCTCTGCACAGATATCCGGCAGTTTTTCTTCGATAAAAGCCTTGAAAAGTCCATAATAGGTCCGGCTGAATGTTACTCTGACGTGGCACGGGCATCCTGCCCGTGATTAAACCACTTCCCTGGAAAGCCGTGCCACGTCTAAGGCAAAATCATCTTTTTTCAGGCTGCCGGGAGCAAAACGAAAATTTTTTTAAGTATTTTTCATTTTTTTGTTGACAACTTGTACAAATGTACGATATTCTAATTGTACAAATGTAAAATACAATTGTAAAAGGAGAATGCTATGACACAGAAGAAGCTACCTGCTTTAAGCCCATCCGAAACAGAAATCCTAAGATTGGTATGGCAGCTTGACAAAGCAACGGTGCAGGATGTTTGTGATAAACTGCCTGCCAAAAGAAAAATAGCTTATGCGACAGTTCAAACCCTTCTGCGCCGGCTGGAAAAGAAGGGATACATCAAACACTGCATCCGGGGCAAGGCCCATGTCTTTTTCTCAGTGGTCAAGAGGGAACACGTCATCAAAAGGTCAGTCGGTGATTTTTTGGACAGACTCTTCGGCGGCGACCCTGTTCCACTTATGCAGTACTTAGCCGGGCATGACAAAATCAGCGCCGACGATATCGAAGAGCTCAAACGACTAATAAATAAGAAATAGTAAATGAGTTTTCTGCGGAGAGAGAAAAATGGAAATTTACTTAAGCCAAATCATAAATTATCTGCTGATGCAAAGCTGGCAGATTGCAATCCTGGTAGTTGTAATAGCAGCAGTAAATTTGGTGCTGAAAAACAGGAGCGCACACGTTCGCTACCTGCTCTGGCTGATTGTCATGGCTAAATGTCTCGTGCCGCCTTTAGTCACCATACCGTTAGCGGTTCTACCGCAAGATAAGATGCCGGAACCGACCGTAATTTCAAACGGTGAAATGCCTGCTGTTAATATCGAAATGGCAGATACGATTACATCCGAGCCTATAGAGGTACCTTTATTGCCAGTAAAATCACCAACTATTATGGAAAGATTGGAAAGAGTAACTTCCAGGCAGTGGATGGGATTTGGCTGGCTTGCGGGAGTAGCTGTATTTGTCCTTTTTGCCGTGATAAAGGCATTACGGACCGAGTTTTGGCTTAAATGTAAGCGAAAGTTACTTCCAGCCGAACTAAAATGCGAGGTTGAGGAGCTATTCTCTGACGTTGGTGTCAGGACATTCCCGAAGGTCTGGCTGGTCGATGGCATAGGCCAGCCGTTCGTATGGGGTCTTCTGAGAGGAAGTATTTATCTGCCGGATAACTTCGTCAAAGTCAATGGCGCCGAGCATCGCAGAGGCGTATTAGGCCACGAATTAAGTCATGTCCTGCGTTTTGATGCTGCGGTGAATTTCCTGCAAATAATCGCCCAGGCCGTTTTCTGGCTCCACCCCTTTGTCTGGTGGGCGAACAAGAAAATCCGAGCCGAGCGGGAGAAATGCTGCGACGAAATGGCAATCGCCCGCTTAGGCGCTAAGGCCAAAGATTATAGCGCTGCGATTGTAGATACATTAGTTACTGAGTATGAATCGGCTCGGCCTATTCCATCGTTGGCCATAGCCGGGCCTGTAAAAAATATTGAAGAAAGGATAAAGACCATGTTAAGACCGGGAAAAAAATTCTACAAACGCCCAAGCTTAGTAGCCGTGGCGTTCATTTTGCTATTAGCTTTGTTGGCCGTTCCTACGGTGCTTGTGCTGACCGCTCGGGCAGGAACAAAGGCAGTATCTGAATCCAACAATAAAGTAACCTGTACCGGCAAAGTGATTGATACCCAAGGCCAGCCAATCGCCGGGGTAAAAGTCACAGCATATGAGTTGGGTTCGGATGGAATAGCCGGGAATATACTGCTGCGTCAGGTGGGTAAAGTTACGACAGAAGAAGGTGGAGTATTTACTTTCACAACTGATCCAAAACCTGAAAGAGGCCTATTCTTTAAGTGCAAAATAGTGGCCGTGAAACCGGATTTGGCTCTGGGATGGGCTGAGTGGACTATGCGCGAGAATGTGGAATCGAACATTGAACTTGGTGAGCCTAAAACACTTGAAGGCATGGTTGTCGATGAGAAAGGCAAACCTGTCATAGGTGCGGAGGTCCGTGCAAATCTGACGCGTAGAGTAGAAGCCGCCGAAGGCGAAGAGAAGATACAATGGCTACCTGGGATTGCCCCTTTGCACGAGTTGGGCACACGAACCGATAGTCACGGCGAGTTCATCCTTAGTAACTTACCGGGGGATTCAGGTGTGGATCTGCTTGTTACAGCGCAGGGCAAGGCTACGACTTACACTTATCGATCGGCACTTCGAGAACCTGCTTTCAAGACAGGGCAACCGCCCGTCAGAGTAGTTCTGCCGGATGAAGCACGTATTGAAGGTAGGATAGTCGATCCTGACACAGGTCAGGGGATTGCGCGAACCGAATTTGCGGTTGTGGCCACCTCTTCAGGTCTTTTCTACTATCGCTTTGTTCATACGACGAACGACGATGGAACCTTCAGCGTTGGAGGGCTGCAAACCGACCGTTACCTCCTCAGAAATGGAGGCTTTCCACGTACCTATGTTGAGGTAGAGTCGGGCAAGACGACGAACATTAGTGTTCGAGCAGACAGGCTGTCCCGTCCGCGAGGGGTCGCAGGAGTCGTTCGCGATCAGGAAGGCAGGCGGTTGTCCAATGCTGTCGTGTCAACCTACCCGCCGGTATCGATGGCCGAGGAAATCATTACGGATGCCAGGGGCACATTCACGCTCAGATTAGGGAGGGCACGAACACCGAATGAGGGGACCACATATCTTCTCGTCAGGCATAAAGAACGCAATCTTGCCATCGCCGAGCAGCTTGACGAATCGGCACAGGAATTCGATATCACGTTGGTTCCGGGGGCCATCCTGTCGGGGAAGGTCGTCGACGTTGAGGGCAGAGGAATTCCGGGCGCAGAGCTTTCCATGACTCTCCGGCGCTCAACCTCAGTCCGCGGCAGCGTCGAGATGATACGAATCGACAAATCGGGCAATTATGAAATCCGCGCAGTTCCCACGGGGCATACGTATCGCCTCACGGCAAGCGCCGAAGGGTACGGCAAACTGTACAGGCGTGTCAATATATACGGTGCAGCAAACGAACGCATTGAAATAGAGCCCTTGGTTCTATCCGTCGCAAATCTATCGGTTTCGGGCACCGTAGTGGATGAATTCGACCGACCCGTTTCCGGCGTCAGAATATCTGCATCGGCGAATGGCCAGCCGTCGAGAGGGACTTTCACGGATGTGAAAGGTAAGTTTACCATTTCGAACGTTTGTCCCGGCCAAATCAGTATCCATGCATACAATCGACGATTGAGTGGAACTGCCAATGCCGACGGAGGCGCGACAGACATAAAGATCGTAGTTGCCGAACTGGGTAAACTCGGCAGGCCGGGGCAGTCGCCATCACCGCTGGGAAAAGCTTTGCCCGATTTGCCGAGGTGGCCGCCACCACTGCTGGGAAAAGCTTTGCCCGACCTGAAGAACCTGGGAGTGGATCTGTTACCGGGCGATCTCGGCGACAAGACTGTGCTCGTATGCTTTTTTGATATGCAACAACGATCGGCGCGGCGTTGTGTCATTCAGCTCGCACAACAAGCAGAGGAACTGGAACAAAAAGGCGTGACGGTTGTCGCCATCCAAGCCTCGAAGGTTGATGAAGACGAACTCAAGGAATGGATTAAGAAGAACAATATTCCCTTCCCTGTGGGAATGATTGCCGATGGCGCTGAGAAGACCCGTTCGGCCTGGGGTGTTCAAGCTCTTCCCTGGCTAATCCTTACCGACCGGAATCACGTTGTTTCTGCGGAAGGTTTCGGGTTAAGCGAACTTTACGAGAAAATAGAGGCAGTTGCTGAAAAGTAAATGTTCGATGGTGGCTCAAGTATCTACGCTCTTATGCTCTGATACATTTTTTCTCGGCATAGCGGTGGCTTCGATTTCGAACAGCAGGTCATCACGGCAGATATCGCAAATTACCGTTATCCACGGCCAGGGAAGAGTGTCTCTGAAAGAGTTGAATACCCTCTCGACTTCGGTTGTTTTGCAGTAGGCTATAACTTGCACTACGTCTTCGTCAATGCAGTGCATATCACTTAAAACCGCACGAACATTTTCTATCGTTGTATTTATCTGGCCTGCCGCATCGCCAATATGCGTAGTGGCTCCGTCTGTGTCGATAGAGGCGGTCCCGGAAACAAATACCGTTTGGCCGGCGGGAGTATCTGTTTTTGACGCCCGCGAAAAGGCCGAACCGTAATCAAGTGCAGACTGCTGTTTTCCTCCCGCCTGAAGGTACTTTGTACAGTCAACCGGCTCCAGTACCGCCATCAGGTCCATCGCGCAGTCGCCGCCATCAGCCGGCCCAAGCCCAATACCTGTGCTGGCGGGCATTGACTGGCGAGTTCCGGCCCCGATAAGGCCCCTCTTGGTAAAAAACTCATTTCTGACCTCATTGAATTCGTCGTACCATGAAAGAATATCTTTTAGCCACATCCAGGTACGCGGCACCGAGAGGAAATCTGCTCCGAATTCTATGAGTGCAGATTCGGCTTTTTCCATCATAGCCTGAGCATGGGTGGTTACCTGTTTGCCCTGCTGGTCGGAAATAGACGAAAGCGAAAGGTATGCCCGGCCGGGCAAGTGCAGAATTCTTCCACAGGCTATTTCATTTTGACTAACCACCTCCGGTTTGTGTTCACTGCTTATTGCATGGACCTGCACCCCGGCTATCGGGCCAAGTAATCCTTCTTTTGCCACTAAAAAGCTCGGTGCAACTCCATCATCAAGCTTGCCATAGGCTTTTGAGCGTATGTTGCTGATAATTTCCATCGCATCCTGAGCTGCAAAGACACGTTCCTGAAAAATATGAGCCTTTTTTGAATGGAGTATGTCGGAAATGCCGGAAAATATCTCCTCTGCATACTCCTCCGGAGGTGCACTTTCCAAAGGAACTGCGGAAATATAGATTTCAGTCGCCTCTGTGGATTCGATGCTGTGTGTATGTATGTTTACAGTCATTTCTTACCTTAATACCCACAACTGTGTTAGAGGGACCCCGCCTTGCGGGAACCCAAATATTTGCCTTTTAGCGGGCATATTAAATATCGTTAATAGAATAATCAAGCTTAATCCGGAATCTAAGTTTTTTCGGGAGTGGCCGGATTTTCCGGCAAGCGATTTTAAGCTCATTTCGGTCTTTGAAGCAATTGGCCCATTCGACCGCGCTTCCTTCGACAGGCTCAGGACAGGCAGGACTTGCGCTTCGCTCCAGTTGGGTTTGTATTGGCTTTGTATTGGGTTTGTTTTTTTGCCCCGCTGGCTGCTAACCTTCTCATATTTACTTGTTATAAAAGAGCTTAAGGCAAATTTTGCCATCCTGAAAATTGGGTTTGTATTGGCTTTGAATTGGGTTTGATTGGGTTTGTTTTTGACTTTCGTCAGACTGGCAAAAATTGCATAATTAATTGTTGCCAAGAAAGTTACGTCTGTTTGGACAATTGGTGAATTGGGTTTGTTTTGCATAAAAACAGTCGTATTTTTCATCGTTTTTTCCTTTGATTTACCTACTTTTTTCATTTTTTTAACTGCTTTTTACACGATTGACAATTCATATTAGACTCAAGACGAAAGAAAAAAGGCTATTGATTAATTTGGCTGGGGCTACTGCCGCGTTTCGGTGCCTGCTGGCATGATACGTTGGCCTTCTGGCCAAAACATGGGTATTATATCATATTTTAGAGAAAAATCAAGTTTAAAAAGTCGAAAATCTACTTGACTTGCGACTGTGTGTCAATCTCATATCGTGTGCCAGACCCATTCGACTGCGCTCAGGGTGAAATTTGTTGAAAATTACCAGCGTTTTTGTTCGAAAATTGGTTAGTGAATAGTCGTTGGTGAATATTGAATGGTAAAACGCATTTCTACCTGAGGCCAGCATGAGCATCAAACAATCACGTAGGCATGGAATGACGTAGTGAGAAAAATTAGCGTGAACCGAAAGTAGAAATGCAGCGTAGAGCCGAACCGCAGGCAGCACAAAGCAGGCGCATAACGGGGTTGGTTAATTAGAAAGCGGAAGGTGCGTTTATAACGCGGGAGTCTTGTAGATATTGTTGATATTATCAGACAATAGACAGAAGAAAACGGAAGAAAAAGCAATTTTTTTTGGTCATCTGCGCGAAGGGGGGTACATATTGGGGAGATTCAACGTTTTTGCGTACTGTCGCGAGACATAAATAAGTTACTGTCGCGAATGGCGGTGCCTTAAGGGATTGATGCGTAGAAAACTCCCGCATCGACAAGAGGGCACGTATGAATTGGAAGACACGGCTCTTGCCGCAAACAAAAAGCAAGAACTACCTTTAGAAGCAATATCGTCAATCGGAGCATGAAACCTCCAATAATTACGAAAAAGACCGATATACGGCTTAAGGCACTGCCATTCGTTACTGTCGCTAATTAGAAACTAAGATAGAGGTTTAGCTAAGAAGTTCCCTTATCTTCCCTTTGTGTTCTTCTGGGCAATAGTACCGTGCGGTTCGTAGTTTCTGTGAAATAGGTTTCAATCTTGGAAGAAGATTTGAGATTTCTTGTATCTTTATACCATATGATATCATTATCATGTTTTCTGGTGTTATTTGTAACTCTTCCAGTTCAGGAGCATACGGTTTATATACCTCTACATCAAACTCATCACTTAATAAGTAATAGTCAGGTTCAAGACTGTTCTTCTTCAAATATTTGCGAGCAGCATTTACTCTCTCAGGAATCTTCGTTATCATTGGGAGTTCACGCATGAGGTCAAATTCAAAAGCTACCTTAAACCCTTTATCTCTAGAGCCAAAAAATTTTCCTGCCAAATCTGATAATATATCATCTTCTGCACTTTTCCATTCACTGACTTGTGCGAGCAGTGCATAATCTGTTAGACAAATAAATTGCTGAAGCGTTACGTCCTTATCTTCTTGAAAAAAAGGTTTTATTGAAGACAAGATAGAATCAACAAAAGTAGAACCATCCTGCAATGCGAGAAATTTAGCTCGCGCCAGAATCTTTTCAAGAACTCTCTCAAATCCCCTTGTAGTGTGATGGAAATAAACGCTTTGGTACATATAGAAGCGTGAAAACAAGTATTCTTCGATAGCATATTTTGTCTTATCCGGCCAGAATAAACATATTTTCTGTATATCCTCAGTCTTCTCGGTTAGTCGTATAGTGTGGATGATTCTATACCAGTCAAAGTTTCCATATTCGGCCCCTGAGAATAAACTATCCCTCCTCAAAAAGTCTAATCGGTCCAAATCCAGTTGGCTCGATATAAGCGCTCTCTGCCAGAGCACAGGGGGATTCTCTTGGGGAATCTCCTCTGAAACTAATGCGGCAACTTTAGTGGGTAGTTCTTTATTTAACTCAGTCAGGAGTTTATTTACACTTGATTCAGGATCGGAAATTATAGTGACAGCTTTTTTTTCGTGGTTGCCAAAGAAATTTTCAGTTGTGTGAGAAAATGGGCCGTGGCCGATGTCATGCAACAAAGTAGCCGCCAGTAGCGCCTCCTTGTCGCCATCATTGAAGTAACTCCCGTAATCTTTATCAAGGTATTCTAAACACTCTTGCATGATATGAAGCACGCCGAAACTATGCGAGAAGCGAGAATGCGTAGCACTAGGATAAGTGAAATGGCTCAGGCCAAGTTGATTGATGTATCGAAGACGCTGAAATTCTGGGCAATTTATCAATTTTAGCAGCCAAGAGTCTTTTTTTTTATCTAAAGCTATATAATCATAAAGAGGGTCACGGAATAATTTTTGCGGCATGTTCTCTCCGACTAAGGTCTGGCTAAGAACTCTCCGGCAATTTTAATGGCTTTTTGCAAATTACTATCATTTTCTTGTAAATGCTTGAATCTCGCTGTTTGCCTTTTGGCCTCTTCCCAATTGTCTTTACGAAAATAAGCTGCGGTTGCAGCAAGTTCCAAGAGCCAAGGGTCCTCTATATTCAATACCTTGAATTTGGGAATAAAGCTATTCAATGCCTGTTTAGCTTTTACCCCAACTTTGGTTTTTTCAAAGTTTTTAATGACTTCATTCCCACGGGGCATTATGCGTGATTTATAAGCGGGACCTACCTGAGTTTCTTTAATTATTTCGGCACCATCGAGCTGGTCTATTAAGCCCGCCAACTCGAAGGAATAAGGGCCATAATAATGAAGAATGTAACTGAGGCGTAAAGGACAGCCCGCCAGTTGGAGAAGGTAAATCGATTTCTGAAGCCGCTTTCTCGAATCTACCTCTTTAACAGAACTAATCAACTTGGCAAGCCAGTAATCTTTCATAATCACCACATTCCCTAAATAATTAGTACTGCTAAATTTTTATCGGCAGTTGGACTTTAATAGCTTAAGCTAAAGTTTCCAATATCAACATACAATAAGCTTCGTCAAGCAATTTTGACAGATAATCCGATAAATGTACCAAATCAATGAGATAATGTCCTTCTTTTCTTTGGGTAAAGCCTTCTTTTAGCGTGATACTCGGACAAGAGGAACCTCCTCCATCGTCCGACGCTTATTAAATATGATAGCATAATAGCAACTCATTTGTCAATAAAAACTCTTGAACAAATAACATTTTTGTTGTGAAATATATGGCTAACAATACTCAAAACCGCAACGGGCGTCAAATTAAAAACAGCACCATAAGCCTCCGCCAAAGAAATACACAATACGCATCACACAATACGAAACAAAACCGCAATTACAGCAGATTAAATATCGTTTCTCGGCCCAGTTAGAAAGTGGATCCCATTAGAGTATAAGGCACTCTAACGGGGCAAGCCATTCGGCAACTTACTTCTAACGGGCTAAATCGTATTTTAAGAGAAATCCGCAGTTGTGCCTCACGCCTTTAGTCCACGGTTAGATAACGCCTTGCTATCTCACGGGGCAGGGATAGAAAATAACAGAAAAGAAGGGAAAAGGCAAAGGAAATTTTAGGGGATTAGAGGATTAGTGTTTCTGGTTATGGTTTTAGGGGGAGTTGCTAAGTTTTTTGTAGATATCGAGCCATTTTTTGATTTCCTGTGCAAACTTGACATCTCCGGCAGCGTTAGCAAGTGTTAAGGCTTTTTCTTCGAATGAAACTGCCTGGCGAAACCGACGGGCCTCGGCATAGTGCCTTGCCAGCAGATAATTCAATGTCGCAGAGGTGTCAACGCCCGGATTTAGCTGTATGGCCTTGGAGTAATGCTCGAGAGTCAGGTCGAATTTTCCCTGGTCGGCCAGCGCCAGGGCGAGCCAATAGTGGGCTTGTGCATGGTTTGGCTCAAGGCTCACGGTTTTGGATAAATGCACCGCTGCCTCTTTGGATTTTGCCTTGTAAAGCAGCGCCCGTCCAAGATTGTAGTTCATATTTACAGCGCTGTACTGTATGTCGAGCCCGTTGGGCATACGCCGTAAAGCTTCCGATAGATATTTGACGGCCTCATCTAATTTTCTCTGGTGCAGCAGCACCATACCCAAGTCGTGGAGTATGCGGGGGTCGTTCGGATTAAGCTGAAAAGCCTTATAATAATGTTCCGTTCCCTCCTTATGCATTTGTTTGACGTTATAGAACAGAAAGCCGAGCTTAAGGTGGGCTTCAGCGTTGTTGGGATTTATCTCCAGCGCTTTCCGGTATTCCTGTATGGCGTTGTCCTCGTCACCGGCTTTGAAGAATGCATTTCCGGCCCTTACGAAAGAATAGTCGTTCAGGAATTCCTCGTGAATTTTTCCAATGGCATGAGGTTTCGTATTGATAAACTCCGGTATGTTGGCGGCCCGGTCGGGCGCGGTAAACTGTGACAATAAAACCGCAGGTGTGCTGCGACCCTGCTCGTCGATGTGGGTTAGGAAAAGCTGTGTATAAGCTGAATTCGCCTTCGAAGAGAACACCAGCCATTTACCGTTCGGAGAAAAGCTATGCCAGGAGTTCATCCGGGTAGTGTTGGCACGAAGCCTTCTGGCCTTGCCTCCCTCGGCCGGCATGATATAGAGCTCACTATCCGGCTGGAGCAGCATATAGCTTTTGGCTTTGCAGAATACAATCCATTTGCCATCGGGGGAATACCTCGCAAAGTAGTTGCTCATACCATTGCCGGAAGCCCCTTCGATTGGCTCCGGGCTGCCGCCTTTTCCTTCATTAAATGGTATCCTGTACAAATCGAACAAAAACGGCTTTCCTTCTTCGGTGAATTCCCTGCATTCTTCGCGTGTCAGTAGAACCTTGCCTTTGCCCTTGGTATGCTTGAGGTCGTACGCTTTGGTTCTGGCGAAAATGATATACTTGCCATCAGGGCTCCAGGCCGGATTACCCTGGACATATTGTGGGTCATCCGCACCGGGCAGAGACTTGAAGGTACGTGCTTGTGTATCATATACGCACAAGATGCCTTTGACGGGGAAAAATAGCTGTGAAAAGGCCAGAGGCGGCATTGGAACAAAAACCGATTTGTCCTTAACCATACTGACGACATACCTGCCATCCGGAGAGACCTGAGAAAGCAGTCCGAAGGTCTGCTCCCCGTCTTCCTTTCTGTAATCATTCCACGTTATGATATCGCTGGTGGCAAGAAGCATTTGTTCGGCGACATCTGTGATAACGTATGAGCCCTTGCTGTTGGCATAATCCACGTCCATCCCGATGACTTTACCGTCGGCGGAAAATGAATGGCAGTTACCGCAGACCGGCAAATTCTCTAAAACAACCGGAGGCTGCTGGGGCAAAGAAATGGTTCCAAAACGCCACCGGATACGTGAGGGGTCCTTGACGGCATCAATAAAGGGCAGGTTCACTTCCCGATAAAACAATGGCGCTGCGACAGGGTCTGCGGACGTTTTGATAGAGATTTGTCCTGCCGAGAGGATTTTTCCCCGGCTGCGGCGATTGACACCCAGTATGGTCACCAATGCCTGCTTTTCCATAGAGCGTTTTTTTATCGTTTCCCAATCTTCCGTTTTGGGCGTCCACCGGGATTCATGGACGATAAAATTCATGCGATTGTTGTCGTGACCGGCAGAAGCCTGTGTATCCGCATCCTGGAACTTGATTGTGAGAAGCCATGTATCAGATGTGGAGTTGGCATCTTCCCAATGAAAAGCAGGGGGGATAATTTCCGGCGGGAAAAGTGTATCGTTAAGTGGATAGCCGATAGCCAGGCTGCTGTATTGTGCATCATCCCGATAAAGTGCTAATATATCCTCAATCTGAGGTCTAGACTCATAAAGAGTGATTATTGCGATTGCGGCAATGGACGCTATACTAATACCTATAACAAGATATAGGGCTGGCTTGTGCATATATTTTATTACTATTCACTGATTACCATTTGAACCGCTCAAAGCTCGTGTCAGTTTATGTAAGTCAAGAAAAATACGAATTTTAGATATCGTAGATGGGTGTATTAAGGCTTAATCCCATTAGAGAACACAAGGCGAGAAAGTTCTCTAATAAGATATCGAAAAAAGTCTCTAACGGTCTTAACTGCAAAACCGGGTTTTCTATGAAAAAAAGACTTTTCTTTTGGAATTATAATATTATCGGTCTAAAGCAGCGGGCTAATTAGCTTGTTATTCGCGTCCGATCAGCCACGGCTCAGTGGTTTCCGGGAGTGGCCCGGCTTTAGGTGTAGCCATAGTTACAGGTATCTGGCCGGGTATTTTTCGAGAGCCGCGAACAACCCGGCCCAGCGTTTCTTTTATTAGGCCAACAGGCTCCTGTATTAATTCGGGGACGCTGTAAGTCCACAGGCAGGAGTCGTAGTAAGCCGGGTCTTTCTGCGGCAGCAGCAGGGGATTATATACCCTGCCCTGCCGGTCAACGTAGCTAATATAGGTTCGTGTAAATACTCCGCTTTGCCCTTTACTGCTAAAAGCTATCCACCTTCCGTTGCTTGACCAGCTATGCCAGGATTCGCTTTTGTTGCTGTTTATTTCAAGCCGGCGGTATTCATACTTTCCGGTTCGCTGTGCGGATTCGAGGTCTATCATGTACAGGTCGCTGCTTTCCTGGTAAACAGGGAAACAGCCATAATCGCACATACAGAACAGCAACCAGCGCCCGTCGGGACTGATTCGCGGCAGAAGAATGCTCAGACCTGTATCCTGAGCGGAAAGTACGGTTTCCAGCTCGCCCCAGGTATCGCTGTCAATGTCGTAACTTATTCGGACCAGGTCGTACTTGATTTCGTAAAAGTTGCTGGGAATTATATCTCGGGCCGACCATGTTAATGGTGCGCTGCAGAAATACAAATAACGGCCGTCAGGCGACCAGGCTGGATATGTTTCAAGGCGGTCCTTTTTAGAAATTTGAGGCGAAGTCTTTATCGTTTTAGAGTCAACTATGTAGTAGGCCAGCAGGGAATCAAGGTCAATCACATCACGAACCTCACTTGCGGCCGTATGGAAGAACTGATGCACCTTGTTGATAGAATATGCCGCGACCCGGCCGGATGGATGCCACGAGGTATAACTGAATTTTGTACCAATCTTGTTGACATCGTCATCTTCGATAAGCAGGACGGAGCTGCCATATAACGCACTGCGGATGCCGATAAACATTTTGTCGGTCCGATTGTTGCAAAATGTGTGGCAGTTCAGGCAGCCGCCTTTGAAATAATCGTTTTCCAGAATGAGTGATTCGTCGAATCGATGTAAATTTCGCTGATAAATACCCATCTTTCTCCAAAAACCATGGCCTGGATGGATTCTTCTATATACCAGGAAACCATCTATGTCTTCATTGGCGATTTGATTGGTAATGGAAGAAAAACGGTTCCATTGTGCCGTTGCAGCCGTCGGATTTTCTGTTTTTACGTAGACATCAAAACTTAACTGCTCTCCACGGTTGGCGTTAAGCAGTTTATGCCACCGGCCCTGGGGAATTGTAATTTTCGGTGACCGGCTGAAGATTTGGATAGTGCTGCCTTTATTAGAGTGTATTATTACACAAAACTGTGAGCCGCTTTCTTCCACCCAAAAATTCAAAGGTGCAATATTTGGCGGAATGACGGTTTGACAATAGTCGGGGTGTATTTGGGGTGGTCGGTCAATAGAGCTATAATTCTCGATGTTCCTTTCTGCCAATAAAAATAGTCCTGTCCCGGCCCAGCGATGAAGGGCATAAACCACTACTGCGGCGGATAATATTACGAGCATTAACAGTGTGAAAAAATATCGGTAATGTTTGCTCATTGCTCCGTTCCCTGACGTCCATAAACGTAGTATAAGAAATAGCTGTTCCAGTAATCTTGCGTCAATTTATTGAAGGCGGCCTGTTGGTTTTTTCCGTAGTCGTTCAAGACCTGATTAAAGCCGTCAAAACGCTGACGTGATTCGGCGCTGAGCCGGCGACCTCGCAGGTTAACTGGTTTTCTGACGCTGAAAACATATACTAACATTGCCTCTTCGTACAATCGGGGGAACTGAAAAACACCGAAATCATCTAATCGGTCAAGGTTCTGCACAAATTTATCCAGCCGACCATTCAACAAATACCAGCTCATAAGGTATTCGAAGGCCATACGGTTTTGCCTGTTCTTTTCCAAAAGCTGCAATAAAGTAAGCTCAATATTATGAAGGGAGGTAAATCCGTAATCTTTCTCCATACATACCGAACGTAGTCGCTGAATCTCCTGGTCATGTGACAGGTCAGGGTCCGACTTTAAAAGCTCCAGATAATTATTGGCCCAGTCGTCGTAAAACAATGTTTTGCTCAGTGCACCGAGATAAATCCGTGCGGAGTCATAGTTGGCCTTAACCATGTTTATTAAAGCCAGCCCTTTTAGAATTGAGGGGCGTTCTCCGAGTCCTTCCAAAGATTCTGTCAGAGCATTTTCAGCCATATTCACAAGACCAATGTCAAGATATATGCCGGATTTCTTGCAGGATGCGTGTTCGTATTTTTTAGTGCTCAGAAAAAGTGTGGCGGGATTCTGCGGCCAGGAAAACATATCGCAGCCGAGTCGGCCGGTATGATATAAAGCCTTGTTGACTGCATGAACTACGAAATAGTTGTTAGGATAGCGTCGAGCTGCTCTGAGCAGTTGCGGCCACATTCTCTGGTGGGCATAAAAATCAGTCAAAAATACAGTTTTTTTCTCTTTATCATAGGAAAAGAATGCGGCAATAAAGGCAATTGCGAACAAAACCAATGATTCGATAATCCATTTCAGCACCGGCGGGTTGATGTTGAATTTCATTTTTGTTAGCAACGGATTGAGTCGATTTTTTATTTTCGAATTACGAATTATTTGCCAAAACCCACAGGCAAGTATAGTTAAAGGCGGGAGCGAATAAAGAATATAGATTACAGCTATTAACTTTCTGCGATTATCAAAGGACAGAATTTTCCATGATGAAGGTGATAAATCGCTAAAGGCATCGATAATACTTACGCCGAAGACAAGAACCCCCTCAACGTATGGAATGACCGCCGCTGATAAGAGATATAAAAACCCCAACAGGTATTGGCGCCTGAAAAGTAATTCGTACATCGCACAGAGCACCGCAAAGAGCAAATACGCTCCGGCGGCTATCGTGTACAGAATGACGGACAGAACCAGAGAAACAATCAGACGAGAGGTGTTCGAAGTCAGGGAGCGTGTAATCCTTAAGTATAAACATACGAAAACCAGTGTTACTAAAAATGCCATCGTGGTAATGAAGTGATACGTATATTGAGTGTAAATAATGAGCAAGAGAATGGGTGGGATGAAACGAAGCAGGCGAAGGCGAGATAAGTTTGCGGATTTTAAGATGCAGCCGAAACATACGGAAATCAGCCATGCCTGAATAGTTGCTACCAGTGCTCCGGCCCAGCCAATGTAGAACGACTGAGACAGGAACGCTCCGGTGTATTCGACAAGTCCGCCCGGATGTGATAAGAACCCGCGAAAGAAAGCCCAGCCTTTATAAAAGACAGGGAAATTTGTAATAACCTCTGTAAAATGATAAATCAGGCGCAAATCAACGACAAACCAGAGGTACAGATAGAACAGGACGAAAAAGACAAGACTTCGGCTCGTTCTGCCAATATCCTGACTCAATAATTTCCGAAGTGAACCTGGCACAACTACTATCTCGAAAATTTCATTCGTAAATTTTTCAAATGTTCCCAACCGTATCGAGGAGCATTTGCGAAGGCACCCATTGCTATGTATTTAATACGGCGAAAAGAACAGGAATATTTAAAGAAATTATACTGAATCCGGTTTTAAATGCACCTGCTTTGTAGATTTCTATTTTTCAATACATCGAAAAAAATAACAAAACCGTAATAAAAGGGTAACATTTAGTCAGCATAATTGCTACTGTTAAAGCGACCGTTTTTTGTTTTTCCATTTGATGCGAAATTTAACAAGGAAGGACCACGAAAAATGATTAAGATTGACGAATTAACAAAAAGGTATGAGGACGGCGTTTTGGCCCTGGACCATGTCAGTTATGCTGTTGAGCCGGGTGAGATTTTTTGCCTTCTGGGTGCAAATGGTGCCGGCAAGACAACCACAATCAACATCCTGCTGGATTTTATCCCGCCGACCAGCGGCTCGGCCAGTATCAACGGACATGACTGCAATAAGTTTCCGCTGGAGGCCAAGAAATATGTCTCTTATGTCTCCGAGAATGTCCAGCTTTACGGGATGTTCACGGCGCGGCAGAACCTGGCGTTCTTCGCAGAGCTGGCAGGCAAAACGGGCCTTAAAAAGAAGGATTATGACGGTGTGATGCGCACCGTGGGTTTGCCGGAAAAGGC
>CAZZAX010000098.1:0-22822 GCA_964653075.1 uncultured Pirellulales bacterium
TTCCCGCAATGTTGCGCAAAAAACGCTGGTAATTTCTAACAAATTTCAAAATTTCCTTGTGTCTTATAGTAATTGAACAGCCGGATATGTCAGCCATTCATGCAGAGACCAAACATGATCGGTTACCATACGATGCATCAACATCTCAATCTCATATACAGTAGGACAACCTTTCTCAAAAATAATATTCTTGTATCTCTCTACCGTCTTGCGGCGAAGATAGAGCAATACATTATTCTCTATCGAATCAGACGGCACAATATGTCCAGACTGAAAGCATGAGAAAATTGCCTCAAATCTGCCCTTAAGATCACAAATGATATCGAGCATCATTGATGGAGAAAGGTCTTCAGGACGTCCGGTGAACAGTTGTAAACGCTCCCATACCTTTGTTTTTGATGGGAAAATTTCATCCTCAACCTTCACAAGCTGGAAAGGATCATTGATAACTGGTGCTGCCGGAATTTTCCATTCCTGGTTGTTCCAAATATTTCGCTTGACTGCTTCATTTGCCAGCCAGGCCTGAGCTTCTACCTCAACATGTGCCAGTTTACAGGCATTCTCTGCAGGAACACAAAACTCAAAGGTTGCTAGCTTATTCAAAAAAACACATCGAGAACAATGTAAAGCATCGCATTTATCACGGCAAGGCAGGGCATATTTTCTCGTGAAGAGCTGCCTATTTGCGATATCCACTCCCTTGGATATATGTCCACAAGGATCAGAGGGCCATGTCTGGCACCAAAAAATACTGGGGAGACACTAAATACGATTGGCCAAAAGACAAAGCCGTCATTTACGCTGTTATGGCGATTTGTATAGAAGAAGATCGTGCTATAAGAATAATTCCGAACTCACTTCGGCAGACAGAATGCTACAAAGTCAACAAACATATATCGACCTGGGTTGAAGTCTCTGATTTGTCTATCGAGTTTATGGATTACATCGAGGCGGAACTTGAGAACGAAGGTCTCCTTCCTTCAAAGTCTGATACCAAGACGCAGGACAAAATAAATCAGCCAGAAAAAGACGAAACGCCAGATGAAGTTATCATTCTTGATGATTTTATGGAAAAATATTGTGAGCTAAAAGGCGGGGATATTAAAAGTAAACGAGCACTGATATATAAACATGCCCAGAATAAAAAAATAGAATTACCTCAAATAGCTGGTTCTTGGAAACGAGGCCAGAAAAAATTATTTTATACCAAGGATTTGATCTCAAAATGGCCCGCTTATCGTATCGTAAAGCTTTGCCAACCTTACCCCCTCTCAAAGTGCAGAAAAGCAAATCCTAATCCTCATTTTTCGTTGTCGTAAACGTAACTCTAAAGCGCTAAAGGGCAATACCAAAGGCCAAACCGCCCTTGTCCCGACCACCACCCTGTCGATAAAGCCGCAAACTTCCGCAGATGCGGGGGGACGACCAGAGTTTCCTGCCCTCCCGCATGCGGGTTTTCATAATCGTGATGGACCGGAGAGATTGGGCAGTATTCTCGGAGGGATAAAGCATCGATTTGATTTGGATGCTAAGAGGTTCGGTGGGGATATCTACCGAGCACTTAAGTTGCCCTGGGACCCGTCAACGCCGCAAGGTCGGCGCGAGCTTGGTTGCTTTGCTTCGCTCTGGACCAAGGCCGAGGCGAGCGGTTTACCGCCCCCTGTACTTACTGAACTCTGGGATAGGGTTGTCGATGAAGCCCGCAAAATCGCAAAGAGACGGGGGAAATGCAGTAACGTCTCGGCGGTTTTTTGTCATTTTTTTAACCGGATTGTGGCAGCAAGGGATATGGCCGCGGGTCCTCCCAGGCAAGGAGTTAGAGACGGGTAAATGTATTGCGGAAAGCGGCTGCTTATAAAAAGTTTTTTTTTAGGATGATGTGGAACGGGATAATAATCGATGGGGGAAAATAGCTTTTTTGGAGTGTTGTGCAGGTTTTTGCAAATGCTGATAATTAAAAAATTCAACATCGTTTAAATTGAGTTGTGTGTTATTTGGTGAAAGTCGATGGGAAGGAGAAAGAGAAAACGAAGTTTGAAAGCAAAGCGAGATGAGGAGTTTTTGCAGCACTTCGGCATGTTGGCCCGGACCGGGGCTTCTATCGACGAGAGTGCGGAGGCCCTTGGAATGACTGGCAAGGAGCTGGAAGGGTTATTCCGAAAAAGACCGAATGTTCTAAGGACGTGGCGTTCAGCGAGACTCAATTTGATTTTGGGTATTAGAGGTGCTATGGCAAAAAGTGCCGCAGAGGGGAAGCTGCCGGCAATTGAGCGACTCCTCGAGGAACTGGAGAAGGTAGAGATTATTCCGCAGCCAGCCCCAGCCATTGACTTTGAACATTTGAAAACGAGCGAACTAATGATTGCGATTGGCAAGACCAGAAATACGATCGACCGCTGGCGGAATGAAAGTGGATTAAAACGTGCTGCAGATAAAACGTATTCCTTACCTGATTTCATCGACTGGTTTGAGAGGTATTGTCGGAGTAAGTATGCGACTACATCGGTAAGCGGAGATCCATTGCGAGATGCGAGGGCGGAAAAATCAGGCTGGAAATTGACAAAAAGCGGAAGGTGCTGCTCGACAGACAGGATGTGGTCCTCCAGCAAATATTCTGGATACAGAACCTGAAGACTCATTGTAGTCGGGGTGCTGAAGAGCTCGCGAGACTCTGCCAAGCTCAGAGTCGCGAGAAAATGAAGGAGCTTATGGATACTTGGTTTCAAGATTTGTTTTTGTCAATGACGCGAATACCTAAAGTTCTTTCATTCCCGCCGGCGATGGAACGTGAGCTCGAGAATTTTCTGAAGCGACTGAAGCCGCATGATTACAGCGGAGCGGAAATACATGACCTGCCAAAAGTAGAAGGTCTAAAACGGTAAATTATTAACATTTTTTAAGGAGTACTAAAATGGACGGAAAAACAAAACTTGATGAGGCAAAGCTTAAGGCTGAGTTCGCAGCTGATCCGGATCTTCAATCCGAGTTCGGCGATGTCAAGGCGTTTGTTGCCTATCGGAAAGTACTGGCTGAGGGACAGAGCAGGGGTCACTCTGGGGAGATGAAGTCGTCTAAATCTTCCAGTGAAAATGTATCTAAAGATGATGAGGAGGCCTGGAAGCAGGAATTTGCAGCATCCGAAGTTCTGCAGACAGAGTACGCCACTCGAGATAGTCGATCAGTTGGACGAGGACGTTGGTAAAACTTGGTGTGTTGTTACTTGTGAGCCTGAGACCATCCGCTCTTTATGTCTTTTTCCTTGGATTGAGTCGGCAATCAATGGCTAAAATTGGTATAATAGTACTTGTTTGGAAGATTGAGAATCTGTCATAGAAAGTTGAAGAGACATTTAAGAACCTCCTATTGCACAAAGAATTCAGTAAAAAAATTACGCAATTACTTGTCAATCTGGCATCTTTAGCATAAGCCGAAGAAGCTTTGTTTCCCGGATGAGCGGCCTAAGCCCTGCCCTTTTTGGCGCTGCTAACAGGATAACATTCAGACCACGTGCTTTCCCCCTAAGTTCAATAGTTCTTCCTCGGTTTAAGTCGGCTTCGATCCCCTGCCAAGGTTGGGGCAAGAGATTCTTGTATTCGGAAGGAATACGAGCTTTTGTGTCGAGAGAAAAAAGCAAAATAAGGAGATCGCCAGATTTTCTATTATGCGTGCCGTCAAAAATCTCAACTTAAGACTGCTTCTTGTGATTACGCCCCGTTTTATTATGTGTATCATCTTTTACAAGTGACAAAACTTCTTGCCATATACTAAAGTCTGATTAATTTATTCGCGGTGGCTCCATTATAAACACATTAGGCAGAGAGTGTGAGATTAAGGATTGATCTGTTACCGGCGGATTTGGAATGTCACTGTGACATCCAAAAAGATCCGACAGAGCTACAGTTGAATAGGGATTATCATGGCTAAAAAAAGTACTCTTTATGTTCTTGGCATAACGGAGCCCCCATGTCGGAGCAAGATTAACCTCGCTCAAATCCCCAAAAGTGTACAAGTGGGTATGCACTTCGAATAAGTATTGATCGCGGATATCCTGTCCCAGTTGATTATAGTTCAGACGGTACCACCGGTTCCCAATGTAGACCTCATTGAAAGTGTGTGCAACGAATCCCGTTGGAGTTCTCTTTAGGCCAGTCAACATTGTTTCGCGAATCTCGTTGTGAGTAATTCGATCTTGTACGAGACGAAGCTGATCTTTATCGGAAGGATCAATTATAGGAATAACAATAATCATTCGTGATGGGATACCAAGTGTTCTAAGTAACGTGGTCAGGTAAACTGCAAAAGATGTACATGAACCGTGGGTTTTGCTATAGAACATACCTTTTCCTAACAACTCGTGGTCGAAGTGCTTGTCAATTGTCCAATTGTAACTCTGTTTGTCACGTTCAAACTCTTTCTTGAAGGCATCTTCAAGAGTTGGATAAACTTTCGGTTGACCGTTTGGGTAATAAATATAGTAGGTCGTGAAAACTTTATCGAGAGACCGGGATTTTTGCATCACCCAACTTGAAACTTTCTCGACAACCTCCTTATCCGTTAGTTTGTCAATTAAAATTCCATCAGCTTTTAACTCTTTCAAAAGGTCCTGCTTCATTTTAGCATCCCAGTTTGTCGTTATACCAGGTTTCAAGTATCGTGCCATTTTGACATAATCCTCTTGCCAGGAAGGATTGGCCAGTATTATCTTATTAGCTGTGCTAAGGGGATAGTGAATAACTTCCATTTCAATATAATCGTCTCTCTTTTCCAGAATCCGTGCATCTTGAAAATCGTCGCTGATAGCAGCCTTGTCAAATGGTGGCATGAATCGAAGGATTGAGCGCACGGAATAGGTATATTCACGTCGCTCATCCCAATCGCTATCACCGATACCATCACTATCGGTATCTGGTTTCACTGGATCGGTGAGATATTTATTGATCTCCTGAAAATCGGAAAGACCATCTCCATCCGAGTCAAGAACATCCATTCCATAAGTACAACAAATAAAAATGAGTGAAAAGTACACAGAAAGCACTATAAATTTCATGAGATGTGTTTTAACAATTTGCATCAGATACTCTAAAATTATGGGTCACTTTGGATTCCACTTAATTTATTAAACTGAATATATCTTTTGCACCGTGTGCAGTTTTTTAAAGTATTGTTTTGGCCGAAAAATCGAGGTTTCAAAATGAAGATTTCGTAGCTTGTATAATACAAATCTCATTATTGTGCTAAAAAAACAGATTATTCTAAGAAACTTGTACACAACGTTGGATATTTAGTTTTAAAATAACGAGTCTTTCCAATTAATGCAACTGTTTTTGGGGAGTATTATAGACTAACCGATTATCGGTTTTGCGACTGGGTTCCGAAATAGCGATTCTCAACTCACAAAAAGCATTTTGAGGCGAACAATCGCAACAGCATAAGCAACGTCGAAATTTAAGAAGAGTCTTACTTTGGAGTACTGAAAAAAATGTAATCGCGTGTTTTTGCGACACGCAATTTCCCCTCTTGGATCAGGGTAGCGAAGGTAACGAAAAAACTTCCGGTAGTATCTGACGACAATTATTTTTCCCCTTGTTGTTTTATTCAATTGTTATAGGACCCTAGATTTTTACTAATCTTTTACTCGTAAAACGAATATCAAAAGCCTTAATTGGTGGATAACAAATAACCAAAATGAGGCTTCATTTTCACAAGGAAAAAAACAGGCCAACTGCGACTAAAGTCATTGAATTTGAACGGTATGCTAGACAATTATACAATTAGATATGATGAATCCACTACATTGATGTGGCAAGTGACTAAAGATGACCATCTGTCTTTTAAAATGCTCTATGAGAAGTATTTACGAGTTATAATCAATTATATGAGACACAATGGCTGTCCTGAAGTATTGGCAGAGGACCTTGCCCAAGATGTGTTTCTACGTCTTTGGCAGCATAGGAAGAAATTTCAAGGTAAGTCTATGTTTCTTACATTCCTATTTGGCTACGCCAAAAACGTTTTACATGAGAAAAAGTCTGCCATATTTGGCATGATCGCCTTCAGTGATTGTGATGTTTCAAACTTCGTATCGAAATTACCTTCGCCTGATACCATAGCTCAACGTAAGGATATCACTCGATGTTTAGTAAAGGCTACCTTCAAGCTCACTCAAAAGCAACGTCTGGCATTCGAAGCTGTTTATCTAAATGCTCTCTCTGTAACTGAAGCTGCTGAGCTTTTAGGATGTTCCACCGCGTCTGTTTACAACCACCTTCATCGTGCACGAAAGCGCATGTGTGGGTTACTGAAAAACTTATAGAAATAAATTTAGGTGAAAGACAATGCTCGGATGACCAAGAAATTGTGTTGATATAACTTAAGTAAAAAGTAGGTGCATGAAAATAACTGGAATTTGTTCACAAAATTACTGTTAGAAATAGACGATTTCTCTCACTAACTAAATAGAAGACTATTTTAGATGTTAGTTAAACCACATTAACAAGGAGTGCTTTTGCACACAGATGAAAGAAAGGATAGTTTAAAATGGAAGAGTATAACAAAGAAACATTAGGTGAGAGCAAGGAAGAGATGCTCGCAGAGCAAGCTGATGAGGGGCTTGACACGCGCCGAGAGTTTATGCAAAAGGCTTTGACGCGTTCAATGTTTGCCGTTGGAGCAATGGCGCTCGTGTCGATGACGAGTGAGCCAGCGTTTGCTGGTCATACAGACACTCCCCATTATGATGAACATTTCGACATGCATAACGATTGGGAATATCTTGATCATTCCGACGGGGGTGTTCACAATGACTCTCCCCATGGTGATGCTCATTCGGACTATTATTCTGACTATGCTCATGGCGACCATGACGATCATTCCGACCACACGGACCATGCTGATCATACTGACCATGGCGACAGTTGTTAACAAAAGTGTATGTTTTTTGTTTAGATTTGTCTCATAAGCCATGGATAGGTTTAGTAGGATACTGTGCACTGATATCATGACTGGTGCACAGTATCCATTTAAAGGCGTTCATCTCGCTGAGGCTGGTAAGGGACATTAAAATTTTGTGAAATGAATGTAAGAAACTGGAAAACTAGCTTCGTTGTTTCTGCTGCAGTGTTGTGTGCTTGTTTTTTTGCGACTTATTTCTTCGGAGTCCCTATCTTTCCTTTTGAGAAATCTTCTGAGTTGAATGTCGGTGGCGACAACAGGAAAGAAACAATACCTAAGCCATTTTCTGATTCGAAGAAAATTATTGTACGGGAAACTGACGAAATGAATCCCAGTGGTCCCAGTATTTCGATGAGCAAGAAAGAAATTATTTTCAATCCACCCTCCAATGAACATGGATTTCCAGATAAGACCGTTGAGGATATATTGGATGATGTAGTATCCCCCATTACAGTAGATTTCATCTGCAAGGACCCGGAAGTATTCGGCGAATATTCTCGCTTGCTAAGCACAGCGTGTGAGCTGGGAACAGAAGACAGTGTCACCGAACTTCTTGATTTAGGCTTAACTTTTTTGCATGAATCGATGCTCCATCCGGTAGGTTATGAAGATGCTATATTTGTGTTGGATTTTTGTAATAAGATTCGTGACGACCTGAAAACATTTGAAGGAACGGTTTCGCCTGAGTTTATGCAAATAGCGCGTTTTAGGGTTCTTTTAACAGAATATTTATTGCCACGCGACCCTCGCCGCACAGCCTGGCAGGATCACGAAATAGCACGGAAGGAATTTTATGAACTTGCTGAGATGCGCACGGATGACCCTGTACTTGAACGCCAATGCCGGTACCTGTTGTTCGCAGCACAGGTTTCAGGGATGCATCGCACGATGAACGAAAATGGTGTTTACGGAAATGAAGATTACTACAATTACTATACATTGAAGGAGGTTCTAAAGTTTCCTTCTGTAGGCTCGGATTTCTCATTGCGAGAACAAATCACTGCGACAAAGATAGATATCGCTGCAAAATTGGAATATGCAAGGCGTGAATTTGTGAGTAGCAGCAACGACCAACGCAGTGTTGAAGCAGTCACTTGGGAAGATGAAACATTAGTTCGTTACAATGAAACATTGGCTCAGTACGAAGAAGCTTTAACTATGTTAGATTCGTTAGCTGAAGAGTTCAAAGCTAAATTGAACGAAGGTGACAAAAGATATATTGCCATGTTGAAGCAGAGAGCTGTCAATGACCGACACAGAATACCTTGGCGCTACACAGATTGAGCCGGCATGAGAGTACCGATGTACTCTGAGGAAATAATAGCTCCCGCAACCCTGGTCGTCGGGTTACCTTCGGAAAGTTAAGAAATTATTGTAAGTTTAAACCGGTGAAGATTTATATGGCAGCTTGAAGACTAACGTACTTGGTCAGACAAAATACAGGAACTTTGTGGCTTTATAGAAATAGGTAATCCAAAGAGCAGCTTGTGAGACAAAGTTGCGACTACTTATAGACAGTATATTAATGTAACTTTAGGAGAGGTAAATGCTTTAACGGAGTAGTGGACATAGTCGAATATTACTTATAAATAAGGATATATTAAAAATGACTATAGAGGTACGACCCTTAGGTATAAAATGTAATCTTAAATGCTTGTATTGCTATCAGAATCCAGAACGAGATGCTGCTAATGCTATTCCACCCTACGACTTGGAAAAAATGAAAGCGAAAATCGAAAAAGCAGATGGTAATTTCACTCTTTTCGGTGGTGAGGCGCTCATGGTTCGCGAAAAGGATCTGGAAAAACTGTGGTCATGGGGTTTTGAGCGTTATGGGCAAAATGGCATCCAAACTAATGGCACACTTATTAATGACAGCCACATCAGCATGTTTAAGAAGTATAAAGTTCACGTTGGTATTTCAGTTGATGGCCCCGGTGAACTAAATGACGCGCGCTGGAATGGCACCTTAGAGAAAACACGTGAAGCAACGGCGAAGACCAACTCAGCCATTAAACTACTATGCAAAGAAAATGTGAATGTAAGCCTGATCGTGAATCTTCATCGTGGCAATGCTACTCAAGATAAATTACCAATGATGCACGAGTGGTTTAAACAGTTAGATGATTTGGGCATCACTTCAGCACGGTTGCATTTGCTTCAAGTGGAAACAGATGAAATTCGGCAAAAATTAGCACTTTCAGACGAGGAAACTGTTCAGGCCCTTCTAAGTTTTTGTGAGCTTAGTAAAGAACTCAACGTATTAAAGATCGACATATTCAGCGATTTGTTCAATATGCTGCTCGGTCAAGACAAGAAAATTACATGTGTCTGGGCAGCATGTGACCCTTATACTACGAGCGCGGTTCAAGGTATTGAAGGCAATGGGCAGAGCAGTAACTGCTCTCGTACTAGTAAGGATGGGATCAATTTCGTTAAAGCAGATGCTCAAGGCTTTGAGCGCTATCTTGCCCTCTATCACACACCACAGGAATATGGAGGATGCAAAGACTGCCGTTTTTTCCTCATTTGCAAAGGGCATTGTCCGGGCAACGCTATGAAAGGAGATTGGCGAAATAGAACAGAACAATGTGTAGTTTTGAAAAGACTATTTACTCATTTTGAGAAGCAGATGCTTGACCGGGGAGAAACGCCATTGTCTGTGAGTCCATACCGGGAGGAAGTGGAAGCCCACATGGTTGATGGTTGGTCCAAAGGACAAAAGCTGTATGTAGCTGATATTCTGAATGATATTAAAGCAGACAATGGGCCTAATAATATAGCCCATAATAACTCGGCTCACAGTGACCATGGCGACCATAGCGACCATTACTAATTAATATCAAAAGGGTAAGTTAAAACTATGTTTCAGGCTCCCCAATATTATAACAATTTCGACGGCTTGTGGCGGTCTGCTCTCTCGTCGTTGGACTACATTTATGTTTTGAAAGGGATAAAGCGATGTAGTCTAGAGTATCTGGATACGGATAAGATTTCTATCCTACAAAGGTTTTCCAGAGCAAACGATTTCTGTTTTGAGTTGTCGGATTATAAAATCTTGTTTAATCGCGAGAAAGCTAAGGGAGGTTTCTCGAATTCGTGCTCTAGAATTTCAGTAGATTCAGCCGACGGCCTATTCGTTGTTTTTTTGTCAAAGGATCGAATAGACGCCCAACTTGCAAAACACTATTGTGCTATCTCCGATCATGTCAAATTAGGAGCCTTGTTAAACTACCCGACCTGTTGTTTACATTTCTTCACCAAGTGTGTCAAAAAGCGGGTAAATAAAAAAATGGACTTCATTCGCGATGCCCTTACTGAAATCCGGCAACACGATTTCTATAACAACAGGGCTCTGAGGTATTTTGACATATCCCTTTTAAGCCATTTCCCTTGCTCGCTCGACTGCCAAGCGTCGAAAGCAATTGCCAGAGAAAGACTTTTATTTCTGCGGAAAGAGAATCCAGAAATTGCGAAGTTTTTCGAGAGACACTTAAAGTCCATGGTTATCTATAGTGAAGAACAAGGTGTATTTTTTTCAAATGATTATTCTGTTGACCAAGACGTTGTCAAATACGGAAATCTTCACGGAACAATCGAAAATGAGTTATTCTACAAACTAAAAAGTACCGGAGAAATCACGCTAAAGTCACACAACAGCATATTAATTGGCCATGAATTACTGGATAGTGATATTGGTATCTTGCTATTCAAGTAAATCTATTGGCATTCCGCCGTAAAGGAAGACAGAA
The DNA here is from genome assembly GCA_964653075.1 of uncultured Pirellulales bacterium. Classification (GTDB taxonomy): domain Bacteria; phylum Planctomycetota; class Phycisphaerae; order Sedimentisphaerales; family Anaerobacaceae; genus NIOZ-UU13. Next base: position 10,704 of record CAZZAX010000098.1, read on the forward strand.
TGATCTTATTAAAAACATATGAGTGCATCCAAAAGGCAAGAGACCTGACCGGTTTACGTATAACTGATATATACATTAGTTCCCCATTTAGTGGGGTCCAAATCTCCGATGGGTCTGTTGGAGTTGCCATGAATTATTCTCATAAGTCACCTTGCATTTCCTGGAAAGCTAAAGCTGCTGAATTCCTACAACAGTCGAAACAAGATCACCTGCTTGAAGAACTCATTTATGATGAATCAAGCGATTCACTGCTTGTACATTCATTGAGAACGTGCATCGTCAGTGCTCTATCTAGACCTTTGCTTTTGTCCAACCCATTTAAGATTTTTCAGCGTTGTGCATTTTCTGAATTGATGTCTGGACTTAAATCAGCCCGGGCTATTGTCGTAGGCTGGGGTGGACTAATGGATACCTTCATAAAAGATTACAGAATTGCTTCACTTCATGTTACAGACTTACTATACGGTACCAAATTGTGGAGGCAACGTATTGATGAGGAGACTCGCTTAAGGCGTGTACAAAACACAAACAAGAAGTTTACTGTGTCTGATGGCTCAGATTTTGAGGAGCGGATCGTAGGTTGTGATATTTGTGCAATTACAGGCTCTTCGCTTTCCAACAATACTCTCAAGGGCCTTCTCGATGCTGCAAGTTATTGCCAAAGGGTAATTCTACAGGGACAGTCAGCCTCCATCTATCCTGAATATCTTTTTCAAGAAGGCCTTGTAAACTTTATTTCTACTACTATCAAGCCAAATAACATGTTAGAAGTGGCTAGAAATAATTCTGGTGCCTTTTCCAAACTTGTTGAGGGTGGCTTGCCTTATATCGACTTACGGCCGAGTGGCTCATGTGTTACCAAAGCATTCACAGGAAAGGGAAATTATGAAACGGCTTAGCTTTGAACTACCCGAGTTCATTAGGATTTCTTGGGTAAGTGAGACTGATAGAGAAGTGTGGGAACCGAGAATCGATAGAATAATCAAAGCTTGGCGGGAAGTTGAGTGGTTAAGCGTTGCCGAGGGTATCCGTCAGTGTGCAACGATATCGGTTTCCCCTGAATATCTTGTTTCTGTGGGAGAAAAGGCGGTGAAGAAGGGTCTCTTTGTTTTGCCTTTGGGGTATCAAGGTGTCCAAAATTATTCTTACTCGAACGAAGACTTAGGGAAAATTCCGACAGAACAGTTTCTACTGAATGTGGTTATTGGAAAATCCCAAGATGTATTAAAGTTTAAGAGTGTCAGTGAAACTGCGAATGAATTTGAACTGATAGGCAAGTTGGTTGGCTATCCTCCATGTTGCCAAGAATTTTTTAGACAAGTATTAGAAGAAGGCAATGCAGACGCAACCTGGTCTATGGCAGTGGCAACAACACAACCATTAACTGAGAACAATGTCAGTATCGAGATTACTATTTCCCCATTTTTAAACCTTTTCTGGCGTTGGTTAAGTATTCGGCCTATACCACATTTCCCCTGTAGTTTTAATTGTAAGTGCAGTTTGGATATGGCGAGGAATTATATTAGCATTGGAAGGAAATTCGGGTACAGTGATGAGATGGATTGGTTATTGACAATCCTTTCATGGCCGGTTCAGTGGTCGGCTCTTCATGGCATAGCAGAAATTAAAACGCCTATTTTGAAGATCTCTACCAAAACAGACGCCACCTCAGTAAAATATACGGTGCGGTGTTTGTCAGATATATACCCAGCAGAGGGAGTCAAGGGGCTATATTTTCCGTACCGCACATCGGCTTCTACGAAGTTCACTCAGTCTATGGAATATCAGAGGGGCCTAAATAATCTAATTAAGCCCGAAAGTCTGCCCTCGTTTGGTAGAACGCCAGCAAAATCCTCCGATATTAAAATAATGGATACTATTTTTGAGGAATTAAGAAATTTTCATGGTTCGCATTTTGATGATTTAAATATCGCAAAAATTTGTACCGGAGATTACTTCACAGTTGTCGAACTCACGAACGGAAATCAGGGAGTTGGATCCAATTTACTTAATATGCATGGCCCTCATCACATAAAACATGATTATATTTCTTATGACCAAAGACTTTTAAAGCTCTCAAACACAGATAAACTGTTAAAAAAGACCATTCTTGATAACGCCACATTAAGCCTACTTGGAAAATCTGTCAAAATAGCAATACTAAATGCACTGTCCTGTGAGTTGTTGTCATCTGATAGGTTGTCTGAACATAATCTTCACTTTGCTGAAGACTTTTTGGGCATTGTCCCGTTCATAAAAGAAAATGATATTGTTACAATGATTGGTTGTATGGGTAACTATTCATCCTTGGAGGTTGGGAAGATTAAATCGCTTAAACAGATATATTTCAGTGATTTTGAATATATTGACCCTTTCAAAGAATACGTAGAATCTTTTGTAAGTAAAACCTTTTGCAACATGGATAAAGTTATTATTTCTGATGGAAGCGAGAACAAAACAATATGTGAGTCAGCTAACGTTGTAATAATTACATCCGATACACTTTGTACTGATACCCTGGATAATCTTCTTCAGTGGTCGAAAAATGCCCGAGAAATAATAATCGTAGGCTGGTGCTATGCGATGGATCCACTTCCGCTTTTTGCTCGAGGAGTTAGTGCTCTGACCTTACAGCAACCTGTACGCCCAAACTTAGTTAATTTTATTCAAAAAAAATTATGCAAGGAAGGGCCAGGATATACGGACTCATTCATCGCATTTTTCAAACGCGGTTATATTTGTGCAAAGAATAAAGCGAAAATCCCAGGTTTTTCCTGTTCTCAGAAGTATGTCTGCTCCAGGGGTTACCAGCAAAACTTATATAGTCCGATTGAGAAAAATAACCTTGATCATCATCAGATGTCTAAAGAGTCCTTTCCCGATACATGGTATTATACGGACAATGGATTCGGCTCACGTCGTAGCATGGATGTAGCCCACAAGCCCCTCGAAGAACTCGCGGTTGTTACTTTATCTAAGTGTCCTGTTAATGTCTTAGACCTCGGATGCGGCAATGGTGCTTTATTACAAAAGATCCGAGGAGTTTGTCCCGACGTTGAACCTTTCGGCATTGATGTTGAACCGGAGCGAATCGGTCATGCTCGGATGCTTTTGCCTGAATTCGGCAAAAATTTCATTGTGGGAGATGTTGCAAACTTTGATTCACTATTGCCTAGTCCAAAGCACTACGCACTTGTGCTCCTCTCATTATGTAGAATTAAAGTAATGAGCGCTAGTCAAATTGCGATGTTTGGAGAACGTGTCCAAGACTGCTGTGATAACTTACTCGTTTATGACTATTATAATCATGACTTTCAGAAAGTTGCTTATCAACTCGGTTTAGAACTTATCGCACCGGCACCATCTGCAGAAGCTAGCTTGGCCAGGTTTGCCACACGGAGTAAAATATTGACAGAGACCTCACAATGTAATCTTGGCAACAAGCCTTATACCAATGAATCAAATGGCGGTTCGTTTCATACCGACTATAATGACCACAGTGATTCATCTTATGCTGATCACAACGATCACAGTGACTCATGTCATGTAGATCATAACGATGTGGAGTAATAGCATGTAAAAATCGCTGTCGGAAATTGGCGATTTTTCTCACTGACTAAATAGAAGACTATTTTAGATGTTAGTCAAACCACATTAACAAGTAGTGCTTTTGCACGCAGAAGAAAGAAAGGACAGTTCAAGATGGAAGAGTATAGCAAAGAAATATTAGAAGAGAGCAAGAAAGAGATGCTCACAGAGCAAACTGATAAGGATCTTGACACACGTCGGGAGTTTATGCAAAAGGCTTTGACGCGTTCAATGTTCGCTGTTGGAGCAATGGCGCTCGTGTCGATGACAGCTGAGCCAGCATCTGCTACATACACAGATACTCCTCATGGTGATCATTATGATTGTATTCATACCGACTCTCCTCACGGTGATCTATCACATCTCGACAATGGTAAAGTTAGTTACATCGACTATCCTCATGGTGACCATGATGATTGTGGTGGCCCGAGTCATACCGACTCGCCCCATGGCGACCATTCTGACCATTCCGATCATTCTGACCATTCCGACCATTCCGATCACAATGACTGTTAAAATGGTGTTTGCTTATTGAGTGTGTGTCATACGGCATAATCAGATTGACGTTTTTTGTTCTCAGAAATAGGCATCTTGTTACCGATATACTTTTGGCCTGAAGTTATCCGTAACTATTTGAGGTCTTTGTGTGAGGTGGATTACATCTTCTGCGGACATCTAATGTCCTTAAGAAGTTTACAATGCCAAGCAGTTATGTTTATTAGATGGTTTAAATAAACAATTCGTGGGTTGTAAATTGTCCCTGTTTATTTTGAGATGTCTTTTTCCAATTCACGAAATAACTTATCAATATCCCGAGCTCAAACAGTAAATACAGCGGGATCGCCAAAGTCACCTGTGAAACTACATCGGGAGGAGTGGCAATAGCTGTTAACACGAAAATAATTAGCAACACATATTTTCTCGATTTTGACAGGATTTTTATCGAAACTAAGCCCGTTTTGTTTAGAAAAAAATCACTGCTGACGAAAAAGACCCAAACTTGACCAATCGGAATATTGGTAAAACTTTTTCTTGCCATCTGAAAGCAGTCTCCGGAATATGACAACAATTTGCTAAATAGCATTCTGGCTAAAACTCAGGATGATTGACACCAAATTGGCACTTTTTGCTGGTTCTTACCTTGTTGAAAGGTAAAAGGAATTGACAACATGTCCCAGAAGCTGCTATATTTCAGAAACTTAACGTTTTTAGCGCCCGTAGCTCAGGTGGATAGAGCAACGGATTTCTAATCCGTAGGTCCCAGGTTCGAGTCCTGGCGGGCGTGTTGTATGAGCCGAGAGATAATCGCCATTCTGGACTTTGGCAGTCAGTACGGTCAGCTGATAGCGCGGAGAGTTCGCGAGCAGAACGTATATTCCCAAATTTGCCGTGCGGACATAACAGCTCAAGAGTTATCACGATTAGGTGTCAGGGGATTGATAATGTCGGGCGGGCCGGCAAGCGTGTACGATGAAAAAGCGCCGAAATGTGATGAGAAAATCTTCGAGCTGGGTGTGCCGATTTTGGGTATCTGCTACGGGATGCAATTAGCCTGCCAGGTTTTGGGCGCAAAAATTATTGCAGCCCAAAGGCGAGAGTACGGACGAACGAATCTGTCAATTATTGACAAGAGCGATTTGTTTGCGAATCTTTCGGATTCGATAACGGCCTGGACCAGTCACGGTGACCAGATCGGAGAGCTAAGTGATGATTTCGTCAAATTGGCTACTACCGATACCTGCCCATTTGCGGCGGTAAGGCACAACAAAAGTAAATTTTTCGGTGTTCAGTTCCATCCTGAAGTTTCACATACCCCCAAAGGTTCGCAGATTTTGAAAAACTTCCTTTATGATATTTGCGGCTGCAGCGGCGACTGGAAAATGAGTGATTTTGTCACTGAGACATTAGAGGCGGTTCGTTCACAGGCAGGTGACGCGAAAGTGATATGCGGGCTGAGCGGCGGCGTTGATTCATCCGTTGTGGCATCGTTGGTTCATAAGGCCATAGGAGAGCAGCTTGTTTGTATTTTCGTTGATAACGGCCTGCTTCGAAAAAACGAATGCGAGGATGTCGTATCCACCTTCCGGAACCATTTTCATATGGATTTGCGGGTTGTTGACTTCTCGGAGCAGTTTTTAACCGGACTGGCGGGCGTGACCGACCCGCAGCAGAAGCGAAAGATTATCGGTTCTGAGTTTATCAAGGCCTTTGAGTCGCAGGCATCGAAGATTCCGAATGCGCGGTTCCTGGCCCAGGGGACACTTTATCCCGATGTTATCGAGTCGGGTTCGAAGGACGGTAATCCGGCGGCGAATATAAAGCTTCATCATAATGTGGGGGGGCTGCCGGCCGAGATGGACTTCGAGCTGATTGAGCCGCTGCGGGATTTGTTTAAGGACGAGGTGAGGGTTGTCGGTGAGTATCTGGGACTGCCGGAGGATATTGTCTGGCGTCATCCTTTTCCCGGGCCGGGCCTTGCAGTGAGGGTAATCGGAGAGGTGACGGCCGAAAGACTGGAAATTCTCCGGGCCGCCGATGAAATCTTAATAGACGAGATAAAATCCGCAAGGTTGTACAGAAAGATATCACAGGCCCTGGTGGTGCTGGTTCCTGTCCTGACGGTTGGAGTAATGGGCGATGAACGAAGCTATGAAAATATTATTGCTGTTCGTGCGGTCGAGACCGTCGATTTTATGACCGCTGATTTTTCACAAATCCCTTACGAAGTGCTGGGTATTATATCCAACAGGATTATAAATGAGGTCAGGGGTGTGAACCGTGTAGTTTATGATATATCCAGCAAGCCGCCCGCCACAATAGAATGGGAATAGTTTTTTAGTTTTTGGCTTGTTCTATACATCTAAATTAACTATTATCAATATTAGATATTCTCAGATTACTCAAACTGTGATGAAGTTAGCGGGACAAATAACAAGTATATTTTCCTAAGCTTGATATGTTCACTTTTCTCGAACATTTTAAGATATAACAACTATAATGTATATAAGTCAGAGAACATAGAATTTCGGCTTCGTGTAAGCTGTGTTTTGACAAGAAGTTACACAGGCTAAAAAAAGTCTCAACAGCAACAGTGTTTTTTGACGATGTATTTTGTATCATCTGGTTTTTCGCTATCGGCAAGTTATTTTACCCTAAGAAGGGAACGTCAGATTGTAGAAGGGAGGCATAGAGTGGACAAGGAGCATATACTGTTAAAGCTTGTGCTGGATAGAATTGGTTTTGGAAATATAGAAATAGACACATTCGAGAAGAGATTGATATTGCAGAAGAAAATCTATCTTCTCCAGCTTACAGGTACTGATTTGGGATATCGTTACAACTGGTACTTGCAAGGGCCATATTGTCCAGCCCTTGCAAATGACACGTTCAACCTGAGGGAGGAAATAAGGTATGACGATGAGTTCAATGATTATGAACTCAATATGAAAACTCAAAACAGGTTTGAGATCCTAAATAAAATTATCGGTATGCCGGATACTCCCACAATAAGAGAGTCCGAGTGGGTCGAGTTACTTGCTTCACTCCACTACCTAAAACATATTGCGTATTGGCCTGGAAAATGCAAACCGGAATTTGATGAGATTTTCGAGAAGCTTAAGGAATCGAAACCTCACTTCGCAGATAAAATGGCTTTAGCTAAAGATGGTTGGGAAAGACTCAATAATATCGGACTTATAACAAGTAAAACTTTAGAATCATAGCGGGTCAAATTAAATTTATGGGAGAGGAATTCCGTCACAAGATAATTATAGATCCGGTGCATGGCGATATCGGCCTAAGCAAATTAGAAACAGAACTTATCGACACACCCACATTTCAACGACTAAGAAGAATTAAGCAATTGGGTTTTGCATATACGGTATATCCTAACGCCAGACACAGTCGTTTTGAACACTCTTTAGGTGTTATGCACATAATGAGTCGTATCCTCGAATCCCTTCGGAGCAAAGATAACGATGCTATACCTGACGAACATTTCCGGAAACTGCGCATAGCAGCCTTGCTGCACGATATTGGCCATTATCCTTATTCTCATTTGATGGAAAAAATTGACTGGGGCTCAGCACAAAAGTACATGAGCAAAAAAGGTCAAAGTGAAGGAGGAGAGACTTCTCTGCCCAAGGAATATCCGAAACACGATAAGCTGGGAGAGATTGTTATTACCAAACGAAAAGACATAAAGGAAAAGCTTGAGGGAAATAACATTGATCCATTGGACATAGCTGCTCTTGCCAGAGGTCAGCATCAATCAATCCCAAATCTGCTCAATGCGAGCTTAGATGTGGACAGATTGGATTATCTTGTGCGAGATTCCCTGAATACAGGCCTACCTTACGGAAAGGTTGACCTCAATTATATCGTGAACAACCTTGAGCTTACCGACGAAAAAGAATTAGTCGTCTGTGCAAAGGCGAGAAATTCAGTTGAGCATATGCTGATGGCCCGTTATTTCATGTTCAATACGGTTTACATGCATAAGACCGTGTTTGCTTTCGAAGAGATGATCAGGAGGATTGTCTCAGCTCTTTTGAAAAAAGAGAAGATTTATACGTCCGGCGAGAAAATAGAGGAAATGGCCCGCGCTGATACCGATGATTTTTTATCCTTCGACGATGGATATTTAGATAAGCTCATTGACAAATATGCGAACGATAGCAGGGATAAAAGGCTTGCTGCTTTATGTAAGGCCGTGAAATTCCGTAATCCGCCAAAACTTGTCTATGAAATTTCAGAACTTAAGCGGGATGATGATAATCCCAGCCGTGAATACACTATATTAACGAGCAGTTGGGACAGCAAGGTCAAGGAATTCGTGAGTGAATTTGAAATATCGGAAGAACACTGGATTTTTAGGGATATTAAGGGACCGGAGTTTGAAAAACTGCATCCATTCATAAGCTTGGCTGAGGCAAGTGAGCTTAAGGAGAGTAAGGAACAGGAACTCAGAGAGTTGGTGAAAGTAAAAGAAAAGTCAGGAGAAATAACGAATTTGCTCGAGGATAAAAGTAGTGTTTTGCATTATCTGAGCCGTTTGAAACCAAGACTATTTCGCATATATGTTGTGGGAATAGACGATACAAAGGCATCTCAAATCAGATCAAAAATTGAGAATTGGTTGCAGTCATAATATTAAAAAAATTAGAATTAATTATTCAGATACTACACGACACTTATTTCTGTGTTCGTTCCCACTCGAGGAACTTATCGAGATCACGGCGAATAGTGTTTATAACAAATACAATTACCACGGCGTCGTCCACGTATCCGACTCCGGGAATGAAGTCGGGTATCGCATCGAACGGATTCACGAAGTAAATGATTGCCGCAATTACCCAAAGAATTGTTTTTAAAGATACCTCGGTATATTCGCCCTTGGCCCAGGCGCTGAGGAGCCGAAAGAGAGCCGTTAACTTGACCCATAGCTTTCTAAGAGCCCCTTTGTTCCGAGTTGCCTTTTCAATCGCCTCCTTAAGTAGTTGGGCCGTTTTTTGCTTATCAGTCACGTATTCTCTGGCTCGCCTTTTCTCCTTTGCAAACTGTTTGCGCTCTTCTTCAGTGGGATGTCTTCTTACGACTTGTACCTTAGTCACTTTCTCCTTTTCGGGCCTTTTCTTCTTGATTACCTTTGTTGCTGAACACCTCTTTGTAGCTTCTTTCTTTTTCATAGCATACTTCTTTCTCGTCTAACGGACTCTATAAAAGTTACTGCCCGTTTTGTTCGAAGAGTTCAGGCTGGCTGGAGGTTTTTTTCTTTTTGTGTGGTTTTAGGCAGAGGTGTTCGCAGGCCTGTTTTGTTACTTCTCTGCCGCGTTTGGTTCGGCGCAGGAATCCGATTTGCAGAAGATACGGCTCAACGACATCCTCCAGAGTGTCCCTTTCTTCGCCGAGTGTAGCTGCTATTGCCTCGATGCCGGCCGGCCCGCCGTCATAGACATTAACAAGCGCGCGTAAAAATGCCCTGTCTAATTCATCGAGACCCAGGGTGTCAATCTGCTCCATCTTCAGGGCGTTTTCTACAATTCCGGTGCTCAGGACACCGGAGCCTTTTACCTGGGCGTAATCACGGACGCGTTTTAGCAATCGATTTGCTACTCGCGGTGTTCCGCGGGAGCGGGCCGCAATCAATTCCAGCGTGCCGTCCTCGCACTGCAGGTTTAATAATCGCGCCGATCTGTCCAGGATTTCCGTTAGCTCCTGTGTGCTGTAGAAATCCAGATGATACAGCATGCCGAACCGGCTGCGAAGAGGAGCGCTTAACAAGCCAGCTCGTGTTGTTGCTCCGATTAAAGTGAAACGCTTGAGCGGAAAATTTATCGTTTTTGCGTGCAGGCCGCTATCGACTGTGAAATCGACTTTGAAGTCTTCCATCGCCGGATATATAAATTCTTCGACCAGCGTGCTAAGCCGATGGACCTCATCGATGAAAAGTACATCGCCGGTGTTTATATTACTCAAAAGCCCCATAACGTCACCGGCCTTTGCCAGGGCCGGACCTGATGAGCAGCGTATCCTTGCGCCCATCTCGTTCGCGACGACGTGGGCGAGGGTCGTTTTCCCCAGACCCGGCGGGCCGTAAAACAAGATATGTTCCAGCGGTTCGGACCTCTGCCTGGCGGCTGCTATCGCAATTGCGACTTTTTCTCTTACGCTGCTTTGGCCCACGCACTCGTCCAGCAGCGTTGGCCGGAGTGATACGTTAAAGCTCTCCTCCTGCTCGTTCAAGGACTGGCCGCTTATTATTCTGCCTATTGCCATTTTCGATTGACTATTTTTTAGTTTCTTTTTCGATTGTACGCAGCTTTTTTTATTAGACCTCTACCCCTTGTTTTAGTCTGTACACCAAAGGCACAAGCGCCTCCGCCGAATTTATGTCGGGGTGTTTGCGACAGGCCAGCTCGACCAGCTCCATAGCTTCGTTTCTTTTTTCACCCCAGGCGATAAGAATCTCGAGTGCCTCGGTCTGGAACGGCCTGAAGGGGGCTTGCGATGGTCCGGCTGATTCGGCGCCTACTGCGAAAGTCTGTAATTTGCCCTTTAGCTCGGCGATGATTTGCTGGGCCATCCTTTTGCCTATCGAAGGCAGTGAAATAAGTGTCTTATCGTCGGCGTTTTCTATTGCGGCTGCTATGGTGGCTATGGGGATTCTCAGGGAACGCAGGCCTTTTTTTATGCCCATTCCCTTGACGCTGGTATATTTGGCGAAGAAATCCCTTTCGCCGGGTTTTAAGAAGCCGACCATTCTCGGTATCAGGTTTCCCCCGCCAGGCGTGCCCTCGTAGTATTCCATAGTACAGAGAGTAATATCCGAGCCGACCTGGCCGGACAGCGCAATTACGCAATAACTCGGCAGCATTACTTCGTAACCAACCGCCCCGACCTGAACCAGGCAGCAGTCACTGTCGAGCTTGATTAGTTTTCCTTCAATGTTGGCTATCATTATTCAGATAATTATTTGTTTAATTTTTATTATATAACAATACTGTTTACCGAGTTTGCACAGCACAGCGCCGCCGCAATAGCATCGGCCACATCGTTCGGCTCCGGCATCTTCGGCAGGGACAGAATAGTTTGAATTGTTTTTTGTACCTGTTCCTTCGAAGCCCTTCCGTTGCCGGTAATTGATTTTTTTATTCGCGTTGCGCTGAAGCTTCTTACTTCTATTGCCGCCTGTGCGCACTTTTGCAGTATAACACCTCTTGCGTGTCCCATCAATATTGCAGTTTTCGGGTGGGCGTAGTGTGAGTACAATTCTTCGACAGCGACGATATCGGGCTTGAAATTTTCGAGAAGCGACCGTGTGTCTTCGGCGATTTTGTTCAGTTTTATCTCTATGGCCTGGCGGGTGTCTATGCGTATGACGCCTCCTTCAATCAGCTTTTCCTTGTCGGCGTCCGTCTCCAAACAGGCATAACCACAGACCTGCAGACCCGGGTCGATACCGAGTATCCTCATTTCATCCTCCATGTGGTCATATCGGGCTTGTCTTCCAGCACAATACCAATATCATCCAGTTTGGTACGAAGCTGGTCGGCTTTGGCAAAGTCCTTGTTCTTTCGCGCATCGTTTCGCTGCTCAATCAAGACGTTTATTAGCTTGTCCGTCAGCCCTTCGGCGGCGGCATCCTGCTGATAGTCCTCTTTTACAATTCCCAGGACTTCTCCTCCGAGCCGGTCGAACAGAACATCGAACAGACTAAGGGTTTCTTGTGTTGTACTGCTGTCCTCGAGAAGGCCCTGCGCCAGGCGGACAAGCTCGAACATAACCGACAGTGCAACGGATGTATTCAGGTCGTCGCTCATTGAGGCTTCGAATTTTTCTCTTAACTGTGTCAGTTGCTCTGCTATCTTCTCATCGATAGAGCCTGTGTTGGCTGTTTCCATTCTTTTTTGCAGGGCTTTGACGGTCTCGGTAATTTTTCCGTATCCTGACTGGGCCGCGAAAAGGGCCGCGTCCGAAAAATCCAGCGGGCTTCTGTAATGGCTGTTCAAAATCAACTGCCTTACCGCCAG
>CAZZAX010000099.1:0-22602 GCA_964653075.1 uncultured Pirellulales bacterium
CCACTGACTCATCTTTATTGTGGGATAGCTTTCGTACTCTGGCACGTTTACTACATCCCTCCTGTCATAAAACCGAACGAGCTACCCTTTTCTATGAGGCGAACGTTGGTTACAGTGTTATTTTCGAGTTTTAAAATCAGGGTTTTATGTAGACCTTTGCCGTAAATAACAAAAAAGTGTTGATTCATGTTATTGTATGCCCAGTATTCAGATCCCTTTTCATCAGTTATTCCTCCTTCGGGTAGTCCCAATCGGTCGATAATCTCGCTTTTGCTCAGGCCGACCAATCCTTCCGGAGCTTTGATTTCGAAAACCGTTACATCAGCTTTGCCATACTTGGTGAAAGAGCAACTGCTCGGAAAGAGTATCATTGAGCAAAAAAATGACGCAATAACAAAACGCAGTATCCAGGAAAAGTAGTCCCATTTTTTCATATTAGTCCTTAGTACATGCATGGAAATCTTTCAGAAACTTTATAGGTCCTGTCCTTATAATGTTAAAGAGAATCCCAGATATATCCGAAGTCCTTATCGGCTATCTTCAGCTCCGATATAGCAAGAAACCGTCAAATCAGTGATAAATATAAATGCTGAGGAAGAATGGAAGAAATGGGGCAAGGGCTTTTGAGTGGAAAATAAGGTGGCAGGCTTATCTGCTTGCCGGTAACAGGCTCATACTCACTTTACCACCGGACCACCCACAGCCTTTTCTTTTGCGGATCCCGATACAAATCGACGTTAGAAATCATCACTTAACCTCCTCTTTTTAACTTTGCCCTGTTTGTGGTTAGATTGACTCATTATTTTTTAAGTAAAATATCAGACCTCCAGGCAAAGTTACGGACATTTTTATCTAAAGAAGTCTACATACTGGCAGTGATAATGCCGGATCAAAACTGTCAAAAAACTTATCTGCAATGGTTTTATAATTCGTCACATTTTTTAATGTAACCTTTTATTAAATAACAAGTTATATTATAGAACACACAAGGACAATATCAAGTGTAAATCAGACTTAAATCATTATAAAAAAATAATTTTCTAAAAAACTGCATAAAATTACAAATTTTTTCTGGACATAAGGCTTGGTACTTGATAGAATAATGAACTAACTAGGAAAAATCCTCTTTGGAGGAGGATTAACACGTTTATTATAGTGCGTTAGTTTACTTGTTCGATAGTGTGGTAATCTACAAGGAAGTAAAGGAGGATATGAAATGAAATCCACTTTTGAATGGGGGCAAAGTAAGAATAAAATATCAGAGAGGAGATGAAATTTATGAACAAAAGATTTATTACAATATGTGTACTAACAATGATGATTTTGGCCATCAGTGGAACAACGCAAGCTTTACCAACCACACTCGTCCAGGTTGAGGACTTACCTGGACAAGATCCTTTGGAGGTCCCGTTGAATGTCCACGAGTTGGGGAATCTATTTCCAACATATGAAGCGATCGGATCCAACTTTGAGCCCTATTATCCGTACACACCCTGTTTGGAAAATCCCGATGATCCGCAGATACCCAATCCACTGGTGTGGATTACGAACCTGGGTACATGGAAGTGGACCGATGTCTGGTACGTAGGGAACACGGATCCCTCCGGCATACCAGAAACTTACATGCAAAATTATGACGGCTTTGTCAATGGGGGTTTGGCCTTCAAGATTGACAATATAGGGCTGAACACACCACTGGTTTTCGAGAGCATGACAGTTGACAACATCTTTGAGCCCGGCGAATCCTGGGCGTTTGTCATTCAGGACTACACTAACTTGCTTGGACTGTCGCCGGCACTTATGGGTAGTCCGGGCGTGGGCATCTTTAGTATGGGAGACCAGGCTTCATCGGGCAGCATCATTGCCATCCCCGCTCCCGGTGCTGTTCTGTTAGGCAGTATTGGTGTAGGTCTTGTCGGATGGCTCAGAAGAAGAAAGACACTGTAAGAGCATTTGTAGAAAAAAACTAAGGGGCTGTGAGCATCCACTTGCAGCCCTTTTTTCATTAACTCAACCAATCCACATACCGCTCATCTTCCAATTTAAAGTGCCCAGCAGGCCATTTAAACGACGAAATCGTCTTGAGGGGTAACGTACAATTGTGCGCATGCCGGTGACATCGGCCGCTAATTTATTAAAGGAATGAATCTACCTTGGAATCACGGATTTTGATATCAGGATCATCTCTGTCGACTGAATCTCAGATAAGGATTGTTAATGAATAAACAGAGGAAGAATGAAAGAAATGAAGCAAGGGATTTTGAGTGGAAATAAGGCGGCAGGCCATCTGCTTGCTGGAGGACTGAATAGTCTTTACAAGTAGGTTACATGCCTAACTGCCTAAGTCCACTCAAGGGGGGATTTGGGATATTATATTAGGTGTATGGTATTTTCACGAAGCATATATGAAATACTTTGGATGAGAGGTTTCACGTGTAAAATTTATCTTCAACTCCAATGAACTGAACAATGTATCGGGAATTCGTATATCTACTCGTTAGATGGGCTAAACCGGAGTTTAAAGGGTTTATAGTCTTTGTTTCTTATAGTGGATATGAGTCGCTTGTGCGCTACACACATACTATTTTATCCCACCGAGGAATCTGTTGCAAGTCAAGGCAAAAAAATGAAATTCAAAAAAACTTTTTATTACAAAATCGTCTCTCAACACTTGAGATGCTAAGACTGGTTTATTTTGGCCTTAATTAGCGTCTAAAACCTCTCGGATTCAATTTAAACACGATCAATTTAAGCTAAAAAAAGTATTAAATCAGCATTAATCCTATCTGAGAAGCGTATAGATTAATAAATACCCGTCGCTTTAAGAGCCCGATCAACAGCAACCGGTGTTGTACGTTAAGAAGCTTAGAAATCGAACTATTTTTTTAGGAAATTGAGACCTGGCAGCCGCAAGTCAAACCATGGTTTTCCGAATTGACTCGAGATCCGCATCTACCATCTCATGAACCAGCTCTTCAAAAGAAATTGAACTGGCCCAGCCGAGAATCCTTTTAGCCTTCTCGGAATTTCCTAAAAGCTGATGAATCTCTGCAGGGCGCACCAATTGTGGATCAAGGACCACATAATCAGTATAGTTTAGACCAATATAGGAAAAAGCTACTTCGAGGAACTCTTTAACCGAATGGGTTTTCCCGGTTGATATTACATAGTCTCCCCCTTCGGGCTGTTGCAGCATCAACCACATCGCCGGTATGTAATCCTTTGCATGTCCCCAATCTCGTTTGGCATCAAGGTTCCCGAGTTTCAAGCTGTGTGCTAAACCCAGTTTGATTCTTGCTACGTGTGACGTGATTTTGCGCGTAACGAATTCATACCCTCTTCGTGGAGACTCATGATTGTAAAGTATTCCACTTGAAGCATGTATGCCAAAAGCTTCACGATAATTTTTTGTCAGATGATATCCGGCAAGCTTGGAGATACCATAGGATGATCGAGGATTAAAAGGTGTGTCTTCATTTTGTGGAACTTCCCTGGCATTTCCAAACATTTCACTGGAGCCGGCAAAATAAAACCTGCACGTGGGCACGAATTCCTTGATAGCTGCAAGCACGTGGTGCGTTCCGTTAATATTGATGTTCATGGTGGAAAATTCATCTTCAAACGAGTAACTTACGAAGCTTTGGGCTGCAAGATGATAGCATTCATCTGGGTGAACGGTGTTTAACACCTTAAAGATGCTCGAAAGACTTTCCAACGAAGCCGCATGAAGATAAACTTGATCAAGAAGGTGATGAATTCGTGACATCCGGTGCTTAGGATCTTCAATCGCCACTCTTCGAACGAGCCCGTGCACCTCATATCCTTTTTCCAGTAAGAATTCCGCCAGGTATGAACCATCCTGGCCGGTAATGCCTGTAATCAGTGCTTTTTTTTGCATATTTCCTGAAACCTCCTGAGTATTTGTAACCCTGCATCTCTTCTGACAATCAAATATATCTACGCAAGGCAGAGCATTAATTTTCCGGGGACACTGTCAGAATGCGCCTATCCTGAGAAATGTTACTTTGAGAGTCTTCACAATTATCTTGAAATCCAGCCAGAGGGTCTTTTTTTCTATGTACTTTACATCAAGTTTTTGAGTTTCCTGAAACCCCAGAAGGCCCCTGCCTCTGACCTGAGACAGACCGGTAACACCGGGTTTGACCTGAAATTTTTTTCTCTGTTCACTTCGGTAATACTTGAGCATTTCAGGAATTTCCGGCCGGGGGCCAACTAAGCTCATATCGCCTTTAAGCACATTAATGAGGTTAGGCAATTCATCTAGGGTCGTTTTTCGCAGGTGCCGTCCAAAACGCGTTAGGCGTGGATCGTCAGGAACCTTGAAGTAGAAAGTCTTGATTTCTTCCGGGCTGTATTCATATCTATAAAGATCAGGAAATTTTTCCCTGGCGTCAACATACATAGTCCTGAATTTGTAGAAGACGAAAGGCCTGCCTCCTAAATCTCTTTTTCTATTCTCCTGGCAGAATCTCGCGTTTTTTTTTGGTGTTTGAGGTCCATTTCCACGCCAGTTCTTTCCGATTCTAACCTGCTTGAAAATGGCTGGACCGGGACTATCTATTTTTATAATCAGGGTGATCAAGGCCATAATAGGGAGGCTTAAAACAATGCCTATTAGAGATATGATAAATTCCCCTGCCTTTATGACCCTATCTCTTAGAATGGTCGTATAGTCGATTTTTAAGCGATCATTAGTAGTGTCAGGTGAGGCTTTCTCCATACATGCAATCCTTATCAGATTATTGAACATTTATTGTAGCTCCTCGGCTTAATTGTAAAACAATGTGGGTGCAGCCCCCATCATGTTCCGAACAATTGATACAAAGTCATCAGTAAAGACAATGAGTTTGAGATATACGTGTGAGGGCCCTCTGAGAGACTGTTTAGCCGCCATACTATGGCCTATTGGATGGATCATTCAGACTGTATGGAAGCCATGTATGGAGCGCAACAATTCACAGTTGACCTTTTTTGACGGTATCACAAGCGAACCTGGCGGCAGACGCACGGCAGAGTTTTTTGCCAGGTGCGACAAGTACATCCCACCGGAGCAGTTGAAGATACTCCTCATAATCATACGCAATGGTTGGACGAACCATTTCGACGCTATTATTTTCACTCCCAAACGTATTACCTTCCGGCACATGTTAACAAAAATGAGACATCTCCTTCATATTTTGAGTTTAGGTTAGGATAGTACACTAAGAAAGAAAAATGGGCAGACTGTATTTTCCATTTTTTGACAAAAACAGTTCAACACAAACTATTCATCTTCACAGGAGGAGACAAGACTATGATTTCTCGCTCTCCTCTCAAATACATTACAATGTTCACATATCGTGTGAACCACGGGCTTACCGTTGATCGAGAAGAGAGATCGAGCAGACCGGTAGTGCTCGTTGTTCCAGAGTTGTTCAGGGCTTTGTGACAGAATATCTCCGAAGTCGTTTTGTTTTCCGTACACGTGGCAGCAGGGAGAAACTCGGTTGTCAGGATTTACTATGAGCGACCGGTAAAGATAAAAGCAGGCAGACTTTCTGGGTTTCTGGAGAAACTGATGTTCGAACGTATCCACTCCTGATGAGGTATCGCAGAGTTCTGGAAACCATTCACTCCTTAGCTTAGCCTTGTATTTGGCATTGAAGGGAAGACCAATAGGGATAAATCTCAATAGGTCGACCCCTATCTCCTTTGCGATGCGTCGTGCATCCTCTACCTGATGTATATTGTGCTTCATCAGGATGAATTGCCATTCGATGAAGGGAGTTCTACGTTTAAGGCGTCGCTTGATTTCTATCAGCGATTGTAGATTGTTCATCACTATCTGAAAATTCCCATTCCGGCGATAATGCGAGTATGCTTCATCAGTCGTACCATCTAACGACACAATCAGGTATTCAAGACTTGACCTCGCAGTGTTTTCAATATCAGAAGGTCTGACTGTATTGAGGTTTGTACTCATGTTGGTACCGATATTCTTGCTCTGGGCATACTCGATCATCTTAAATATTTCTTTGTTAAGTAGTGGTTCCCCCCAGTTATGGAGAGAAACCTCATAGGTATAAGGCGCAAAACGGTCTATAATCTGCGTGAAGCATTCATAACTCAACATGCTCTGTCCTCGATCGATATCTCCTGTCCCCGTGGGACAAAGGGGGCATCTCAGGTTGCAAACATTCGTCGGATCGACGATAAGAATATACGGTCGACCCCACACAGTCTGCCGCCTGAGCATCCATTCACTCTCAACAAGCATGAGATTGATAATCTTTTTGAGGGTGCTGTGAAAAATGAAACTCTTGAGATGTCGCACAAGCCGAGTGTATTGTGGCATCTTCTGGAGTTCCTTTTTCAGGGATCGGGGCATTGGTATTCCCTTATTTGCGACGGATTAAATCATAGCTAAAGCGAAAGGTCTTATATGGATGAATAGAAGACGGAGTTTCACGATGTCCGGTCTCCTATATAGATTTTAACAGAGTTTTCACCTTATGCCAGTTCTTTGCCCAGTCTGTAAGGTTGTTGTGACCAGAGAGTAAATTAATGGAGAGTTGTAGAAGAAGGCCCTTTCGTCTTGATTTCTTCATGTCTTGCTCGGAAATATTAGGCAGCACCATTGAAAACTCGGACAGATCTCGGACGTCTCCCTCCTGTTTCAGCACTTCATGGCGCCTGGCGATTTCAAAAAGCCTTGAGCCCCGCATTGGAGTCGTGGTGGAAAATGACATGTAGTCAAGCAGCTTTTCTTTTTTAAGGCGGCGTACGAAATTCAAGGTCATATCCACATCCTCAGGCGTTTCGTAGCAAAATTGGCCGTTCTCTTCCCATGCGTGGAAGATCATAATATAACCGTATACCTTAATGCCGTGCTTTTTGAGCATTCGACACGTCTGCACAATCTGCTCCAGCGTAATCCTCTTGCCTATGCCGTCTAAGGTGCGTTGATTACCGCTTTCAATCCCAATCTGAACAAGCCAGAAGTTGCTATTCTTCATTTCTCGTGCCAGATCCTCAGTCATCTTGTCTGCACGGATGTTTCCCTGGAAAAACAGGTCTTTGAAACCAAGCTTCTGAATCTCTTTGCAGATATCAACGGGCCAGCCAAGCACTGGATTGAATTCATCGGAACGGATTGATATTTCACGAATTCCCATCTTATAGAGCAGGCATATTTCCTCGCAGATATTGGCAGGGCTTCTCTGTCGCAGCCATGGTTTTGAGGCCTTCCAAACCGGATTCGCACAGAAGACACAATCGAAAGGGCATCCTCTGCACGTAATCATGACAGTACTCGGCTTGGTCATGTACTGGTAGTTCCCCTTATATCTCTTGAAGTCAACCAAGTCCCAGGCGGGCAGTGGTATAGAGTCAAGGTCGACAATGAGATCCCGTTTGCCCGTTGCCGAAATCCGGCCGTTTTTCTTGAAGACGATGCCTGCCACGTCATCAAACTGCCGCCTTCTGTCAAAAACTTCGACCAACTCAGCCATAGTTACCTCGCCTTCACCAATAACACAGACATCAACCGGTAGTCGTTCCAGTATCTCCCGAGCCATTACGGTTGGAAAAGGCCCGCCGCAGATTATTGGAAGATTTGGAAACCTCTCTTTGACAACCTTGATAGTCTCGAAGGCGTCCCGCTCTCTTATCGTGCTGAAAGAAAGCCCGTAAACGTCAGGCTTAATCATCTCAAGACGTCTCAAGTGTTCTTTGAGGCTGAGGTGAACATCAAGGTAGTGGATATCTACACCCTTTGTCTTTTCCCTCAGATAACCGCTAAGATAAAGAATGCCAAGGTTTGGATGATTCGCAATGAGCCAGGCTGTTTTGATGTTAGGTGGATCCGCAAAAACTATCTTCATTTTGACTTGTTTTCCGTAAAAATCGACCGACTAATCATGACGTTCGTTTGTGAATTTCCTCTCGAAGAGGTGCTCTTGTTACGTTCTCTTGTATTCACTCCAGAAGAACCTTTTTTGTAATCTTTGAGTTTTATTTCAACTTTTGCCTTACAGATCGCGCCATCGGATAACGAGAGCGGACCTTCCAGCCCCGCAGGCCGAAATGCCTTCGAATGAAATTAAAAGCGATTGTTCGCAGGCCGCGTGAGAATAGAATCTCCCTCCAAATACGAAAATCTACCATACAACGCAGTAAAAGACGAAACTTCATATAGCTATTGATACGGTCGCGATATTCGGAGATATCACTCGCTGATAAATGGTCCACTTTCATAGGCATGTGCAGGCGGTAAATATTTCCGGTCGGCTCAAAGGCCGAATAGTCTGCATTCGTGTCAAGTCTATCTTCAGCCTTGGCTCGGTCATAGAGATGGCTGCCGAACATTGGTGTAGTCATGTGAACATGCCAGTTGAACGGTTTGATAGTCTTGATTAATTGATACGTCTTCTCCAGGTCTTCCCGAGTTTCTGAGGGAGCCCCCAGCATTACTGAAGCACATGCTCGTATCCCGGCGCGACGGCATTGGGCGAAAGTCTCAATAGTTTTCTCTACTGTGGTGTCTTTGCAGTAATAGTTCAGAATCCGCTGTGAGCCGCTCTCAATGCCGAAGAATATTTGGCGGCAGCCGGCCTCTTTCATAGCCTTGAGTTTGTCGAAATCGACCGTGTCCACCCGGCTGCTGCACTGCCAGCTGACACTCAGGTTCCGCTTTAGAAGTTCTTTTTTGAGCCCCTCAAACCACTCGGTTTTATTCACGGTGAGCGTGTCGTCCTTGAAACCGATCTGACGGTTGCCGTAATGGGCGACCAGTTGAACGATTTCGTCTACTACACTTGCCAGACTCCTCATCCTGAGCTTCTTTCCGAACAACTTGTCTTCCAGGGGTTTGCAGAAAAGGCAGCGATAGGGACAGCCTCGCATAGATATGATTCCAAGCCTGCGGTAGCGCGAATAGTCGATAAACTGCCGAGCCGGCAGCGCTATTTCGTTCACGTTGGCGATAAAAGGACGTTTGGGCGTAACCTGCAAATTACCGTCTTCAAGGTAGGCAATGCCGGCTACTTCGTCCAGGTGTCCACCTGTGGAAAGTTTCTCGACAAGCTCTACAATAGTTACTTCACCCTCCCCTATTACGGCAATATCGAAACCGGAACTCAATGTCACTTCGGGGTCAGCGGTTGCATGGGGGCCACCTACAAGGGTGTGGGCTTGGGGATTGATCTTTTTAATGTAATTGAGTACCTCTGTGGCGATTCCAAAAAGCGGCGTCGGCGCCGAAATACCAACCACATCCGCCAAGAGCACCTGCTCTTTCAGCCCTTTAAGCTCATGGTTGAACGTCAGATCCGCTACATCCACTTTATGCCGGGTCTGCAATAATGCCGAGGCAAGATAGAGAATACCAAGCGGCTCTTCGAAGGTGCTGACGGAGCTATACGGATACCATGGGTATATAAGCAGGACGTTCAATCCAATATCCTTTCTTTTTATCCATTTGAATATACATTCTGATATAAACGCATTGTCTTACGACAGGCCTCATCCCAGGAAAATGCCTCTATTTGCTTCAGCCCCTTCCTGATAAGTTCTTCACGCAAGGTTTGACTATCCAACACACGAAATATTGCACAGGCTATGTCCTCAACGCTTAGGGGATTCACGGAAATGGCCGCCCCGCCGACAACTTCCGGCAACGCCCCCTTGTCGGAGACTATAACGGGAACGCGCGAGGCCATTGCCTCGTGAACCGGAAGCCCAAAGCCCTCATCAAGAGACGGAAAGGCAAAGACGGCAGCTCCCTGATACAGCGCTCGCAGCTCCTCGAGTGATACGTATCCGGTGAAGGTAATGGAATCGCTTGCTGAACTGGCGGATGCCTTGCGATAAATCTGCTCGGCCTGCAAAAGGTTTTTACCCACCAGGACCAGTGAATGAGGAACCTTCCGTTTTTCCTTTAGCCAATTAAATGCTTCGATTAATCGTTCCAAGTTTTTCCGGGGGTGCAGGTCGCCGACGGTGAGTATATAGTCTCCTTTAATGCCCTGCTTGTGTTTGACTCTGTCAATATCTTCCGGCTTACACGGTTCCAGAAAAAACTCATTGAATCCGAAGTGGATTACCTCTACCTTTTCCTCGGACAGGCCGAAGTAGTCCAGAACCTGCTCTTTGCCAACGTGAGTTGGAGTGATAATACGATCAGCCCGGTGGATAGACAGACGCGTCATTATCCGGAACTGAGCCAGGGAAAGCCGAGATGCAGGAAACTCATCCGGATTGGTGAACCACGAGAACTCCACCAGCGACAGAACTACCCGAGCAGGTGTTCTCAGAGGTACGGAGTAAATGGCATGAAAGATGTCCACGGGATTTCGATTTAGCTCAACAGGAAAAGTCAGCAGGAAACGCAGGTGAGACCTGGCATGCAGCGCGGGCATCCGCTTGAGATGGAAGTTGTCCTTTTTGATGAACGGCTTGTCCTCCAGCATATAGACAGTATATTCGTTCTCGTCGTCCAGGCGAGCCAGGCCATCGAGAAGCATTTGGGTAAAAACCCCGTTCCCGCTCTGGCCTTGTCGAATAAAGCGTCCGTCGAAGCCTATTTTCATCGCCTGGTCTCCATTTAAATTTGCCGAGCCGGCTTGGCTGTTAGGCTAAAGCCGCCTTCGTAAGATTCTGCCTGCCCGTTGCTGGCAAACAAACATGCTCTTCGACATTTAATAGTCATACTTTTGGTTCCTTGAGAGTACAGAGAAAAGTGGAGGAGCAAACCATTCTTATACGTGGAAAGCATACAAAAAATCACACCTCGTCCGAATATGTCTTCAGCAGTTGAGCTGCCTTCGTCGTTTCTCTTCCGGCACTTCTTTGTCTGTCGTCTTCCGTGAATGCTGTGGGCTTAACACCAGTCGAACCACCTGCTTGTAAGCACCGAGAAGTTCCTGCCTTTGGGTCTTCTTGCCGCGAGAGTAGCACAGCCAGGTCTTTATGTACCGGGCAGTGACCTCCAGAACGGTTAATACCCTGATCAAATGATACATGCTGCGACTGTGGTGCTTGGCGAAAAAATAGAGTCTGCTTTGATACGTAATAAATGTATCCCTGCCCAAGTGTTGTTTTCTCGTCTGGCCATGGTAGTGAATGATCTCGGCCTCTGGATAGAAAACCACCTTCCATCCGGCCTGGATCATCCGGTAGCACAAGTCTCCGTCTTCATAGTAGATAGTGATATTCTCGTCGAAAAGTCCCACACGCTCGAGGGCCTTACTCCGGGCCAGGAGGCACGCGCCGGTCACCCAGCTGACCTCCTCGGTGCCCTTGAAAGACTGCTTCGAAAGAAACGGCAGAAATTGATTCAACATGCCTGATTTGAAATGTTCAAACTTGTGACTAAAACTTTTTCCGCAGGACCATTGCAAAGACCCGTCCGCGTTCAATATCTTGCACCCGAGAATACCCACATCAGGGGAGGTTTCCATAAAATCAACCATTTTCTTCAGAGTTGCGTCAAGCATGATGGTGTCGTCATTTAGGACAAGGACATATTTACCTTTGCTTCTTTCCATAACTATGTTGTGGTTGTGAGTGAAGCCCAGCTTTTTCTTGTTAACTATGAATTTTACCTCTGGAAAGTCCTTCCTAATTGCCTCTTCGCTGTCATCTGACGAGGCATTAATAACCACATAGACCTCCATCTTGAGGCTGTTGTTCGTCTCGTAGATTGACCTCAGGCAATCGAGGATGAACTTCTTATTGTTGCCGGTTACAAGTGAAACGGTTAGATCTATCATTTGGAATTTTCCCAAGGCATACAGTTCGGTTAGTCAACAGGCTTGGGTTCGCCCCAGCTCCCGTCCTTCTGTCTCTCGGAATACGAGATTGTCCAGTGGTGGCGTTTGAGGCTTTCTTTGTCTTTCGCTGTGAGTAAGTAAAGATATCGCCCATCTGCAGTGATAGAGGCATGTCCCGACACTTCAAGACGCGGGAACACCTTCACCGGCTCGCCCCAGTTACCATCCGGCTTCTTTTGCGACTTGTATAGCTGCTGGATTCGAGTAAAATACAATTCCTTCCCATCAGCGGTAATAAAAGGCTGATAGTCTGATTTGATCCCGAGCTTGGATTGGTTTATGGGGGAGGGAAGCTTTATAGCCTTTGTCCACTGTCCGTCGATCCTCTGGGAGACCATAATCTCCCAGCCCACTATCTCACTCTTACTGCGGCAGAAATATAATATCTTGCCGTCCGGGCCCAGACAGGGGGTGTCCTCTCTATAGCGCGTATTGATATTTGGTCCAAGGTTTTCAGGAGGCCCCCATTCTCCATTGGGCAGCTTCTTGGAGACATAGATATCATCTCCTCCATAGTTACGGTCGTATTCTCTGATGCTATAATAAAGTTCCGTGCCGTCGTACGACGGCTTTGCCGCGTAGAGTGAGTAATCCGAAGAATTAATATTTAAGTTGATCGGTCTGCCCCAGGTACCATTCTTTTGCCGAGCAGCTTTGTAGGTCTCGAATTTCAGCTTTCCGTGATGGCTGCCGGGCCTGATGGGGCCTTTTTGCTTCACATCCTTCTCCGAAATCCTCTTAAAATACAGGTCAACCACGTCAAACTGAAGATACGGCAAATATGCAAAATAGAGTTCCTTGCCGTCGGGGGAGATGGAGACCGAATCTTGCCAGCCGGGTGTATTAATCTTGTTGATATATTCACCCGTGCTTGCGGGAAGAGCGGCTGCTGTATCCGACGGTGCTGGAGTTTCCTCTATTACATTCACAGTTAATTCATCAAACCAAACTGCTCCTTTTGTTCCGCTAACAAGCAGCAGTAGAGTCGCATCCGGAATTGTCCGGGAAATCGAGAGCTTCTTGCTGAAAGGAACAAATTTCCCCTTCGTATCCTTAGGAAGCATATGCCAGTTCTTCTTATCCGTGTTGAGAAGGATACCTGCTCCATTTGCCCCGATACCCTCAGCCCTGACATAGCCGCTAATGGTAATTTCCTTTCCCTTTAATGCTTCTTTATCAAGTATAGTGAACACTCCAAAAGCGTCGGAAGCATTCTTCTCATTGGGTTTGAGTTTCAAGCTGTATCTGCCTGAATTAGCAAACGTATCATCGACAATGGCCTCACCCTTGCCTTTATAGTGTGGGACAACCTGCCAACCAATCGGCATGCCTTTTGAATCTGATTGCTCAAATCCGCTATTTTGCAGAAAATCACCTCCTTTACTCGCGGCAGAGTTTAAATCAGGTGAGCACGACAGTAACAATCCCACAAAAAAAAGACAGTAGAAATTGCGGTTAAGTACTTTCATGAGTTATGACTCCTTTCTTGTTTCCAATAATAATCGACCTACACAAATTGACCAGAAGTAGCATTAGAGTTCTTGCAGTCAGGCCCAACACAACCGCCAGATTCTTCAATCCGAACAGATTTTTGATGTGGTGCTTCCTGTAGTAACGATAGACGCTTTTGTTGAATTCTATGATCATCCTGCTGTTCTTCTGTTCCTGACTACTTTTTCCTTCAAAGTGTATAACAATTGCCTCAGGGATGCAATATATTTTCCAGTTTTTCTGTTTGATACGAAAACACAGGTCTGCATCCTCCCAATACATAAAAAATCTCTCATCCAGCAGACCCACATCCTCAATTACCTTTTTTCTTACCATCAGGCATGCTCCAGAGACCCAATCCACTTCGAATGGCTCTTCAGAATGGTTCCGGTGGCTTATCATATATCTCTTCGAATATTTATTATTTGGAAACAGCCGTGTAAGAAGCGACCGCCGGCCAAACAGCGCGTTCATAGGTGTCGGAAACATGCGGGCGACTCCCTGGTCGGTCATATTGGGATAAACAAGACGCGACGTCACCACAGCTACATCAGGATGGCTATCAAGAAATTCCACGAGCTTCTCAATTGCGTTATTTACGACCTTGGTATCACTATTTAGTAAAAGGACATATTCGCCTTGCGCTCCCTTGATCCCAATGTTATTGCCTTTCGCAAAACCTACGTTTTCCCTGTTTTCTATAAGGTGGACCTGAGGATGATCCTGCCGAATCATTGCACAGCTTTCATCGTGCGATTTGTTATCCACGACAATAATCTCAAAGCTCAGACTGCCTTCCAATCCATAGAGGCTGGTTAAGCACTGCCTCAGAAAGTTTTTTGCATTATGATTAACAATGATAACGGATAACATTAACATTTCATAAAACCTGCAGAAGAAAATTTAGAGCATTAGAGCCACCTTTAGTTGCCCTTTTATCAAATACTTTATTTTCTGTTAATACTTTTTTCGCATTAGAGATTTCCTGTTTTGTCCGCTGAAAGGCTTGAACTCTCTCGGACATTACACCGGGCGACTTTTTTCCTCAGTTTCAAGGCTTGCCTCCTGCTACGAAGATAATGCAAAGGCACATAAACCAGGTTAAGTACCCTGGCAACCGCGGCAGAAGAGAGAATCCTGTCCGAAAGCCTTATGACGAATTTGGAAACTCCGCCAGGCAGCCTCTGGAGCGCCTGATAGTAACGCACCAGAGCTTGAAAATAGTCTCTGAACATTAACACCTGAGCAGGTGAAATTGTATCTAACTTCACAATGGAGGGCGAAAAGAAGTCGGGCCCAAAATCTCCTGATTTCAAAAAACCCTGTTCCTTGCAAAGCTCGGCAAGTTTTGTGCCTTGATAAGGTTGATAAATAAAAGCTTGCATTATGTCCACGCCAATCGCGGCGTTCAGTTTAATGGTGTCGAGGATAGTGCTGGGGGTTTCGTAAGGAATTCCAACTATATTGTAAGATTGAGTGATCAGCCCTGCTTTCTTAAACATGGCAAATGCTTTCTTGATCTGCTCATTGGTCATACGACGATTTAGAACCTTGTACCGAATCTCTTTATTACCACTCTCAAGACCAAACCTGATGTTAACACAGCCGGCCTTTTTGAGAAGCTTAAACAAAGCCTCGTCAGTGATGTCTGCCCTGGTGTTGCAGGAAAAAGGAAGATTTATCTGACGGCTGTACTTTTCGGTAAATTCTTCAGACCACTTCCTGTGGAGAAAGAGGATATCATCATCGAAGATCAGGCTTTTTATGAAGGGATAATGGTCCACAACCTGTTTAATCTCTGCAATGACGTTATCAACGCTTCTGAACCTTATCGCTTTGCCTTCGCTTCCGTAAATTTCTCTTAGCAGGTGATTGCAGCAGTAAGTACAGTTATACGGGCAGCCTCTTGAGACCATAAACGTTCCTCTTCCCTCTCTCTCGTGGCAAAGGTCTTGGTAGTCGAAGATACCTCTGTCAGGGAAGGGCAGCCTGTTCAAATCATCCAGGATGGGTCTGAGAGGATTTCTGATTATAGTACCATCCCTTTTAATCCAGAGATTAGCGATGTTGCTTATATCTTCATTCCTTTCGATCTTCTGGCAAAGCTCAACAAGCGCGGCCTCACCCTCACCCCGGCAAATCATATTTATGCCCTCAATCCCAATGGACTCCTCCGGAGCTATGGTGGGGTGGATTCCACCGCATATAGTAAGTACCTCAACCTTGGCCTCTACCAGCCAGGAAGCAAGCTTCTTTACTAAGGGAAACAAGTGAGAAGTGGAAGAAAATCCGATCAGATCGGGATTTTCTTTCTCTACACGTTCGATAAACTCGGATTTGCTAATGGGTTGTATGATGTGAATCAGGGATGTCGTGTGCCCTTCTGTTTTCAATACGGCCGACATCGACGCAATTCCGACATAGAAGTACCCAGTCCAATCAAATACGTGTGGTTCCACATCGGGATAGACAAAAGTTACCTTCATTGTATCGAGCATCCAGTACTACGCCGGCCCTCCCCGGCGACATTTGGCGACCTTGGTCTTGATTTTTAGAAGCTGTAGCTTTCGAAATAAATAGTTCAGAGGCACATAGACCGTGTTCAGCAGCTTTGAAACAAAGACACAACTGAGAACTCGGTCTGAAAGTCTGACCGCGATTTTGGAAGTTCCGCCCGGCAATTTCCGGATTATTTGATAGTATCGCACGAAAACCTTGAAATAGTCTCTAAACATTAACACTTGAGAACGCGAAATAGTATTCAATTGCAAAGCGGGCGTAAACCAGTCAGGCTCCAAATCCTTCCGCACAATGAAGCCCTCCTTCTCGCAAAGATCTGCAAGCTCCGTTCCCTGATAGGGTTGATAGATGGAAATCTGCATTTTGTCTACCCCAATAACCGAGTTAAGCTTGATAGTATCGAGAACGGTTCTGGGAGTATCGTAGGGAATCCCGACCATGCTAAAAGATTCAGTGATCAATCCAGCTTCCTTACAGACAGCAAACGCCTCCTTGACTTGTTCAATTGTGAGATTCCGATTCAGCACTTCGTTGCAAATATATTCATTGCCGCTTTCAAGGCCGAACTTGACGTGACAACAGCCTGCCTTTTTGAGCAAATCGACCACCGCCCTGGTTGTAAGGTTCGCCCTGGCGTTGCAGATAAACGGAAGACCTATCTGCTCACTGTATTTATCAGTGAATTCCTCCGCCCATTTTCTTCGCATGAACAGAATATCATCGTCGAAATTCAACATTTTAAGGAAGGGATAACATTTAATAAGTTTCTTCATCTCCGCAATAATACTGTCAACACTCCTGAATCTTATCGGTTTGCCTTCTGTTCCATACGTCTTCCTTATCAGGTGGTTGCAACAATACGTGCAGTTGTATGGACAGCCTCTGGACACTAAAAAGCTTAACCTTCCTTCTCTCTCGGCGTAAAGACTTTTGTAATCGAAGATACTTCTGTCCGGAAAAGGCAGCTCGTCCAGGTCGTCAACAATAGGTCTAAGCGGATTCTTGATTATCTCATCGTTTTTTTTAATCCAAAGATTACGAATGTTCGTTATATCTTCATTTCTCTCGAGCTTTTGACAAAGCTCAGACAAGGCGGCCTCGCCCTCGCCCCGGCAAATCATATCTATGCCCTCGGTGCTGATTGTCTCTTCCGGAGCTATCGTTGCGTGGAGTCCCCCGCAGATAGTTGGCACACCTATTTTGCTATCCACCAGCCAGGAGGCAAACTTTCTCACAAAAGGAAACATCGGAGAACAGCCGGAAAAGCAAATCAGGTCAGGATTTTCATTCCTTACACGCTCAACAAGCTCGGATTTGCCGATTGGCCGAGTAATGTGAATCAGAGATACCGTATGTCCTTCGCTCTTCAAAACGGCCGCAAGTGAGCCAATTCCAACGTAGAAATAACCTGACCAGTCATGACGATGCAAAAGCAAATCTGGATAAATAAATATAACTTTCAAGTTTTTAATATCCTTTCATTGAGTGTCTATAAAAGACATTTTCGATACAAAGACTCTAACTTACTAATGGTATGTTCCCAGCTAAAGTTGCGCCTTATAAAATCCAGCGCGTTATCGCTGATTGTTTTTCGTAATTGTCCGTCCTGAAGCAGTTCTATCGTACGGTCTGCAAAACCCTCCGGATCGTCTTCCACGAAAATCTCCTTTCCCGCCTCTGCCCCTACTCCCTCATTCCCTTGAGATGTAGTGACAACCGGAAGTCCGAAGGCCATGGCATCCAGTACTTTGCACATTATCCCCCCGGCAATACGCATAGGGGCAATGGAGACATCACACTTGAGATAATAGTCTGAAAGGTCCCCAATGTAACCGGTAACCTTGACACTTGAATCATCGGCCAGATTCGTAATTTCCCGCGAAGGAGAGCCGCCGACAATATGGAGATTTACGTCAGGCACAGCTTTACGGATTAGACCGAAAACATTCCGGTAAAAGTAAAGTACGCTCTCGACGTTTTCCCTGCGCCACATGGCTCCCATAAAGATAAGATTCTTTCCTTTTCCATTCCAATGTAAATTTCGCCTGTCGGGAATATCGACTCCCGGCGGTATCACCAAAACATTAAGTGAAGAATTACAATCAAGCAGAACATCTTTCATCTTTTCGGAGACAGCCAAGACAAAGTCAAACTTTGCATATTGGCGAGATTCGTACCACCGTGACACGAGGCTTTCGATAAACCATTCGACTTTTTTCCTCGAGTGACGAAGGCGGTTAGCATGTCTTCTTGCCGTGACAAAAACCAGGTCATGCACGCGTATTACCGTAGCCGAATCCCCTATCTCAGAAACATACTGTCCCATAGGGGCATGCTCCATCTGGACTATGTCGAACTTCTCCTTCTTGGCGAAGGAGCGTATCATGTTTCTCATCTCGCGGCAGCAGCTATTTGATATCGACATGGGAGTCAGAGTCAGAAGATTCGACCTGACCCAAAGTTTTCTCAAACCACCCTTGGGCAGCCGGACCGTTTCGACACGCCGGCAGTACTCTCGCATATCCTTGGCGAGTTTTCTTTCCTTGTCCGAACACACGAAAGAAACCAGGCTGACGTCATGCCTCTCAGACAGATATCTTATCATCTTATGTTCGCTGAAAGCGCTGGCATGGTCAACGCATGGGTGTGGAAGTAATGGCGTGATAAATAGTATCTTCATAATATACCTCTTGACATTCTCAACGCCAAATCCTCCTTAGACGCTCCACCTGAAACCTCTTGACACCAAATAGCAACAAGGTATACCCAGCTAAAAACAGCAAACCGAGATACAACGTGTTCAGGTAGTCTGCCAGTAAGAAAAGCGTAAACATCACAAATCCACAAACGAATGCCGGTTCTCTGACCATGTGAATCCATCGAAAACTACCCAAGTATCTTTTGACATAATGTTTCAAAACAGCAAATGAAATAGCGATGGAAATAAAGGTGGCAAGGGCAGCGCCCAACGGTCCCCAAATCGGAATTAGAACGAAATTCAAAAGTACTTTGCCTATGGTCCGACCCACAGAAAAATGCATGGCAACCTTATGGAAACCTCCAGCCTGACAGCACATCACCAGAATCATTTCGCTACTTAAGAACAATAAAGAAAGCATTAGTATCCTGAGAACTCCGGCTGCTTCGACATAGGCGTTACCATAAATGAAGCTGAGAATAGACTCGGCAAAGAAAAAGACCAAACCAAATTCGAGAAAGACAAAAATAAAAAGCAGCCTCGCATAGCTCTCAAGTGGCTCAGGTATTTCTTTTCGAAAATCCTTAAGAACTCCTGCTGCAATCGGCAGGATCAAAACATAAAAAGTCAGTGGAAGCATCAGAGACATCTCTAACATCTTGCTTGCTGGCGTATATAAGGCCACGGCGTTCATGTCCATAATCTTCGAAAGCATGATTATGTCAATACGCATGAATATCTGGCCAGCCAATCCGGTCAAGCCAAACGCGATGATCGGCCCTAATAGTCCCCGTAAGAAGTCCCAGTCGATCTCAACACGCACCCTGGCGATACATCTGTGAGCAATGAAAATGTTGGCTACCGATGCCACGACCCATGCAACAACCAAGCACCACACTAAAGCGATAAGTCCATACCCTTTGATAATGACTGTCGAGCCTAAGAGCAGAAACAGAGAGCTCTGCAGAACAGACGTAAACGCAATTAATCTTATCGCTTGAAAGGCCGTAAAGACTGAAATGCAAATGATGCTTGCCACACTAGCCGGTAAGGCCAGAGCCAGAACAAAGATTCCATACTCGACATTATCATTATAGTTAAACAGAATCGCCCCTCCCACCATAATGACTCCGCAAACCACCGAAGACAAAACTCCAAAGAGAAGACCATGCGCGAGATATTTTGACGCGCTGGCTGGATGAGCACCGATCTCCTTGGAGATGAACTCTCCTATTCCAAAAAGGGAAAAGTAATGAAATATGGTGAACCATGTGTATATTGTACTATATTCACCCAGGAGTGGCTTGGCCCACATCCTGGCAATCAATACAATCACCAGGAATGAGGCCAAAGGCAAGCCCAATCTGGCCAGAAGCAGGCCTATAAGCTTACCTAATATTCGGGGTTGTGTTTTTTGAACAGCCTGCATTAGAAATTCTTATCCAATTCACATTTGCCACCATAAACCATTAGGCTCTCTACTTCATTCGGCTGCCGTTACAGCCGTTGGACGCAGCAGAAAGTTGGCAAATCTTACCGGAACATACACGACATCTGTGCAGGAAAGAACAGAACGTATAAAGTATTCCCCAAGTAAACAATATTTCATCTACCGTCATAGCCGATGACCAAATGCGAAGTAAAGCAGTCTTATAAGGATTCTATTTCGCGGATGATATCTTCTGGTCCGACCAACTCCATGCAGTTGTCGACCGGGCATTTCTCGTCGAAACGCTCCTTAAAGCAGCCCAAGCATTTTAAATCGGGTTCCACGATGACACCCCTCTCATAAAGATGAAATTCGTTCCTGTTAAAGATGTTATTTATGAGAACGACGGTTTTGCCTAACGCGATCGCAATATGCAGGGCCATGGTGACCTGCGTCACCACAATGTCACACTGCCCCATCAAAGATATGAAAGTAGGCAGGTCGAAATAACCGGGGTATTTTGCGCCCGAGTCTTTGGATATCTTGATGTTCTTTTTGTGTTCTTGCGGGCCGCCCAGGATCACAACCTCGTTTTTTTGTTCCTTCAGCATGCCCGCCAGAGCTATCCATTTATCGTCCGGCCACAACCGAGTCAACCAGCGGTTCCCGCAGCCAGTGTTTAATCCGACCACTTTCTTATCAGTGTCGATTTCGTCCCATGTCTTATCGGATGGCTCGTCCAAAATGTACTCTTCACCATCGAACTTGTAACCGCATATTTCAAAAATCTCCTCCATGTAATTCTTCGTGTTGGCCAGGCTGATGTCATCCCACAACCCAGTAAGCCACTTGTGCGTTTCGGCTGCGCCAAAGGGAACGCATTTCCCGTATTCATCCATGCCAAAGCCACTTTTTCGGTCCGCCTTTATTCTGGAAGCCAAAGCTATCGCTTCATCGTCCTTGTCGAGATTAATCACCCAGCCGAACTTCTGAGCCTCCAACCACAAGATATTCTTAAGGTCGAACGAAAGAATCTTTCCTACCCACTCAACCGTCAGAAGCTCGGGGGAGTATGTCACCCAAATGATTTCGGCGTTCGGAGATTCTTGTCGTATTTTCCTCAGAAGTGGGGTAGTTCTGATCACGTCTCCGGCAGCTCCCAGCTTTATCACAAGGATGCGGTCCGAAACAGGCACATAAGCTGTGCACTGCTCGCAATGCCGCCCATCCTGTTTGTGTGGCTTACAAGGCACCTGACTCTTAAACCACTTACAATTAGTCTTAATGTTTGCAGGTTTCATAGGATTGTACACCCTGAATTTTCTATGAGCTGTGCTTGCCTCAATACTTGCGATGTTTCTATGTTATAGGATCAAGACAAGCGGTGCCGGAGAAGCTTCCTTTAGTTGCTTCATCCTCGCATAGTATCTTATACCCAGGATATGCCGGCCACATGTTGTTAGGCTACCTCGATTGCTAAGCGCGAGCGAGTAACCGGCTTCGAATCTTACGTCCGATCTTTAGGG
Organism: uncultured Pirellulales bacterium; assembly: GCA_964653075.1. Classification (GTDB taxonomy): domain Bacteria; phylum Planctomycetota; class Phycisphaerae; order Sedimentisphaerales; family Anaerobacaceae; genus NIOZ-UU13. The sequence continues at coordinate 21,496 of CAZZAX010000099.1, forward strand.
GATAAAGTTCATAAAAAGACCGGTAAAATCCGTGCTCAAGCCGAAATTTTAGAATCTTGGAATATAGAGCAGAAAAGTCTGCCTCGTTTGCCGTTACTTTCGAACGATTCCAAAGATACTACTGAACCAAAGCCCAACTCACTTAGGGTTGTTTGGTTTTTTTCTACAGAAAACTCGCATCGTATCCCGCAAATTCAATCTTATACAACAGTCGTAAATCCGGCACATCTTGAGGCTCCCTTCTAAGAGCTTTCCCAACGATTCAGAATAATTCTTAAAATTCCAAGCAATTCTTCCGAGTCGAATGCGCCGGGCTACTAATTCCGAATGAATCGGGTAAAAACCACACTTATCTAAAAATTTGAAAAGCGTTGCTTGTGAAAATAATAGAATATGATCCATAACTATATGTCTGTGGTACTTGCCTAAGAGTTTAAAAAGGATTTTACCGATTATAGGAACTTCAAGTACAAGAGTACCTTTGTCACTTAGTATCCGTCGAAGTTCTAATAACGTATCTGTCGGTTCGGTAATGTGTTCCAAAACATGAATCATTGCTATTGTATCAAAACTTTTTGCATCAAAGTGTAGGTCTTGTACAAGGGATTCGTGAAGATTCACAGAGAAATGTCGACGTGCGTATTCTCTCGCCCCAAAATCTGGTTCCACTCCTGTAACCTCATAACCGGCCTCTTTAGCTAAATCTAGAAAGTGTCCGGTAAAGCTGCCGAGTTCAAGTAGCTTACCATGACATTGATATTGCTTCAATCGCCTGAGGATATCTTGAAAATCGGGGATTAGATCATTCTCTCTCTTAATGATCACGTCAGGTATAGGTACTGAGCGGTATGGTTCTTTTTGACGCTCTTTTATCCACGAATTGCTGGTGCGCTCCCTAACATAGACCAAATCACACTCGTTACATTTGACATATTTTCCATATTTGCTGTGAGTAAACAACAGCTTAAATGTGCTGGATTCACATAAAGGGCAACTGATAAACGTATCTATCATTAACAAGCAACCTCCTCTGTAAGAAAGTATCTTGTATAGTGTGCGACTATATTTTCTGGCGGCTATGCGGTCTGTTTTTGTTGAGTTTTCCAG
>CAZZAX010000100.1:0-22323 GCA_964653075.1 uncultured Pirellulales bacterium
CTTTGAATTGGGTTTGATTGGGTTTGTTTTTGACTTTTGTCAGACTGGCAAAAATCGTATAATTCATTGTTGTAAAAGATGTTAAGTCTGTTTGGACAATTGGTGAATTGGCTTTGTTTTTACGAAAACACCCTTCAGGGTGATAAGTTTCCGCGTGTAAATCATCAAAAACAAAGGTAAAGCTACATAGCCGCGCAAAAACATGAATTTTCAATCGTGAGCAGAACATTTTGAACTTTTCGTAATTTTTCCTTTGAATAACCTGCCTTTTTGATTATTTAACTGATTTTTCATTATTTACCTGCCTAAAAACATTTGCTATTGACTTTTTACTGAGGGATAAAAAAGAGTCCCTCTATAATTAGACGTACCTGCGTGTTTGATACGAAAATTCGGGGATTTTCGGGTAGTTGAATTTCGCTAAGTGCTTATGAGAAAAGGAATAAAAAAAATTTTGGAAAAATTGAAATTTGTCAAAAATTACCAGCGTTTTTGTTCGAAAATTGTGAGTTTTTCGGGGAGAAAAAGGTATATCAGGTAATCAGAAAATCAGGGTGCAGATTATCAGGAAAGCAGGTTATCAGGCAGGGGAAAAGGAGGTATAGAAAAACATAATTATTCCACCGGGTAAACTAAAGGGATAAATCTAACGGGGCAAGTTTTTGGTTGATTTTGTTAATTTTTGGTGGAATTTTTTGGTTTTTGAGAGGTATTGCGTTGCAACGCTTTGTATATGCCTATAATGCACAGGTCAACCACTAAGACAACCGCAATAATTGCTACAACTTCCCACATATATTTTTCTCACTACATCATTTTAACGATAGACGCAACGCAAAAACAAAAACTTGTGCCTTGCTAATCCTTAGTAGCATATCATAAAAGAAAAATATAGAAAATTTTGTAGATTTTTGGGTGGTTTCCCTATGGGATAAATTGAGCGTTTTTTGTCGAAAATACCCGCAGATCCCCCCCTGCTTAGGCACAAGTTGCCGCGAATTTTCAGTTATACAGCATTTCTACTGGAGGTCAGCATGAGCATCAAACAATCACGTAGGCACGAAGCCCCCGACCCCCGGCAGAAAAGCAAGCAGGCACACACCGAGGGTAAACTCCAAAGCAAGTGAGCTTGAATCGGGGGTAAATTCTGGAGTGATAAAAATTAGCGCGAACCGAAGGTAGAAAAGCGGTTCAGGAACAGACCCCTGTTGAATGTCAAGTAAGAAGAACAAGGAGATAAACTCACAGAGTAAACTAAGATCCCCGGTCCCCGACAGAAAAGCAAGTGGGCTAATATCGGGGATAAACTAAAAAAGAATACGCCGGGGATAAGGTAGGGATAAGTTTTTTGTTGCTTTTTGTTCAAGACAAGGCCATAATTTCATCGGCATAAGAGCGGGAAAACAACTAGCCGGAATATTTGGCAATTATCTCAAGGAGCTTGGCGAAGATGACTATTCGGTGCAAAGCGGATTTTACATAAAGTTAGAAAGACTCGATCAAATTGGGGAAAAGTTTAAAAGAGATATTATTGCGATTGTAGTAGGAGGGATTTGTGAAACTGGAAAAGCAGTAATTGAGAAACAACCGGAAAAGCTAAATGAGTTGCTGGATTATCTCTGGGACTTAGATAAGACAATTTTCGAGCGAATTGTAATGTATTTATTGCGGTTTGTTCCTGCAGGAACGCAGAAAGAAAGAATTAGTTCCATAATAGGTAATCGAAAGTTCTTAGAGCATCGTTATTGTTCGTATGAGTACAGATTGCTTTTGAGAGATAAATTTGAAGACGTTGATAACGAAGTAATTCAAGTTTTCAAAACTTGGGTGGAGGAACAGATAGTTGATGAAGAGGAAAAGAAGAGTATCTCTTCATGGTTCAAAGAACGTGAAGAAAGAGAAGCAACGGCAAAAGATTTTGAACAAATTGAAAATAATCGCAAAGCAAGAGAATTGTATTTGGTTAAAGAGAAATTTCCAGAACTGTATGAAAAGTATAAAGAAAAATCAGGTGCAAGCGATGAGGAGCTAATGCCAAAGCCTATGGTTCGAACTGGAAGACGGATCGGACCAACTGAAGGGAGCCCCATTAGTGTAGAAGATATGGTTAAGATGGAACCACAAGGTGCTGTCTAATACCTCGCTGACCCTTCGAGATGGGAAATTGACAAAAAGAAAGAAAGCATCTTTCACACACCGGAGGAAGATTTGGCAGCAACTTTTGAGAAAGTTGTCCAGCAAAGGGTAAATGAGGAGGGAGGAGAAAAAAAGGAAAAAGTAGCTAAAAGGATGAAGGTGTATTGGGAGAAAAGGCTGGAAACGATTGGAGAAAATCAGGAGGAGAATAGAGATGAGGCGGTTGAGTTTACAGGGTGGGTGGAGGATACGCTGTTAGGGCCAAAAGAGACGCTTGAGCTATTTTATAAGAGTTAAGGAATTGATTCTTAGTGGAAGACTGAGTGTCATTTCAGATCATGATGTGCTGAACCATTTCCTATCATGGGTTAATTTATGGAATCCAAAATGGAAAAAGAAGCTATGGGGAGAAATCAAACAGCTAAAGAGAAGTTACCCCAAAACTGACTTATGGAATACTGTAGACTTTTGACATCAATCGGCTTTTTATTTTGAATGTTGGACAGATATCTCGACTTCGGTCGGGATGACACTGGGGGAAGATTGCCGCGGCGGCCTACGGCCCTTTAAAATCAAAAATCAAAATGTAAATAGCAAAACTACAAATAAAATCAAAAGTTAAATAGCAAAATTGTGGAGGCCCTTCGGGCGTTTTAATAAATAGACCCCTCGACTTCGCTCGGGGTGACGGTTGTGTAAACTCGCAACCTGTGGCTGTATTCAGTATGATTAGAGTGCCCTTCGTCTCCGCTCACCCTTCGTCTCCGCTCAGGGTGAAGGGGGTATATTGCATTTCTACCCCCCTGCTGCGAGTCAAGACAGAAAAACTCGGGGATAAACTCCGGCCAGCATGAGCATCATACAGTCACGTAAACACGAAGCCCCCGAAAGAAAAGCAAGTGAGTTAAGTCGAGGATAAATTCCGGAGTGATTAGAACAGGTGCGAACCGCAGGTAGAAATTAGAGAAGTTAGAATTTAGCCCTTCCCATTCGGCTACGCTCAAGGCAGGCTTTTTCGCTCAGGATGAAGGGGGAATATAGCATTTCTGACGGAGGCCGACATTTCAATTTACTATTTTCTATCACTACTGTCCGGTTAACGGATTGGAATTTATTTATAGGTGTTTTAAATACACTACGTTACAAAGAAAACTAAATGTAATAAATTGTTTACTTTCTATTTTTCTTGAAATCCATTTTTTATTATGTTTTACGCTGTATTTTTACAAAATCAGGACAACTGTTTTTTTAACTTCTTTCGCTTGCAACGTTTACAACCGGACAGTAGTGTGACAAAATATACAAACCAAAGCCAATAGAGGAAATGAAGTACTCTTGTATTACTGACTATGACCTACCAGCAGCCAAAAATACTAACTTTTATTAACCTTTTGCCCTCGCGTGCGCCCGCGTAAGGTACGCTAAAACTTGTGGTTGGGTTGTGGTTCTATCAGGTTTTTTAAGGCCGTTATCTTCTCTCCTAACAGCCCCACTGTCCCTGATAAACAAAATAAGAGTTCATCTCGGCAGCCATGGAATAATCACATCATAGTTCGGCTGAGCATTGCGATGCCATTTCAAGGTCCACAAGTCGTACAATCCGACCTTCCGCATCGAACTGTCCATAAAGCACATGTTGATGGCCCGACTATGCCGGTCTATGGCGAAGCGGCACATACTGCTGCTCCAGGCTGCCGTAGGATTGATCTCCCACCAATCGCGCATGATAGGGGGTTGACTCTCACTCTCAAACGAGGGGTGGGCAGGATCCGGATGAGTCGCGGGCTGACCTCCGTACCAGGTACAATCGCCCAGTATGGGGATGCCGCTGGTGTTCTTGCTGAGGTCGGTTTTCCAATGCAGCTCCGGTGCATCCAGCCACCCGTCATCGCCCGGCTCCAGAGTGTTAATCCAGTGGTTGACGCCGTAGCTGCCATAATCGTCTTCATAGAAGCATTTTGTAGGTATTCCCGGTCCCCAGACTCTCTTGGCGCTTCCATAACGCCTCCAGTTGGGATTTCCGGTTGCCGGATCCTCCAGAAAACAGGGCTGGGTTGCTGCCGGACAGGCGCGGAATTTTCCCATGTTACCATACAACTGTTCTAAAGCCCGCATCCAGGTGCCGGCGGGATCTCGCCTTTGACAGTACTCGATCCAGTACTCGTTGTTGTTATCCATCGTGTACATGGCGACGATTGTTGCCCACTGCTTGAGATTGGTCTGGCAGGCCGTGCCCCGGGCCTGGGCGCGAGCCTTGGACAAAGCCGGAATTAACAAGGCCAATAATAGGGCAATGACAGAAATCACAACCAGCAATTCGATCAGGGTAAAAGCGTCTCGTTTTTTCATGGTCACCTCTTTTTTGCCGTTGCAGCATGATTTTCCAGCAGATTGTCAACAAACAGCACATTTGACCGAAAGTTCAGTCTATGCCAAGTCCCAACAAATCATACAGCGTTCAGGCAAAAAAGCAAGAGAATATTGGGGGCGTTGGGGCTGTCTCTGGTTTCCCAGGAGCCTCCTTGCTGTCAATGCGGTTCACTGCCACCAAGGTGCCCGGCCGTTCAAGGTGCAATATTTCGCACCGTCTGTCTATTACCTTATTTCCCTCCCAATTGGTGCGATTCATCGCGCCCCACCCACTATCTTAACTTTTGACAGGATCTTACCCTCGCGCGCGTACGCGCGTGAGGTCCTCTAAAATGTTAGGTAATTGTTGTGCTTTATCAAATACGCTAAATGCGGCCTTTGGCATCAAATTTTGCTTCTCAAACACCAGTTTTGGTATTTCTCTCGCGTGCGCGTGAGGGAAGCAAAAACGGGGGGTTTTCGTAGGGTTTTATCAGGTTTTTGGAGCCGTTCAAGAGTATATCTCTGGCAGGTCATAGTCGGGGTCTATTAACAATCTTCAAATTTCGCACGCACACAAGAACGTTCAGGACTCACACCTTTTCTGAATGTTTGAAGGTTGGGGGTTGTGACAGAATGAATTGGTGCAGGAGGGATTTCTAAAAAAGTCGCTTTTTGTTGGCTGTTTGCGACAAGCCGCAACAGGTCAGTACTTCGTATTTAGAGTTTCTACGAGATACTCTTTATGCTTCGTGAGATAATATATACACAATACTCCGGAATTTACCCTCGATGTCAGCTCACTTGCTTTTCTGTCGGGGGCTGTATGCTTCCTTCTATACGCTTTTTTGTTCCGGAAGACCGGGATTTACTATCCACGAGAGAAATAACGGGCCACTGGAACCGAGCGACGGAGAATGCTGGTTATTAATTGTCAGGTGTGGAAATAACAAAAGACATCCATTAAAGTATTCGATGGCTGTCTATTGCTAAAATCATGGGATGGCTTTTTCAACAGCCCCACTGTTCTTAGTTAACAAAGCGTGGTGTCAAGAAATTAATAGGTGGCTGTCCCTCTCGACCTCAATAGGTGACTGTCCCTCTCGACCCTCTCGACCCCCCTCTCGACCCCTCCGATCCCTCTCGACTCCAGAATTTAGAATTGCAAATTTAGAGTTAGGAATTGGTGGAGCAAGACGCCACCCTTCAATTTTAGCCACGCCCAAACGAGTTTGTCCCTGGGACTCCTTACGGAGAGCGTGCCACCCTTTCGATTGATTATTTATTATTCGGATGGGCAGTTCGCGAACCGCCCCTACAACGACAATGACCTATACTCGATGGGGGTAAACTAAGAAAGCGAATTTGGGCAACCACACGGGATTGCCCCTACGTTATAATTTATTATTTATTATTTGTATCGAAGGTGTCTTCGAGGTTTATGTTTTGCTTATCAATAACCGTCAGTCCCGACAGCAGGGAGTCTTTTAGAATCTGCGTATCCAGGAGGCGGAAGACTATATCTTCTTTCGAGGGGAAATGACGTTTCGAATCTTGATATTGCCCATAAATATCTTTCTGGTCATCACGGCCGGCAAAGTAGAGAGTCAGGACTTTTCTAAGCTGCTTTTCTTCGAGAGACATTAAGAAACTTTTCAGCCGGAGCTCAGCGGGACTATATTCAAGGCATGAATTAATTCCATTAGATATATGTCTTAGTTTATTCCGGTCAATTCGGTGTTTCTTATAACACTGAGCCTTTTCCTCTTCAATATCCGTGAGCATATCAAAGATTCGGCTGGTAATCTGCCTGATTGTGATTTTCGTTTTCTCTGTCATTAGTTCCTCCTCACGAAGACCGTTAGAATGCAAACTGGGAAATTCCTCCTATCTATTTATCGGCAATACAAGTGAGGTTCTTTTGCCCTGTTTCGGGCTTATTCGGGTTATTTGAGCTTCAGCGAACTATAATGTTTGTTTTTATAGGAAGATGGCCAAATCATTCTCGTTAAGCAAGTGACAGTTAATCAACTTATCTTATCTTGTGAAATGGCCGATATATAAAAATTGAAAGCGGGAATATTGTCTGTAGCCTGGAGGAACCAATCTTAATTGCTTGAAGGAGAATCAAAATGAGTGACACCGATAAACCAAAAACACGCTGGTTTTTGAAGGCTGAATTGGGGGTACTTGTCTGTATACTCTGCATTTGGGTTATTATGTCAGTTACCTCTGACATTGACAGCACCAAAGCGGCAGTTCCTAGGCAGGCCGATACAAAACGGCCAAATAGTGCCGAGGTATCCGACAAGGCCGGAGAAAATCCAACAAACTTCAATGAACCTCATCCTGTTCCTTTTGCGTATAAAGAGAAAATTAACGATAATACAACTAAATCCGAGCCGGAGACATTCGGATTGGTTGGCGGTATTTGTTACAGCACAGACAGGCCATCTGCTATAATTGATGATGAAGTAATGTACGAGGGAGATACGATTGACGGCGCTACAATTGTCAAAATATATAAAGACAAGGTTGAATTTAGAAAAAACGGCAGGAACTGGGTACAAAAGATAAATAAAGATTTCCAATAAAGTGAATAATGAGAAATAAGCCATCAGCTCCTTACATTGATCCCAGCCGCACACTATAAATCACTCAAACCAAAGCGGACGTCCTATATCATTGTTCTAAATAAAGAGGGGCTTATAAGCCATATCTTAATCACCAATATTGCCCCCGATTTTGCCGCTCGATGAAGATAAGTTATATTTTATATATGAGGTCATTGGGGGGGACAATACTGGTCTTAATAGTCCTATTTTCTCTCGGGTGCCAGGGTAATTCATTTCAGGTACACTGGGACCGGCGAGGAGGTGGGCATTCCAATGTTCGTATTCAAGAGTACGAAATGAGGGTATCGGCCTATTGTCCCTGCGAAAAATGCTGTGGTAAAAACAGCGACGGAAAAACAGCCAGCGGGCACAAGATAAAACGAGGAGACAAATTCGTTGCGGCCGACAAAAGGTTTCCGTTCGGAACCGAAATTATTGTGCCGGGTTATAACAATTCCGAGCCTGTTAAAGTGTTAGATCGGGGCTTTGCCATCCGTGGCAACCGGCTGGACGTTTTCTTTGACTCTCACCAAGAGGCCAGGAAATGGGGCGTTCAATACCTGCCTGTCAAAGTTCTGACAAATTAGCTTAGCATTTATTTTTTTGCACAACCCAGATGCTCTACTTCATGGAATCCACACGTATAACCATGGATGGGACAAGCAATAATATGAAAAATTAAAATTTAAATAGTAAAAATGCGGAGGTCCTTCGGGCATATACTTGAAAAGATCCTTCGGCTACGCTTTGCTCCGCTCAGGATGACGGTTATATAGGATTTCTACCGAAGGGAAGAATCATAGGCTTTTTTGACTTCCTGGGCGATTATTTTGATTCCGGATGTAACGGTTTCTGCATCCTGGGAATAGTTGACACGAATACATTCGTTTTTATGGCGCCAGTCTTCGGTAAGTCCCGGGAAGAAATAGTGGCCGGGGACAATTAAGACGCCTCTTTCCTTTAGCCGCAGATATAGCTCTCTGCTGGTAATGGGCAGGTCCGGAAACCAGAGCCATAAAAAGAAAGCACCTTCAGGTTTATGCACATGGAAATTGACACCGTCCAATTCCCTGAAAACCTGCTCCAAGGCCGCATTTGCCTTTTTCTGATAAAAGGGCCTGATGATGTTGTGGCTTAAGTTTATGATTTGGCCGGAGCGGACTAATTCTGTTACAATAACCGCACCCATGCTGCCGGGGGCAAGGCTCATAACGGCATTGACCTTCGAGACCAGAGAGACGATTTCTTCGCTTGCAATAACAATCCCGGTGCGTACTGCCGGCAGGCCGAGCTTGGAAAGGCTCATGCAAAAAATCGTCTGCTCATTCCAAACGGCTTTGGCCTGAGTAAAGACAATCTCCGGAAAGGGAGAGCCGTAAGCATTATCGATAATCAAGGGAACATCATTTGCGCGGGCAATCTCACTTAGCTTTTCAATTTCAGAATCCGTCAAAACGTTACCTGTAGGATTGGTAGGTCTGGATACGCAAACAGCTCCGATTTCCTCGGTTATATTTAGCCGGTCAAAATCGATATGATACTTGAAGATGTGGTCATCTATATGCTCTATTCGAGGTTTATTGGCCACAAACAAATCGTCAACCAGGCCGACATCACAATAACCGATATATTCAGGAGCAAGCGGGAACAGGATTTTCTTAACAGTTCCACCTTCAAAAGCACCGGCAAAAATATTGAAAAGAATAAAAAACGCCGTCTGGCTGCCGTTGGTAAGTGCGATATTTTTCGGTTGTATGTCCCAGCCAAGCTCACTTCTCAACAATTCGGAAATTACCTCGATAAATTCCTTATTGCCGCCGGGTGGGTCATAACTTCCTATAGCCCGCTCGAATTCAGCGCCGCTACCCAGGAGCTTTTCCATGCTGTCTCGAAGGTACTTCTGGACCTCCGGGATATGTGCGGGATTTCCTCCGCCGAGCATGAGCATATCGCGGCCCTGCGAAAGTGCAAAGCCCAGGTCCTCCATTAACCGGCCGATGCCGGAAACTGCAGAAATCTTCCGACCGAACATGGAAAGGTTCATCATATTCTATACCTCTTTAGAAACACATGGTGTCAAAAAATAGAGCCATTTTGTGATACATTCGGACTTAAGTATGGCAGAGGCGGCCCGGCCGTAAAGCTCCAACTGGCGGCGATAGAGCCCGGCGCGTTCGTCAACCTGGCCGGCGGTTATCCTGTCCGTTTTGAAATCTATAATAACCAATCCCCTCGGCGTTCGAACCAGCATATCAACAATGCCCTGAACAATAATCGTATCGCGTATTGCGTCCCTTCGACTACGCTCAGGGCAGGATTGCGTATCGGGTAGAAGGTAAGTATGTTTCAATTCGGAGGCTGGCAGGGCAAAAGTAAAGGGCCATTCGCGCAAAACAATATTCTCAGCATCGAGCGCTAACCTGCCCGGTTCACTATGGAAAAAGGCCAAAATCGATTCCACATCGATATTCTCTGCAACGGGAGCTGTTATAGCATTTTCGGTGACAAGCTTGTCCCTTGTTTTTTCGACAGCTTCTTCGGTTACCGCCCCGGCCAAATCAAGCTGAGAGATTACAAGGTGTGTGGCCGTACCGAGCAGTCGCGGTCCAACAGGTTCGGTCAAAGCAGACTCTTGTTCTATAAGAGCCCTCGGCAGACGGTCTAAAGCCCGAGAATAATCTGATTTTACGTATTCATCATTGCTATGGGTCAATTGCGTTACTGAATTTTTCGCGGGCAGGTCATAAACCTCACCAAAACGATACCGCCAGTCTAATGATTTTTTCACCTGGGTATACAATTTCGATTCTTTTCGTTTTGCGTGTTTTTTTTTCGAGGCAGCGGGCGAGTGAGTCAATTTGCCGGACCTGAGCTTAAGAACGAAGTCGGAGAGCTGTCTGAGCTGCCGCTGCTCGTAAAGTGTTAAGCTAAATAAATCGTCGTCCACTACGCTGCCGGCCAGGTCTGTCTGAAAAACGCCGTGTAAACTTTTGCTCTCGGAAAGAGCATAGAGTACCCATTCCAGAGGGCTCGGTGCCGAGCGAAGCTGCCAGTCGGGAACAGGCCCGCCGCCGAAGAAATAACCGTTCGAGATAATCCGGTTGCAGTTTTTAAGTTTTTGGCAAGCGGTTAAAATAAGCCGTTCTCTTGCGCGTGTCGTGGCAACATAAAGGATGCGCATTTCCTCGGCCAAAGCGATTGAGAGTTTTTGCTCGGCGATGACTTCGTGTGCAAGCGAACGCAGCTTGCTTTTCGATTTTTGGTCGATTACCTGCAGGCCAAGAGTGTAGTGGGCATCAGTGAGAATATCGGCGTGGATATCTTTTTTGTTGAAAGGGCTGTCCAGCTCAGCTAAAAAGACCACCGGAAATTCAAGCCCCTTGCTTTTATGCACGCTTAAAATACGAACCGAATTACCCGCCGAGGCCTGCGGCTCGGCAGGGGCCCAATCCTGGCCTGTCTCCTGAAGCTTTTCTATAAATTCGACAAAACGAGTCAGCGAAGGAATGCCGGCACTGCTGGCGAAGCCCTCGAACTGAATTGCCCTGTCATGGAGTTTTAGAAGATTGGCCCTGCGCGCCTGACCGTTGGGCAGCGCCGAGACAAAGGACAAATAGCCTGTTTGGCGATAGACCTGCCAGAGAACATCAGCGATATTACCCCGCCGGGCGATAGTCCGCCACTGCTTTATCTTTTCATCTATAGCTTCGAGCTTGCCGGCAAGTTCTTTATCCGTACCGGAGCTGCAGTACCGGTGCATACAATCATAAAAATTTCCATGCTGCTGAGCCGCTCTATCGTGTATTTTTATCCTGGCCAGCTCGCTGTCACTGACTTTGAAAAAAGGGCTTCGCAATACGGCGGCCAGCTCGATGTCACGCTGCGGATTGTCCAGCACTTTCAGCAGGCATAATACATCACTGATTTCGGTCGCCTGGAAATAGCCTGCCGTGGCCTGGCAACTTACAGGCACTCCGGCAAGGCGGAAAACTTCTACGTAATCATTGGCCTTTTTAGCCAGCGAACGCATCAACACGACAATGTCACGATATTGGACATTGCGAAAGACATCCTGCTGTTTGTCGTATATCCGGAACTCAGGCTTACCGGTATCGGCGCCGACCATCCGCCTGATACGCCGGGCAATCATCGCAGCCTGAGACTGGCGGGAAGTAACCAGACCGGGATTTTCCTGACTATTTGACCCATTGCTCTTTTGGTCGTCCGAACCGTAATCTTTTTCTATTTCGTCAAGTATGTGAAACTCAACTACAGGTTTGCTGTCACTTACCGGCCGGCCCATAGATTCATCCTCAAGCGCCGGCCTTAACCGGGCTGAATCGTCGTAGTCAATCTTTGTAAAAGAGGCCGTCATTATGCGTGAAAATATCCTGTTGACAAAGTCAAGGATTCCTTTGGCCGAGCGGAAATTAAGGTTGAGGTAAACACACAAACCACCCGGCGCCTCCTCATTCCCGCTGGAAGCCAGCTTTAGCTGTTCGAGGAAAACATCCGGCTGCGCCCCGCGAAAGGCATAAATACTTTGTTTGACATCGCCGACTTCGAGGACATTCCCGCCGGGACTGAGCATCTCGAGTATCCGCTGCTGGACGGAATTGATATCCTGATATTCATCAACAAATATATACATGTATTTTTCCCGAAGCATTAAAGCCGTCTCGGATGGTTTCATCCGGTCTTGTGAGGTATCTTCGGCCGTTAGAAGCTTCAATGCGTAATGCTCAAGGTCGGCAAAATCCAGACAATTGAGTATTTTCTTTGTTTGACTATATAAGAGGTTAAATTTATTAACAAGCTCGACAAGCACCCTCGTCTGCAAACCAACCGAACCACTGAGACTATCGAGGTAATCGGGATTTACCATCGCAAAGCGTGAAAGCTCTTTGAAATCATCCACAGCCTTTCCGGCTGTTTTCTGCAGCAATTCTGCAACCGGCCCGGAAAGACCTTTGGGTTTATATGTTTTGGGCTTATCGAAATTCCTTATCGCCTCTGTGCATTTATCCCATTGGCCGGAATTTAACAATTCGATACATTCCGCAACCGGCCTTATATGAGTATCACGTAGCCATTCGGTCCGGTCGGCGGCAGTCCTGCTTCCGGCAAGCTGCCGGGCGTGCTGAAGCTGATTAAGAATGTCGTGCATCTTATCTGCAACAATTTGTTTTTGTTTTTCGCCGATATCAGTTGCAAACGGATTAGCGGCTTCGGCAAGCTGTGCCGCTCTTTCGCAGAAGTCTTCACGTGAGACTACACCGTCGAGAAAATCGCTGATGTATATTATCTTCGTAAGAAAACCGTCATTCGCGCGAAGGTCCCGCCGATATAAAAGCCGCTCAAGAGCAGTCCGGAGGTTGCTTTGCTGCCAGGCCCAGTCGATGGTTTTTTCAAGGGCCTCTGTTTTGAGCAGTTTTTGCTCGTCGCCGTCAATGACACCGAAAGCCGGGTCCAGGCCGAGCTTATAAAAATACTCCGTAATAAGCCGCTTGCAAAACGAATGTATCGTACTGATATCGGCGCCCTGGAGCAGCATAAGCTGGCGGCGAATGTGATTGTCCGGCCTTTCAAGAAATACATCTTGTAACTGCCCGGTGATTCGCGAGCGCATCTGTTCCGCTGCGGCTTCGGTGAATGTCAGTACGAGTATGCTGCGGACATCCGGACATATCGATTTGTCGGAAACGATATTAACACACCGGCCTGAAAGAACGGCGGTCTTGCCTGTACCGGCGGAGGCGGTCACGAGAATGTCACCGCCGCGAGCCTTAATAGCCCGTTTCTGCTGGTCGGTCCACTTAATCTTTCTTTCAGCCATCAACGACTTCCATCATTTCAAGAACTCGCCTCTTACCAAGCGATATTAGAGGTTTATAGTCGTTTATCTGCCAATCGAATCTACAGACAGAGTTGTATTTACAATAACTGCAAGGTGATTTTCCGCTCAAACGATATGGCCTGACATCGATTCCGCCCGACAGTATTTGTCCCGCCGATTCGATTATTTTTTTTTCGGTAAATTTGAGCACTTGTTCAAAATCGACAGGTTTTAATACACCCCTATTATGATAAAGACCATACGGTTGGCCGTCTTTAGTAATATAAAAATTATAAAATTTACTATCTTTTGAAGCTTTGCCATCAATCTGCCGAGCAAATTTTCCGTTGAATATCCCATGTGCCTTATAAGCGAATTTTTCTATTTTCTTCGGTATTTCATCAAGGGTGGTTTTTTCCGGGCTTACCTCGACCGGCATATAAAATGCACCTGCAACTTGTTGTATTTCCGAGCCGGCCGCATTGCGAACAGCCAGCATATAGAGCGGCAATTGTATCTCCAGACCGTAGCAAAATTCTGACCAGTTGAATTTTGCACCGTACTCTCTGCGTTTATAATCGAAAACAAGAGCAATATTTTCACCGTCAACATCCGCAACATCAAGCCGGTCGATTTTGCCATTTAAAGATACTATGCGGCTATCCGGCAGTACAAGCTCATATTTACCGAGCGTGTCAAGAGCATCTTCGGCCCGGCCAAACGAAACTTCCGAGAGACTCGGCCTGAAACTCCCGGCCCGCACCACCCGCCCCACCGCTAAAACAAAATCACCAAGAACATCAGCGGCGGAGCTGATAATATAAGCATTATGGGGCGATCGGCGCCTGAAGTTCGATATAAAGGAATTGCCTTCAATAACCAGTTCTGTTTGCTCTTTGAGTATTATTAACAGCTCTTCGTTTTCAATCGTCGCAAAATCCTTCTTTTGCTCATTTAGAGTCTTTAACAAAACATCCAGAACATTATGATAAAAGGCGCCCAGGTCTAAAGGCTCAAACTTAAATTCTTTTCGCTGCTCCAACTGCAAAGTGTACCGGGCAAAATATTGATACGGACAGGCGGCAAAAGTAGTCAGCCTGGTCGCAGAGCTTTGTATCCGTTTGCCGAACAGCTCTCCGACAACATCGCTTTCCAACCGTGCACAATTGTCATAATTTATCGCAGAAAGAACATTCGAGCCTAATTCCGGAAACTTCTCATCCAAGCAAATATCTTCTAATAACTCACCAGGACTTTCATTATCGCCGGTTTCAGACCTGAAAGTATCCTTTCCGAGCTGCGTACACAGCAAATCCGCAAGCTCGGTTTCACTATGAACTTTCTCAATATTCATTTCCTGGCCTGCAATCGGTTCTTCCTTAAGATTTTCAAAAAGCGATTCGAGATTGTCTATGAATTGAGAGCGAGGCACGGCACCGCCCTTATCGTCAACCGAAGGATACGTAATGCACAGGAATTCGGACGGACGAGTAAATGCAATATAGGCCAAATACTGGCGGTCGGCAAGTGTCTGACTCAAGGCGGGGGCCAATTGAAAACCCGCCGACTCTGCTGAGCCGCGGTCGTCATCGGTCAATATAATATCCGTAACCAGCGGAACGGGAAACTGTCTTTGTGTAGTGCCAATTAGAAAGACAGCTTTTAAATCGGGATGCCGGCTTCGCTCGATAGAGCCGACAAGAACCTGGTCCAAAGTCGGCGGAATAAAGGCCAAGGTCAACTGTGAAAAAGCAGAATTGATTATCGCAAAGAAATCCTCGGCCGGCATAGTTCCACCGGCAAATACCTCGACAAGCTCGTTAAAAATATCCACAAGCTTGTTATAAAATTGCTGATGCTCATCGGCAGCGACACGTTCTTCATTCTTGTCGGCTTGCTCAATCCAACCACCAATCGTTTCCTTGACTTTGAGCTCATCAAGAAAAGTAAAAACGAATTGCGTGAACTCTTCGGAAGTAAGCATCTTTGCCGGATTGTCAAGAGGACACAGACCTTCGCGGAGCTTTAGTAAAGGCCCGATGGCTTTGAGCTGAATTTGGTTTATCCGCTTTTCGTCAAAGTCTTCGTTATCCCTGCCGGCAAAGCCCCACTGTTTATCAGTCTGCCAGTCGCCACCGGTTATGCCAAAGGCAAGACAGTAATTTTCCAAAACGTCGATATCATACCGCGGTATTGGTACAAGGTCGGTTTTAAGACATGCGAAAATATCACTATGGGAAAAGCCGCCCGTGACCGCCTGGAGGCCTGAGCAAATAAGCTGAACAACAGGATGCTGGTTCAAGGGCTTTCGTTTATCAATAAAATACGGGATTCCATAATCGTTAAAATACGCCCTTACATAATGTTGATAACTATCAATGTCCGACGCAATAACGGCAATATCACGATATCGATAGTTTTTTTCTTTTACCAGCTCGAGTATCTGCCTTGCAACGAAGCCGACTTCGGCCCGTTCGTTCGGCGCCGATATAATGCGAATATTATCAGTCGAGTCAAGCCTGGACGGTTCAATTTCAAATATATTACGCTCGATATGAGCAAGCTGGTCACTGGCGGAAAATCTTTGCGCCTGTTCAAGAATTATCGGCCCGGTCAATTTAAGCTTGCATTTTTTTACCCTGCCGACAAGCTCGGCGTAAGTACGCTGGGTCGGATAAAACAAACCAACCGGGTCAATTTCCTCCGCTGCAGGATTCGCTAAATCAATCTCCGAAGGATCCAGGCAAAAGGCAATGTGTGCATCTGCGACAACCTTCAGCAGCTCGGTAAGGACTTCAAGCTCGGCACCGGTAAAACCCGCAAAACCATCAACCCACAACTTCGCACCTCTCGGCAAAGCTGACGACGAAACTTCCTTGCAGGCACGAATCAGTTGAGCATCGGGGTCAAGATAATCTGTTTCAATGAACTTCAAGTATTCTTCTAAAATGAGGCCTATATCGGAAAACTTCAGGATTGCTAAATTATTACGCTCGTCTTTCGCCAGCTCACTCAGCAATTGTTTAATATCATCCGGAGTCTTTGCATACTGGTGCAGCTCTGAAATAGTTTGTGCCATTTGCCGGGCCAGGCCGGGCAGGGATGCCGATGAGTCGAAGATTTTCAATTTGCTTTTATTGTCCCGCAGGAGCCGGTGGACTATCATCTGCCTGCCGATGCGCGACAGGGCCGGCCTGGCGGTATTTTTGCCTGACAATAAAAACTGCAAACGGTCGAACGAAAGCACATTTAGTCTGTTGTAGCCGGATATTCTCTCATCGCCCAAAATTGCACGCTCAGCCTGATAGGTGGCCTGCTCGGGAACCAGCAGAATCAACTGCTGCTCGCCCGGCTCGGCCAGTGCATTGACGATAGCCTTTATGCAATAGCTGGTCTTGCCGGTACCGCTTCTGCCAAGAATAAACTGAACCGCCATAAGGACAATCCCTGATTCGAAAGTTACTCTATTAGTAATCTTTTACCACAATCAGCGATTGTTTTCAATTATCATTGAAAGAACAATTTTCTCCGTCCGCTCTGCCTTAATTGGGCGGTGGCGTGCTTATATATCCCGGATCACGCGGCTGGAGTGCGGCCGGACCGAATGTGCTGCGAATGAGGGCCTGTATTTGGCTTTCGCTGGGATACGTAATCACAGAAAACGTTTCAAATTTATATTCCTCTTCCGGTTTGAGCTTACTATACCACTGTGTCCTTTTAGGTAAGTTAGTATCCCTATCCAGGAAAATCCGCCACTTTCTAAAACTAATCGCACCGGAGGCGTTATTTTTTTCCGGCCAAGTGAGATCAAAGGCCCTGGTACCCGACACAACAGTCTCTACTTCCGAATCATCTACACGAGTCCACCGGGCACCGGAAATCCCGCTTATACTCGAAAATGGAACCAGGCCGAATCTCTGATTAGCCGCTTGTTTCAATTTGGCAAGCATTTCTCCGGAAAGTATTTGTGTCTTTACGGAATCAAAAGATAAATTCTTTGTCATTTTAATATTGTTTGAAATGTCCCACAAAACAAGCTGCTCTCCAATCCTGAACATGTCTATATTCAAAGCTTGTGAGACCCACTCGATTTGCATCGGCTCATTCGCAGCAGGCTCAAACGTTGTTATACAGATATTCTCAACTGCCCCCAGGGCCTGATAAATCTCACCGAATCCGACATCTACGGACGATATGCCAAAGAATAAAGCAAAAATCACAAGAATAACAGCAGCAACAGCGGCCAACTCTGCTATCCTGATTCGTAGAGCCCTTCGCCGAGCACCGAGTCCGACGTGGGATGATTGTTTTTGCGCAGATTTATCGAGCGCGGCAAAAGCATCATCAAGAATACTCTTGTCCGTCTCGGCTCTTGTTGTTATATGCAATTGTTCGACTGCTCGCTCTATATTGTCTGCGAGATTCATTTTTTTGACTCTCCACTTAAAATTGTCCGTAGTTTATCAAGACCGTAGCGGTATCTGCCCTGAACCGTGTTGATTGGGATACGCTGCACTTCAGCTATTTCCTTAAATTTCATCCCTCCGTTGAGGTGCAGGATTATTGTCTCCCGCTGTTCCAGCGGAATCTGGAATAATGCATCAGCCATTAGCTGTAAATGCTCAGCGAATATAGCCGACTGCTCAGGATTGTTCGAATCCGAGCCGATTTGCCCTGCTTTGTCAAGCTCAACCATGTGGTGCTTCTTTTTACGGAACCTGTCCCGCACACGATTAACAACGCTGCTTATCAGATAGCTACGCAGACTTACCCTAAGCTCAAGTTTTCCAGCTCCGGCGGCAAAAGAAACAAAAACGTCATGCAAAACATCCTCAGCAGCATAAGTATCATGCAGCAAAGAAGCCGCTATTGTAAGCAGTGTATCTTTATACTCCATATAGATTTGGCGCAGGGCATCTTTGCTGCCTTGTTTGAGTTCCCAGATAAGACGCTTATCTTCCAGCATCTAAAGCCGACCCAATATAATTGATAGCCAACCTTCGCTATACATATGACGTTCCGTTTAGTGTTTTAATATAAAAAATTATCCCTTTCTGCCAGATTTTTTTTCGAAACGCCATGAAAGACCCTTTAATGCAGAATATCTTCTTGCATTTTGGTAAAAAAAACAGGAAAATCTCTGCCAATAGAACTATCTTCGAAAATAAAGAATAAACCGGGAGCTAAAAGAACCATGGCGGCTGTATTGATAGGTCCAAAGGAAGTGCTGGTAATCATGATTGTTACTGCGGTCGTGGTCTTTGTTGTCATGGTCCGCCGCCGAAAACGCTGATATTTGCGTTTTGTTCTCAAGCCTTTAATCCGGGAAATCCCCGGCCAAATTTCTTTTCGCTCTCTGCCGCTTCAACAGACTTCGCCGTTTCTTTTGCTCTAATCGCCGCTGTTTGGCCGCATACGGAATCCTGGTCTTTTTCCGTACCGCTCTGGTCTTCAGCGCATCAGCAAGTAACTGCTGCAACCGCTCGACCGCGGCCCTGCGATTTGCGTTCTGAGTTCGAAACCTCTGCGAGACAACTCTTAGAAGCCCATTCTTGTCGGCCCGCGTTGCCAGACGAGAGAGTATTCGCCTTTTTTGTATATCGGAAAAACTCTTACAGTTTGCCACATCAAAAAACAGCGTAATCCGCGTGTTAACCTTATTGACATTCTGTCCACCCGGCCCGGCGCTTCGCGAGGCCTTGAAAATAAGCTCGTCATCCCGGATAGATATGTTATCTGTTATTTCTACCATTTCATCTCTGCTTCTAAATCGGCTGGTTTTGTCAGTAACTTCAATCTATCAGATACGAAATTATAATCAACAATTTCCTGTTTCCTTTTTGCTTGAACAATAACAAAAAAGTTCATAGTATTGGTGTACACGTATTAAAAGATTTTTCAAAATTCAGGAGGTAAAAAATGCAAACTGGAAAAACAAAGACAGCCGCAGCAGTAACCGCAGTGGTTTTAACAGGTATGCTGGCTTTTTCAATGCTTGTTATTGTCACTTATTCGGGGCCGGCTAAAGCACAACCGAACAGCCCATCGAGCATCAATGAATTAAGGGCGGGAAAAAATTTCATTCCGACCAAAGTTTACAAGGCCAAGGACGATGAGCAAATCCTTAAGCTCTTCGATGGGCTCCGCGTTGCCGACGTTTCCGACGGAATGGACAAAGTCGGGCTGACCAATACCGGCCTGATGTCGCCGGAAATCCACGCCCTTTGGAAAGACACCATACATTACACCCACCGTTTTATAGGCATCGCCCTAACCGTCCGGTACGTTCCAACGAACAAACCGCCGGCGCCGCGTATGGAAACCGGGGCGTTCGACCGCTGGGTCGGCCAGTGGTACAATAAACTTTCGAGCGAGCCGTTTGTTCCGCTTATCCGTAAGGGTACTGCACTGGTCATTGACGATGCCCCGGATTCCGACGTAGGCTCAATCGGCTCGAACAACATCATGGGCTGGAAAGTCAAAGGATGTGTCGGAGTTGTTACCAATGCCACGGCCCGCGATACCGATGAAATAGCCACCGAAAAGATACCGCTGTATTTCAGAAAACCGGGCAGGGGTATTCGGCCGGGCCGAAACGAAATCGAATCCGTCAACCGCCCCATCGTCTGCGGCGGAGTTTTGGTAGAGCCAGGCGATGTCATCGTAGCCGACGGCGATGGTGTAATCGTTGTTCCACGCAAACATGCAAAAGAAGTAGCCGAATACGCCCACAAAATAATCGAAGGCGATAAAGCCGGACGACAACGTTTATATAAACAGCTCGGACTACCTCCCGACGATTCAGTCAAATAACAGCAACCAATGATTCCATGCTCTGCAAAAGTTCGTTACCGTATGTGTTTTCTTTTCGAGTCTCGGTGGTTCTTAAAGGGAGGCAATAAAATGAAACATATTATTTGTACAAGTCTTGTTCTACTCTATTCGACCGGCTGTGTTACGAGAAGCTTTACCAACACAGACCGGAATGCCATTGAGCAGCTCTTACTTTCCGGAGCTGTCGATAATGCTCTTGAGGAACTCAACATTCCAGAAGTGGTTGATAAAAAGACTTACATAGATTTTACCAATCTAAAAAGCTATGATGTCGAATACGTCAAGGCTGCAATGAGAGTCCGTTTTGCTGAAATCGGGGCTCATCTTGTGGAATGCGCCGAGCAAGCTGACTGCGTGGTGGAGATTGCATCCGGTGCACTTGGAACCGAATACAAGAGCAACATTCTGGGCATACCATCAATTCCAATTCCCGGCTCACCTGTGGCATTACCTGAGATAGCCTTATTTCAGAGCGTAGAGCAAACAGGCATTGCCAAACTGCTCGTGCTCGTTCGTTGCACCGATAAACTCGTTACTGTCGGCCACTATTACGGCAAAGTCGATCGCAACGAAAACTTTGTGTTTTTCCATCGATGGCAACCCAAGGACGACATCCGTACACGCTGGAAAGACGCGGACCAAAAAATCAAAGCTAATCGATACAAAAGGCGGATTAAATTCCACGAGACAGAAGAATACCGCTCTACGTCAGGAAAAGATTCTTCGTCCCGTCACTAGCGTCATCGTGGTCCCATGCGCACACGCTCAAGAAGTAGCCGAATACGCCCACAAAATAATTGAAGGCGATAAAGCCGGCCGACAACGTTTATATAAACAACTCGGACTACAACCCGATGATTCGGTCAAATAATAGCAATTGGCAGTGTATTTCAAACACTGCTCTGCCATTTATTTATCACAGTTGCCTATAAGAGAATTTCCCATCAGCGTTACTTTTGCGCTTGTCTGGCTGTAGCGACAATCTGCTCCTGTACTATTTTCTCCAAAGCTGCGAGTCTTTGCTTTAGCACGGCATTTTCCGCTTTAAGGTCTTTTATTGCCTGATCAAGGCTAACAATTCCCTCTGCATCAGGTCTGTTCTCTGTTTCTTGTAGAACAAAGCTGTACACCTTACGAGTATTCAAGTTCTCCAAGTACAAGCCATCTTGATCCTCGAACATTCTCCACAGCTTTTCACCGTCTTTTTGGAAGAATATATCCCCCGTATGATATGCACGCGCCTGCACATCGCCTTCTACGTCCAATTCGTAAGCTGGTATCGTTGTGCCGATGCCAACTCTGCCAGTTGAAAAATCACCGTATATCAGAACATTAGGATCAGATGGACCATTAGCGATGTAGAGTTTGTTTGAACCGGTCTCATTGCTACCAGCCTCATAACCGATAAAAACATTACCGGAGCCCGTCTTGTTAAAGCCGCCAGCCCACCTTCCTAAGAATGTGTTTTTGCAGCCTGTGGTGTTCCCCCGTCCTGCAAATTGTCCTAAGAAGCTGTTGAATTCACCTGTGGTGTTATCCTCACCTGCATTAACTCCTATAAATGTATTACCCATACCTTCGGTGTTGGAGAGGCCTGCCCAGCGTCCTACGAATGCGTTGGCATTGCCTTCATTATTGTGGAAGCCTGCATCGTCTCCTACGAATGTGTTGTACGAACCGTCGGTGTTGGAACCGCCTGCACCAGTTCCTATAAATGTGTTGAAGGAGCCTGTGGTGTTGGAGAGACCTCCACAACTTCCTAAGAATGTGTTGTAATCACCGCCGGTGTTGGAGGAGCCTGCAGATCTTCCTAAGAATGTGTTGCCATGGCCTGTAGTGTTCTGGATGCCTGCATCATCTCCTACAAATGTGTTGTAATACCCTTCGGTGTTGGAGTAGCCTGCGTATTGTCCAACGAAAACATTACCCGAGTCATCATCCAGACATATCCCGCGCGTATGCAGGGTATATGGTACTGGCTTTAGCTCCATACGTGGCATAAGAGCCCTATATACTTCGGGATCGTCCATCACGCCCGGTCTCACACCAATCTCCAACCAGCGGGCATCTCCATTGAATACGCCGCTGCCGAAATCCAACACCACCGCAATGTGGCCATCCACGATAACAAGCTCACCTATATCAATCGTACTTCCCACCTGAACACCCAAGATGACGTCGGGATCATCAAAGAGTTTGAACTGTAAGTCATAGAAACCGTCCAGTGGTTGATCGGCATCTATAAGCCGTTCCTGGTAAGTAAACGCCGTGCCCATGGGCGTTGCCGCCTCGATGACATTAGCCTGACAGATCATTACGCCCAAGACCAAAACCGAAATTGCTAACTTTTCTGTTGTTTTCATTTTTCTACCCCTTAAAAAATTGTTAATATTTCACTGTGCATTTTGTGCGCACATTTACCACATTAGCCTTGTCTTTACAAAAATCTCGCTGATTGAACGCCATTTGGACTTTCTCCTCACAAAAAACCAAAAGGCACTATTTTTACTGTCTAATTTCATTTTCGTTCTTTAACCCTTAGCGGAGCCAATA